>JBEKBK010000050.1:0-25508 GCA_050015435.1 Bryobacteraceae bacterium
CGTGCCGTCCGTGAAGCCTACCTCCAGCACACTAAGCGTCTGGATATCGGAATCGACCGGGAACTCGAGCGGGAAGTCTCCCGCACGCGGCTGGCCGGACGACTCGCGCGCAGCAACCTGGAAGCGTCCATCGAACGTATTCGCGCGGAGCCAGGCACGCCCGCCACGAGCGTGGCCCTCCTGAATTCGATTCTGGCGACGATCCTGCGGCTGGCGCACGCGCTCCTTGCGTTCGAGGCCGGACTGTATAGCGGAAGTCCCGCTCCGCCGAGGGATGCGTTTCGGCCTTTTGCGGATCATGTTGAATTGACGCTCTATCATCTGGCCGCGGCGTTGCGCGGATCGCCCGTGGCTCCCGATTCCCTGCCCGACCTGCGCGAGGACCATCATGCGCTGGTGCATTCCGCCGGTTCCGAAGACGAGCGTTACGCGTTCGTGAACACCGAGACCGACCGGATCACGAACAGCTTGAACACGCTCAGTGAAGAGTTACGGCAATGGGTGACGTCACCAGAGGAGGTGAAGGCGGTCTAAGAGCGTGCCCCCTGCTCTTGAATGATCCAGAAGAGATCCAGGACATACGCCGATACCACGACTTCCCCAAGCACCGTCGCCAATTGACCGGGAGGCAGGAGCTGGTCGATGGCCCACAGCAGGAACGTACCCGCGAGAAACAGGCGCTTCAGCAGCGTCCATCGCCCTGGGCTTGGAACCCAGGGCCAACTACAACATCGGACTGGGTCATACTTTCGCGTTCCTGAAGAAGGACCCCATCGGCGAGATCACGTTTGCGTATACCTGCGAAAACGCCGGGTCCTACGGCTTTCTGCACACTCCGTTTGGCTCACACACAGAGCAACTGGGGCTGATGAAGAACTTCGGACTGCCGAAAACCAAGCGGCTGACTGGATACACGTGGATAGAAGGCGGCATCACCAGCCTGACGGGATATCCGTCGGTCCAAAATCGCTTCTACGACGGCGAGGCACTGGGCTTGATCGTTCACTTCAACGACCACCATTCCATCTGGATTCAGGAAATGTTCAATAAGATTGTGACTATACCCTGGTACACGACCGCGAGTATCGGTTACACGCGTAGCTGGTAGAGCGTCAACATCGCGCCCGTTTCAAGCACACGCTCTCCTCGTACCCGAGGCCGCCTTATACAGCGGACGGATTCCCTGCCCAACCTGCGCAAGGATAATCACGATGCCAAGCAAACCGCCGCCGGGGCGCGCTGAAGTTGACTCGATCGGGAGGCGGGCGTATCTTTCTGTAAGAGGAGATATCGATGACCAGGGATCGCTCCCGCCATATCCACTACGTGCCTCCCCATGGCGGACCTTGCATCACCTACGGCGGGCAGGTGATGAATCTCAAGCTGACCGCTGCGGAGTCCGGCGGCGAACTGACCCTCATCGAGGATGTCATCGCGCCGGGCGTCGGACCACCGCTCCACGTTCATGAACGAGAGAATGAGGCGTACTATGTGCTGGAAGGCGAGTTTGAATTCGTTTGCGGCGACGACATCGTGCGCGGCGGGCCCGGGACGTTCGTCCATAGTCCGCGCGGTATCCCGCATCGCTATTGCAATATCGGGTCGACGCCTGGGCGCATGCTGTTTGGATTCACCCCAGCGGGCATTGAAGCGTTTTTCACCGAACTTGGCAATCAGCAGGAGCTGACTCCGCCGCTCATGATGGAGATCGCGCGGAAGTACGGGATTACCATGCTGCCCCAAAAAATGGCGGCTGATTCATGAGAGCGCAGTGCCGCCAGCCTGAGGAGAAACCTATCGGCCCAAAATCGCCTAAACGGCCACCATTCCATCTGGATTTTACGAACTGTTCAATAAAATGGTGACCATACCCTGTTACACGACGGCGGTATCGGGTACACGCGTAGTTGGTAAAGCGTCGACATCGCGTGCGGAATGTTGGGTTGGGGCAGTTTCGGTTTACGCCTCCAAACGGCAATTGACATAACGCTACCGGATTATCGGAAGTGGCGGCGGCTGTCACCGCGTCCCGAAAAAGGTCCTTTGTGAGACGCCACGGGGCGACTAGCCTCCCGTCCTTCTCCCTGCACATTCCGATCCCGCTGAGAGCCAGAATCGGCCCAGGGATGATAGGCTGACAGAGATGATGCGGCTGCTGTTCGCGTTTCTGTTCAGCACGGCCATTCTGTTCGGCGCCGATCTGACGGGCACCTGGCAGGGAGACGCCGCTCCGTCCGTTACCGTCACTCTGAGGTTGCAGCAGAGCGCCAATTCTCTCTCCGGCACCGAAGAAATTCAGGGAAGGATTTTTCCCATCGGAAGCGGAGAAGTCGATGGCGACCAGATTACCTTTACCATTTCGATCCCAGCGGGCGGAAGGCTGCGGCAGCTTTCGCTGACGGGGACATCCAGCAACGGCGAAATACGGCTTAGAGGCGATTTGAACGCCGTTCTGAAGCGCATCGAGCCGGAATCGGGAGTAAGTCGAATTGAACGTCTTGCGTCACTGATTCGCCTGTGGGGAACAATCCGGTTCTTTCATCCCTTCGTCGCATCCAGGCCGATCAACTGGGATTCAGCCTTCATCACCGCCGTTCGACCGGCCGGAGATGCCGCGTCCAAAGACGATTTCGCGCGGGCAATTTCAGGAATGCTCGCGAGACTTGATGACCCGGAGACACTGGTCCTTACGGGCGACGCGCCCGAGCCGATTCCGATCATCTGCCAGTGCAGGGAAATCACGCGGTCCGGTTTTCCAGGCACCGGATCCTCGACCGCCAGCGGTTATTACGCGGACTGGGAAAACGTTCCAAAGCGCGCGCCCTACGTCATGACCCTGTGGAGCGGCATTCGCGCGGCCATCCGAACCGCCGAGCCTGTATCCGCGAACACCGATATCAGGGATGCCGACGATCCCTATGCCGGCAACTTGCCGGCCCGCGAATACCGGTTGTTGGGGCTTGCGCGATACTGGAACGCGATCCACTATTTTTACGGCTACCCGGATTCGCTCGAGGGATGGGAAGCCGCCCTCGAAGAATTCATACCTCAGTTTGAAGCGGCGCAGACCGGCCGTGACTACCGGTTGGCGATCGGGCGGCTGGCCGCACGCACGCACGACGGGCATTCGTTCGTCGGGGCATACACCGGAGCCTTGCTGAACGAACTCGGCATGCAGCCGGACGTCACGCTGCGGAATATCGACGGGCGGATTACGGTTACCGCTTCCGCCGCGCCGCGGATCGCCAGAGGAGACGTAATCAGGACCGTCGGGGGGAAGCCGGCCCTGGATCGGGAAAGATCGCTGATGGATCTGTTCCCCTGGTCCACGGTTCAATCCGGAAGTCTGACCGCCGACCGGTACCTTCTTGCGGGACCTGAACCGCGCGTCGGCGTGGGCGTGCGAAGACCGGACGGCAGCGACGAGCAAAAATAGAACTGGAGAGAAATCGCCCGTTTGCCGTCGTTCGTCCCGCACCGGTGATGGAGGCGAATTTTGGACTTCTGCCCTCCGGGCTCGGCTACATCGATCTGACAAGGTTGCCCTCGGGCGATGTGGATCGCGCCTTCGACTCGATGATGGGCGCCGCGGGAATTATCTTCGATTTACGCGGCTCGGTCGGAAGCAACGCGTTTGCCCGTATTGCGGCGCGGCTGACGGACAGGGCGGTCGCGGCCGCTCTGCTTCGATATCGCGTCTGGCATGGTCCGGACCCTTTGGCCGCCACGGTTGAAGATACAGTCCAGTACGCACATCCGGGGGGAAAGGCACCTTATCACGGCAGGGCCGCGGTGCTGATCGATGCGGGTGCGTTCAGCCAGTCCGAACATACGGCGCTGTTTCTGGAAGCGGCGAAAAAGGTGGTCTTTGTGGGAACGCCGACAGCTGGAACCGACGGCGAAGTCACGGGTATCGTTTTGCCCGGCGCGGTACAGGCCCATTTCGCCGCGATGAGCATAAGGCACGCGGACGGACGGCCTCTTCAGCGAGTGGGGATTCTTCCCGATGTTTGGGTGGATTCCACGCTGGCGGGAATTCAGCAGGGTCGGGATGAGGTCCTGGACAGAGCCGTGAGCGTGTTACTACGGGAGCCTGACAATTAATTTCGCAGGCCCGGCGGTGGCTTGACGGCGTTCCAATGGCACGGCCCCCGTTGGCCGCCAGCGCGCTTCGTGTCGCATAGCATAAAGAGTAAGTTTCGGGACCAACCCAGGCCCAACGAAATCAGGGTTTTCACAGTCCCGTTTTGTTCTTCCGTCGCAGGGTTTTACTAGATGATAAAGTATCGTCTAGCGTCACCGATTTAGGCACGGTCAAACGACTTCGCTCCGAAAACACCCGGATTGTCGACTCCCCCGCATCTTCACGCTCATTCAGTGAGGGCCGCGGTAATCTTACGATCCCGCCCGACTATAAGCTTCGTCGAGAATCTCCATGACGTGGAACACCTGCTGGCCGTGGCCGTGACGCTCTACTCCGGCTCGAAGCTGCAACATGCATCCGGGATTCGCGGTGACGATGCGCTCGGCGCTAGTGGCGTTGACCGAATCCATTTTCTTCTCGAGCAACGCCATGGACATGTCCGTATGGACCACGTTGTAAATGCCGGCGCTGCCGCAGCACATGTCCGATAGCCGCATTTCCTCAAGCGTCAACCCGGGGACGCGCCTCAGCAACTGACGCGGAGCGGAGCGCACGCGCTGGCCGTGAGCCAGATGGCACGAATCCTGATAGGTCACCGTGGCGCGGACTTCGCCCATCCGGGGATTCAACTCGATGGAGGCGAGGAACTCGTTAACATCCTTCACCAGATGGGCGAAGCGGCGCGCTCGGTCGTCACCTTCGAGTAACTCGTCGTATTCTTTGAGGGTCGATCCGCAACCGCCAGCGTTGGTCAGAATCGCATCGAAGCCGCCGTCGACCAGGGCGTCGATATTCTGGCGCGCCAATTTACGGGCTGAATCGCGCAATCCGGCGTGGACGTGCAGCGCGCCGCAACAGGTCTGTCCATCGTGGATGGTCACTTCGCATCCGTTGGCCTGAAGAACCCGGACCGTTGCTTCATTCAAGCGCGCGAAGCACAGGTTCGCGACGCAGCCCGAGAGCAAAGCGACGCGGTGCTTGCGCTCGCCTTGAGCGGGAAACACCTTGCCCATGTGCTGATAGAACGTCGGCGATTCGACCGTGGGCGCCAGCGATTCGAGTTCCTGAATACGCTTGGGCAACAGGCCATGCACGAGTTTCTGAAGTCCGGACGCCTGATAAAAGCGTAGCGCTGCGCCGGCGAGCTTGAGATTCGCCCGGCTGGGCAGCAAATGATCGAAAACCAGACTGCGCACGAAGCGCGCGGCCAGCGGTCGGCGCACACGATTCTCGATATCCGCCCGTGCGGCTTCTACCAAGCGGCCATATTTGACGCCTGAAGGACACGCCGTCTCGCACGCGCGGCAGGCAAGGCACAGGTCGATGTGCTGCATATAGGCGTCCGTGATGGGCGCGCCATTGGCAACTTGCACCATCTGATAAATGCGCCCGCGCGGGGAGTCCATCTCAACATGCAGCTCGCGATAGGTAGGGCACGCGTTGAGACAGAGCCCGCAATGTACGCAGGTATCGAGATCGGCTTGACGCGGCGCGTCAGATACGGCCATAGAGCCTCCCGCGGTTGAGCAAATGGCCAGGATCGAGCATGTTTTTCACCGTGTCCATAATCGCAGAGTCGCTGCCCAATTCGACTGGCGGCGGGTTTTCCGCGTAATGAGCGTAGATGACGCCGGTTCCCGCACGAGCGATCCAGGGGACATCGAGCTTAGAAACAGCGGCGGGCATTTCCGTGAGCGGAGTGGAAATGGACACCAAGCCGCCACGCGGATGATCGGCGAGGAATCGCGGTGTGAACTGGCGAATTTCGTCCCAGATCGATTCATCGCAGACCGTGGCGCGCGGGAGTTCGTTTGCGTAACGGGCCAGAACACGCTCGTTTCCACCTGCGCGAACTAAGAGCCGGAAACCGGAAGGCCAATTCACCAGGTCGATCGCGGCGGGCTGAAGCGCGCTACGCAGAATCCGGTCACGGACCTCAAACGCCTCGGCGGCCGTCGCAAACTCCATTACGAAAGTGCGGGACTGCTCGGGCGCGGGGAACACTTTGAAATTCACTACGGCGATCGCGGCGAGTGTGCCGAACGAACCGACCATCAATTTCGCCATATCCAACCCGGCGACGTTCTTCACCACCATGCCGCCGCTGTTGACTAGCTTTCCTTCGAGCGTCGCGAAAGTCATGCCGATGATCATGTCGCGCGCGGCCCCGTAGAGACGTCGCCGCGGACCGTTGAGATTCGCGCCCACAACGCCGCCCACCGTGGAGTCGTCCCAGGATGGATCGAGCGGCAGCATCTGGCCCCGCTCGGCGAGGATGCGCACGAGTTCGGCAAAAGGCATCCCGGCTTCCACGCTGACGGTCAGGTCGCGAGGTTCATACTGGAGCAGGCGCTTCAGCGCGGCCGTCGAAACCGTGACATCGGCCGGTTCGCCCACGCCGCCCAGACGGTCCTTCGAAAACTTCCCGCCCAGGCGGATCGTGCGTCGCGCGGATGCGAGCTCGTGGAGTGATTCCGCAAGCTGCTCGGGCGTCTCAGGGCAAATTCTCTCCAAGGTGAATATCTATTATGATAGACGCCATGCGCTTTTTGCCCCTCCTGTGGTTGGCGGTTTCGTCTCCCGCTTGGAGCCAGAACGTACAAGATGTGATCGCGCAGGGCGAAGGAGTTTTCAACCAGACTTGCGCGACAGGGTACTGCCACGCGGTGAAGGGCGGATTGGGCGGGGGTGCGCCTCGACTCGCTGCCCGCGGCTTTGACGAGGCGTACATCAACACCACGACCACTCGCGGTTTGCCCGGAACATCCATGCCGGCATTCGGCACCGTTCTCGCGCGCAATGACGTGATCGCGGTGGTTGCGTACGTTGCCAGCTTGAACGGAATTGCAACACCTAACGTGGGAGCCGCGGGACGCGCAGGCGGGCCGTCGCGTGCATCCCTTCCGCCGGACGCCGAGCGCGGCCGAGAGCTCTTCTACGACGCAGTGCGCAGCTTTGGCCGATGTGCGACGTGCCACGAAGTCAGCGGAATGGGGATGGCCGTCGCATCGCCCATCAGCAAGGTTCCCGCGGACGTTACGGCCCTGCGCGCTCTGGCGACGCCAGCTGTGAGCACCGCAACCGTCAACGGCGAGGCGATGCCGGCCCTGGTGGTCAGCCAAGGGAAAACACATACGGTCTTCTACGACCTCACCACGCCGCCCCCGGTGCTTCGAACATTTGAGCCGGGCGAGGCGAAAATCGCCGCGGGCAGCCGGTGGCGTCACGCGTCGATTCTCGGCTCTTATACCGACGCGGAGCTTTCTTCGGTTCTGGCTTTTCTGCGCGCGGCGGCGAAACCGTAGATTTCGTGAACCTCCTCCGGCGTGAGCGACCGGTACTTGCCGATTTCGAGCCCATCGATCGCAAGAGGCCCAATCCGCACCCGAACCAGTTTGAGCACGGTAGCCCCCAACGCCTCCACCATTCTGCGGACTTGCCGGTATCGGCCTTCGGTAATGGTGATTTCGAAAAACGTGTAGCGCTCGGAATCGCGGATGCGTTGAACCACGGCAGGCCGCGTGAGACCGTCATCCAATTCGACGCCCCGGCGAAGCCGGTCGAGCTGCTCATCGGTTAGCAGCAACGAACTCTTCACCAGATAGGTTTTGGGCAGCTTCGATTCGGGATTCATGACGTACTCAGCAAGCGCGCTGTCGTTCGTCATGATGAGCAAGCCGGTGGTGTTCTGGTCGAGGCGTCCTACCGGAAAGATCCACTCGTCGACGCCCGGCAGCAGATCGTAAACGGTTGGGCGGCCTTCCGGATCTTTGTAGGTGGTCAGGTAACCCTTCGGCTTGTAAAGCAGCAGATGAATCTTGCGACGCGCTCCCAGCGGACGGCCGTCGAGAGTGACCCGATCCTTGTCCAGATCGACCCAGAAATCCGGCGTCTGGATTTTCTTGCCGTTGACGGCCACGCGGCCCGCGCCAATCCAGCTTCGGGCCTCCGTGCGCGAGCCGAGACCCGTCTTCGAGAAGACCCGGTCTAATGTCTTGAGTTTAGGCGACCGCTTGCCTTGCTTGGCGCGCACTCTTTATCATCGTACAGCGGTGATCGAATGCGTCCCGAATTTTTCCGAAGGTAGAGACGCGAGCAAGGTGCGCGCGATCGTGGAGGCGATCGAACGCGTCCCCGGTGTGCTCTTGCTCGGATGGGAATCGGATATCGATCACAATCGCAGCGTGGTCACTTTTGCCGGCGAGCCGGACGCCGTGATGGAAGGTGCGATTTGCGGAGCTTGGAAGGCGGCCCAACTGATCGATATAAGGGTGCACCAGGGCGTCCATCCGCGCGTGGGCGTAGCGGATGTGATTCCCTTCGTACCCCTAAAGGGCTCAACCCTCGAGGAATGCGTGGAGATCGCGCATCGGACCGGCGAGGAGCTGTGGCGAAGTTACGCCATCCCGGTTTATTTTTATGAAGCAGCCGCGCGAATTCCTGAACGGCGACGCCTGGAAAAGGTCAGAAGGCCCGGCTTTGATGGCAAGCCGCCTGATATCGGCACAATCGCGTCGCATCCTGAAGCCGGGGCGTCCGTGATAGGCGCACGCGGGTTCCTGATCGCTTTCAACATCAACCTCGATACTCGTGACCCGCCCATTGCGGCCGCCATCGCGAGAAAGATTCGCGAATCCTCCGGTGGATTTGCGCATGTGAAGGCAATGGGCAGGTATCTCGCCTCCCAGGATTGTGCCCAGGTCTCGATGAATCTCACGGATTTCGAGCACATCCCGCTGGACCGCTTGTACGCCGCCATATCCGAAGAAGCCGAGCGTCTGGGTACGCGGGTTCGGTCCAGCCAGTTGGTGGGGTTGATTCCCCGCCGCGCATTCGAGATGGCTCCGGATTTCTTCCGGCGCGCGGTTAATTTCGATGAATCGAGAATTCTCGAAAGCCAGATAGATAGAATGAAGAAGAGTGCTCGTCACCATTGAATCGAAAGCGCCACGCCCAACATGGCTGCGTGCGCCCGCTCCCGTCGGCGATAACTACCGCAATTTGAAGAACCTGGTGGAGACGCTCGGGCTGCATACCGTGTGCGAAAGCGCGGCTTGCCCGAATATCGGGGATTGTTGGAACCGCCGCACGGCCACGTTCATGATCCTGGGGAACGTGTGCACGCGCCGCTGTGGATTCTGCGCGGTACAGAAGGGCGCGCCTCTCGAAGTGGACTACGACGAACCTCGCCGGGTCGCGGAAGCGTGCGCGAAATTGGAGCTCAAGTTCGCGGTGGTCACCAGCGTGAATCGTGACGATCGCAAAGATGGCGGCGCGGAATTGTTCGCGCTTACGATTCGGGCGATTCGGGAGCGAGTGCCCGTATGCGGCGTCGAGGTCCTGGTGCCGGATTTTCAAGGCTCGCACGCGGCCATGGATATCGTGCTCGACGCGGCGCCGGAGATTCTCAATCACAACACTGAGACGGTTCCGAGGCTCTACCGGCAGGTCCGTTTAGGTGCGCGCTATGAGCGTTCGCTCGATATGCTGGCCTACGCGAAGAGTGCCCGGCCAGGGATTCCGACGAAGTCCGGGCTCATGCTGGGGCTCGGCGAGACGATTGACGAAGTTCTTGCGGTCATGGCCGATCTGCGCAAGAGCAACGTCGACATCCTGACCCTCGGCCAATATCTCCGGCCTTCCCCGAAGCATCTGCCGATCGTACGCTACGTCGCCCCAGAAGAGTTTGCCGAGCTGAAGCGGCGCGGCTTCGAAATGGGATTCCAACACGTCGAGAGCGGACCGTTGGTCCGGAGTTCCTATCATGCCGCGGACGCCGTGGCATGACTAATCCGGCACCCGGCGTTTTCACTATCACCCTTCCCATGCCGTGGGAACTGGAATCCGTTAACGTCCACTTGGTAGAGCTCGAGGACGGTTATCTTCTCGTGGACTCCGGTCTCGCCACTCCGGAATGTTTTGACGTACTGGAAGGCGCGCTGAAGTCCCGGCCGAAACCGATCGAGTGGTCCGATATCCGGATGCTGTTTCTGACACACCTGCACCCGGACCATATCGGCCTCTCCTGGAAAATCTTGGAACTGAGTGGGGCTCGCCTGGTGATGCACCGGGCGGAAGCGGAGTATCTCGGGATGGTCACGCGAGAGAGCCGGAATCCTTTCTTCACGCTGGCCATGAAGAAGGCCGGCGTTCCCGAAGAGATGCAGGCGCTTATGGAGCGATCCATGCGGGAGATCCGGCGGCAATACCATCCGCATGATCCGGAATGGGTCGTCGAGGGCGGCGAGCAGATCCCGGTTCGCGGCGGCACACTCCAGGTCCTATGGACTCCAGGCCATTCGCCGGGCCACGCGTGCCTGTACTCGCCGGAGCATCGGTACCTGATTTCAGGCGATCACATCCTCGAATTCATTACGCCCAACATCGGCTGGCAGCCCGGTCAGGACGTGCTGGCGGAGTACCTGGAGTCCTTGGAGCTTTTGGAGCCGCTGGATGTCGATCTGATCCTGCCGTCCCACGGGGGCCCGTTCCGCGGACATCGCGAAAGGATTCAGGCGACCACGGCCCATCACGCCATGCGCTGCGACCAGATCGTGGCGCATATCACGCGCGAGCCCAGAACCGCCCACGCGCTGGTGGAGGAAATGTGGAAAGGCAAGTTATCGCCATTTCATCACCACTTTGCGGTTTTCGAGGTTCTGGCCCATTTGGAGTACCTGGAGCGTCGCGGCCGGGTGGTCGCTGCGGCACGAAACGGCGGAGCGGATTGCTGGATGCCGGCCTGACTTTTCGTCGAACTTTCTGCGTGCGGGTTACGTACACTCAAGAAGGAAAAACGCAAAATGTTTGCATTTCTTCTGTGGTGCATCCTGTTCGTACTGTGCTGGCCGATCGCGATTTTCGCCCTGCTCATTTACCCGCTCGTCTGGCTGCTGCTATTGCCGTTCCGGATTATTGGGATCGCGGTCGGCGGCGCGCTGCACCTGGTGTGGGCGATCGTGATGCTACCGTTTCTGGTCCTGCGGCGAATATGAGTTGATCGCCACAAGTCCGGCAAAGCTCACCGCCAGACCGGCTACCGCGTCCGCTGCGTAGTGGTAGCGGCCATAGATGGTCGCCACGGCCACGGACACTGCATAGAAGGCCATCAGGCCTCCGATCCATTTCCGTTGGGGGACGGTCACGAGCAGCGCCCACGCCGCTGAGAACGCGGAAGAGACGTGTGCGCTAGGAAAGACGCTCGAATGGATGCTGTACCCTCCCAGGATCCATAGATTGAAGCGGCGCACGACGGTGATGATGTGGGGCAGGTCGACGGTCGCAAATACGGTTCGGGGCGGCTCGGAGGGGAAGTACGGAAAGAGTGCGTAGGCGCCCAGTGTTCCGGCCAGGTACACCATCCAGAAAAGGTTCACTCGGTTCCAGCTTCCGTTGCAAAAAAGAAGCAGCAGCGCCACCGACCCCACGGCGTAGACCAGCAAATAACACAGCTCGAAGTACGTCGGTAGCAAAGCGCCGAGGCTTTCGATGCCCGCCCGTACATGATTATCATTCAGCAGCCAGTGGTCCCAGACAACCCAGCCATTTTCCAGATGATGATCGTATCTATTGGGCGCAAACCAGTTCATCTCGCGATAGGCGGTGAGCATCAGAGCCAGCGGGAACACGTCGCGGAAGACAGACCGAGTCCGGCTGAGGGCGGCGAGAATCGTGGCAACAATCGCGGCCAATAGCCACGCTTTCCATGGTGTGAAATACCAGCCAGCAACCACCGCAACATAGGTGAAGTATCCAATGAACAGCCACTCGTGGGGCCGAAGGCCGCAAATGAACGCGGATAAACGCGGATAAGAGAGAACTGCTTTATCCGCGTTCATCAGCGTTCATTTGCGGCCTTAGTAGGAAAGGATGCGATCCGCTTCCGCCACGATGTTTTCCACTTGCGGCAGGATTTCGGATTCAAGTTGAGGATGATAGCCGACCCAGGTATCGAGGGCGGCCACGCGTCCGATGGGGGCGTCGAGCGAGCTGAAAAGTTCGGCGGCGATGCGTGCGGAAATTTCAGCCCCATATCCCCAGGAAAGGCAATCCTCGTGAACGATGAGCACCCGGCTGGTCTTTTCCACCGATGCGCGAATCGCCTCCCAATCGTAGGGAGATAGAGAACGCAGGTCGATCACTTCGACGGACGTTCCGGGCTTCCGTTGCTCGACCTGAAGCGCCGCCTGAAGCGACTTCTGAACGAGAGCGCCATACGTGAGGATCGTGAGGTTCGCGCCGGTTTTTGCGATTTTGGCCTTTCCAAACGGGATCGTGAAATCGGAACCGGGATGGGGCGACCGGTTGTACGGCTCACGATACAGGCGTTTGTGTTCCAAAAATAGAACAGGATCGTCGGACCGGATGGCAGTGCGCAACAAACCACAGGCATCGAGAGCGTTGGACGGAAAGATCACTCGCAAACCGGGAATGTGCGTGAACAAGACTTCGCCGGACTGGCTGTGATAAATCGCGCCACCGTTCAGGTAGCCTCCAATGGGAACGCGTATGACGACGGCCGCCGAAAATCCATTATGAGAGCGCCAGCGAAGCGTGGCGAGCTCGTCGCGAATCTGCATCATGGCCGGCCAGATGTAGTCGAAGAATTGGATCTCGACCACAGGTTTCAATCCCAATGTCGCCATGCCGATCGCGCGGCCGACGATGCCGGCTTCCGCGATGGGCGTGTTGAAGCAACGCTTGGATCCGAAGACGATCTGCAGGCCTTGAGTGGCTTTGAACACGCCGCCCTTCCCCTTGACTTCGGGCAGACTCGATTCACGGCTGGCATCCGCCACGTCCTCGCCAAAGACGACCATGCTGCTGTTCCGGCACATTTCTTCGTGGAGCGTCAGATTGATGGCGTCCACCATCGTTCGCGGCTCGCCGACAAAGTTCGGGGTAGCTTCAAATTCGGCGGACGTCGGATCGACACGATCGGAGTAGAGAAAGCGCAGCGCCGAACCCCGATTGGGCGGCGCGGCCTTGAGCGCTCGCTGGGTGGCATGCTCAATCTCGACTTCCACTTCATGGGTCAGGAGCTGGAGACCGTGCCGGTCCAGAACCCCCTCGGAAATCAGCCATTCGGGGAACTTCGTCACCGGATCGCGGCGCGCTTCCTCTTCGCGCTCCGCTTTGGTCTTGTACAGCTTTTCATCGTCGGAAAGCGAGTGCGAGTAAGGACGAATGCAGTGGGCGTGCACCAGCACGGGCGAGCGCTCACGACGGCAATAGTCGGCGGCCATGGTCATGGTCGCGAACGAATTGACGAAATCAGCCCCGTCGCATCGAAAGACCTTCAAGTTCGGAAACCCGGAGACCAGCTTTGAAATATCGCCGCCCGCAGTCTGTTTTTCAACGGGAACGGAGATAGCGTAACCGTTATCTTCGATCAGAAAAATGATGGCCAGGCGTTCCAGGCACGCAATATTGAGGGATTCCCAGAATTCACCCTCGCTGGTTGCGCCTTCGCCGGAGGTGACCAAGGTAATCGCGTCGGACGCCGGATCGATCCGCTTGGCGGCATCCGCGCAGCCGACCGCTTGCAGGTACTGGGTGCCGGTGGGCGATGAGCAACTCACGATGTGGAGCGGCGGAGAACCCCAGTGCGAGGGCATTTGCCGGCCTCCCGAAGCAGGGTCGGCCTCGGCTCCCACGGCTTGCAGCAACATCTCCTCGGCAGTCACGCCCAGCGCCAGCGCCAAGGCCCGGTCGCGATAGTACAGATAGAACCAGTCGTGTGCGGGACGGAGCACGAGCCCAGCCGCGGCGCTGATGGCTTCATGCCCAGCTCCACTGATTTGGAAAAAAATTCGGTTCTGACGCTTGAGCAGAATCTCGCGGTCATCCAGGCGCCGCGAGAGGTACATGATGCGAAATGCGCGCCGCAGGTCGTCCCGCCCGAGGTTGCTCGACAGAGCGCCGAGATCGGTGCCGGTGGTGGTCCCCATCGTTCCACTTAGAGTGTATCAACCAAAGAAGTTGGCGAGTTGGTAGAATGTGTTTTCTAAGTTGAACAGGTCTCAGTTTCGACGAATCCAGAACGGGAGCAAAAATAATTAATCATGGCGGTTACAGGTGCGGGCCTCGAGGGCATCGTTGCGGCGGAATCCAGCATTTGCTTTATAGACGGCGATGCGGGGATTCTGAGCTACCACGGATACAACATTCACACGCTCGCTGAGAAGGCGACGTTTGAAGAAGTCATCTATCTGCTGTGGCACGGGCGGCTGCCGAAACGCGGGGAACTCGATGAATTGAAGGCGGGTCTGGTGGAGAGCCGGCCGATTCCCGCGGAGGTGACCGCGTTCCTACGAGGCGCTGGCAAATCTTTGCCGATGGACGTGCTGCGAACCGCGGTTTCCATGCTTTCGCTCTACGATCCGATCGCGCGCGACATGTCGCCGGAAGCGAATGCGAAGAAAGCGGTCAAGCTAATGTCGCAGACCGCGACCATCGTGACCACTTTCGACCGGCTGCGGAATGGCAAGGCGGTCGTCGCCGGCGATCCGAAGCTGAGCATGGCGGCCAACTTTCTCTACACCCTGACCGGGAATCGTCCGGATGAGGTGATGGAACGGGCGTTTGACATCGCCCTGACTCTGCACGCGGATCATGAGCTGAACGCATCCACTTTCGCAGCCCGCGTCACGGCGGCGACTCTGTCCGACATTTATTCGTCGGTGACGTCGGCGATCGGCGCACTCAAAGGACCCCTGCACGGTGGCGCGAACGAAGAAGTCATCCGAATGCTGCTCGACGCCGGTTCGGCGGATAAAGCTATCGAGCATGTGAAGTACAGGCTGGCGAACAAGATCAAGATACCGGGATTCGGCCATCGCGTCTACCACACCATCGACCCGAGGGCGACGCATTTGGCCGAGCTTTCGGAAGAAATCGGCAAGCGGACCGGCCATTTGGACCTATACCAGACGTCCAAGCTGATCGAACAGCACATGAAGCAGACGAAGAATCTGAACGCGAACGTCGATTTCTACTCCGCTTCCATGTACTATTCGCTCGGAATCCCGATCGATCTGTTTACCCCGATTTTCGCGGTGAGCCGCATGTCGGGCTGGACCGCGCACATTCTGGAGCAGTACCACAATAATCGCCTGATTCGGCCGCGCGCCGATTACACGGGCGCCACGGTGGGCCAGCCGTGGGTTGACATCGCGAATCGATAGCGATGTACGATCTTTCGTTCTTCCGTAACAATCTGGATGCGATCGCCAAGCGGCTGGGAGATCGCGGATTTGTGCTCGACGTCGAATCGTTCCGCAAGCTGGATAGCGAGCGGCGAGCGGCGGTGACCGAATCCGAGCAGCTCAAGGCCCAGCGCAATGCGGAGAGCCAGGAAATCGCCAAGCTGCGCAAGGCAGGTACGGACACAGGCGCTCAACAACAGAAAGTCCGTGAAATGGGCGAGCGGATCACGGCACTCGACCAACAGGCTACGGAGCTGGACGAGTCGTTCCGGCTGATGATGGCGGGTCTGCCGAACCTCCCTCACGAATCGGTACCCACGGGCAAGAGCGCGGAAGATAACGTCGAAGTGCGGCACTGGGGCACGCCGCCGGAGTTCGCATTCGCTCCGAAGGCTCATTGGGATTTAGGTCCCGAGTTGGGGATCCTGGATTTCGAACGGGCGGCGAAGATCACCGGCGCACGCTTTGCGGTGTATTGGGGGTTGGGAGCGAAGCTGGAACGCGCGCTGATCAATTTCTTTCTCGATGTGCACACGCGCCACCACGGTTACACCGAGGTTCTGCCGCCGTTTATGATCAATTCGGCGAGCCTGTACGGCACCGGTCAGTTGCCTAAGTTCGAGGCCGACTTATTCAAGATCCAAGGCACGGATTATTACCTCGCGCCGACGGCGGAGGTTCCGGTAACGAATCTCTATCGCGACGAAACGCTGGATCTGGATCGCCTCCCGATCAAATTGTGCGCCTATACACCGTGTTTCCGGAGCGAGGCTGGATCTTACGGACGCGACGTACGCGGGATCATCCGGCAGCATCAGTTTCAGAAGGTCGAACTGGTCAAGTTTGCCCGGCCTGAATCGAGTTACGACGAATTGGAGTCCCTGACACGCGACGCCGAGGATATTCTGCAACGTCTCGGCCTGGCCTATAGAACTGTCGTTTTGTCCACGGGCGATATCGGGGCCTCCTCGGCAAAAACCTACGATATCGAGGTTTGGCTTCCGGGCCAGAACGGATATAAAGAAATATCTTCGTGCTCGAATTTCGAGGCGTACCAGGCGCGACGAGCATCCATTCGCGCGAAATCGGGCAAGGGGAAGGCCGAATACGTCCACACGCTAAACGGGAGCGGGCTCGCGGTCGGGCGAACCTGGGTGGCGATTGTTGAAAATTTCCAACAGGCCGATGGTAGTGTCCTAGTCCCGGAGGCATTGCGGCCGTACCTGGGCGTGGAAATCATTAAGGCCGGCTCCCCCAACTGAGCCGCTTCCGGCATTCGTTTTCGTTTATCTCTCTGAAAATCTGCAACTTTACAGGTCATGGAAAGGCGTAATTCTGGAAGTTAATCGCTAGACTGAGGCTGCTGGGAGGCAAGTGGCATGCTCAGTTTCAGACGGCAGGCATTCCTGTGGCTCATCATTGCTGCGAGCGTCGCGTCGGGGCAGCCCGCCCTCACGACGATACAGGATATTCTCTATCGCGCCGACGGTACGCGTTTCTCAGGAACACTTTACATTACCTGGGACAGCTTCGTGGCTGGAGATACGTCGGATATCGCCACGGCGAATCTAACCGTGCCGATTGTGAACGGGGTGCTGAATGTGCAATTGGTGCCGACCACGACCGCGTCGGCCGGCGCGCAGTACAACGTCACCTTCAACAGCCAGGGAATCAACCAGTTCACCCAAGTTTGGGCGGTGCCACCGAGCAACGTGGCGCTGCGCGTTGCCGCCGTTATGGTTTCGTCGGGCACGGTAATCGGACCCGCGCCGGTCACAGCGCCGATCGAGATCTCAGACGTCGTGAACCTGGAAACGGAGCTCGCCGCGCGGCCGCTGGAGGGCATCTCGTACGCGATCGGAAGAGCGGCCATCATCGATAGTTCGGGGCAGATCGACGGCGCGGCGGGCGATTTGGGCGATTGCGTTCACGTAGACGGCAGTTCCGGACCTTGCGGATCGTCCGGCGGAGGCGTGCTGCCATCCTTCTCCGATGGCGAGGTTCCCTCCGGGGCCGTGAACGGATCCAACACATCGTTTACGCTGGCGTTTGCGCCCTCACCCGCGGCGAGCCTGGATTTGTTCCGGAACGGCCTCCTGATGGAGCAAGGGACGGATTACAACCTCAGCGGCAATTCAATCTCGTTCGTTTTAGCGTCGACCCCTCAGACCGGCGACCTGCTGCTGGCGAACTATCGATACGCCAATCCGAGCAATCCACTCGGTTCGCTGACGTCACCTCAGGTGATTTGCAGTAGCGTTGGAACGACCAGTGTGGGATCGGCGTTGACGCAATTAGGCAGTTGCACGATTCCCGCGGGCTTGCTGGGCGTCGGCGACCGGGTCGAGGTGCAGTTTCAATATTCTCATTCGGGAACTTCTACGGGATTCACTGGAAACATTCTGTGGGCTGGCGCGACGATCTTATCGCGGACCTGCGTTGCCGCCGAGACCGCTTTCGTGGGAAAGCTCGGCTTTGGCGTAATGTCGGGCGGCCAATCGTGGGATGCGCAAAGCTGGGGAAACACACTGAGTCCGGCAAACTCCGCGGGCTCCGCCGGCGCAAATATCAGCGCGAATCTGACGATATCGCTTCAGGGACAGATGGCCGGGAGCGGCAGTGATACCGTCACACTAGGTAATTTCACTGTGGTCCGGTATCCGGCCCAAACAAATCCTTAAGGAAAAGTGCTTAGGAAGTACCTGGGGGATTCATCCTAGTCCCTTTAATTTAGGGCCTTTGTTGCAAGGGAGCTACGATCAATTATTTCTTGTCTGTTTCCCTCGTTTCCTGCAAGATAGTAGCAGAAGTCGAATTCAGCAATGCAAGGAATTACGACCATGGCGAACCTAATCAGTGAACGTCGCGCACAACGCAGCGGGACGCGTTTTTTCTCTTGCCTCAGCGAACGCGTCCCGCGCCGTGCGCTTGTACTCGCGGCACACCGATTTTGGACCGACGTTCGCGGACAGGACATGATTGAGTACGCTCTGCTGGCTGCCGCGCTGGCTATCGTGGTGGCCGGGTTCCTGCCGCCAACCATCATGCCTTCGGTCACAACCATTTTTTCCAAAGTAGTGTCTGGTTTCAACGCCAGTTAGCAGGACCTCCACTTAATTCGACGATTCGAATTCTTCAGAGCCGCGAAGCTTTCGCGGCTCTTTTTCTTGGTAAAGCTTTAAACATCGCCGCACAACGCAACGGAGCGCGTGGTTTTTCTAAACTAGGCGAGCGCGCTCGGTGCTGTGCCGCGCTTCGGCCTTGCTACCATATTTCTTTCCCCATGCTTCGGTTCGAAACAGCAGGCGAATCGCACGGCGAGTGCCTGGTAGCGACACTTTGCGGTCTGCCCGCCGGGGTCCCCATCTCAGTGGAAGCGGTCGACCACGAATTGTGGAGACGGCAACAGGGCTATGGCCGGGGCGGGCGGATGAAGATCGAAACGGATCGCGCCCGAATTGTGAGCGGCGTGCGGCATTCGAGAACCATCGGCTCTCCCATTGCCATTCTGCTCGAAAACAAAGATTGGAAGAATTGGACTGAGGCGCTGCCGGTAGAGGATATAGACGGCGCCGAAGACAAGCGCAAGCCAGTCACCCGCCCCAGGCCCGGGCACGCCGACCTGGCAGGCTCACTCAAATACAATTTCCACGACGCACGCTACATCCTGGAGCGGGCCAGCGCCCGGGAGACGACGGCGCGCGTGGCGGTAGGGGCGCTGGCGAAGGCATTTCTAGGCGAGTTCGGGGTCGGCATCCTGAGCCACGTGGTGCGCGTTGGAGAAGCGTCACTGGAGAGAGAAGCGGCCTGGGAAGAATTGGTCACGCTCAGCCAAAAGGATGAGGTTGTGCTGGGCTGTGTGGACGCGGAAGCGGAACAACGCATGAAAGCCGTGGTGGACCAAGCCTATCGAACCGGCGAGACCGTTGGCGGCGTTTTTGAGGTGGTCGCGCACGGCGTGCCGCCGGGGTTGGGTTCCCATATCGCATGGGACACGCGCCTGGACGCCAAGTTGGCTCAAGCGATTGTGTCGATTCAAGCCGTAAAGGGAGTAGAAATCGGACGCGCCGCAGCCGGTGCAGCATCATTTGGCTCCAAGGTGCAGGACACCATTCACTACGACCGCGACGAGCGCCGGTTCACCCGCGGCGCCAATCGGGCCGGCGGATTGGAAGGGGGGATGACCAACGGGCAGGACGTGGTCGTGCAGGGTATGCTGAAGCCTATTTCCACCTTGCGGCGTCCCCTGGAGAGCGTTGACCTGGAGACGCGGGACCCGGCGCTCGCCGCCTACGAACGTAGCGATGTCTGCGTGGTTCCGGCCGCAGGCGTGATTGGCGAAGCCATGGTTGCATTGGTGCTAGCGGGAGCGATGCTCGAAAAATTTGGAGGAGATTCTCTGCTGGAGACCAAGCGGAATTATGAAGGTTATCTCGAACAGGTGAAGAATTTCTGATGATTTATCCGATCGTGAAGTATGGGCAACCAGTGCTGGAACAGGCGGCGGAAGAGATCCAGGAATTCGATACCCCGGAACTACACAAGCTGGTGGAGGATATGTTCGAGTCCATGTACGCGGCGCGCGGGGTTGGTCTGGCCGCGCCCCAAATTGGCGTAGGGAAAAAAGTCGCGGTGATCGACGTAAGCACGGGTGAAGATCCGACCCAAAAAATCGTTCTCATCAATCCGGAGGTCATCCGTCGAGAGGGCTCCCAGACGAGCGAAGAGGGTTGCCTGAGCTTGCCGACATTCCGCGAACAGGTAACTCGCGCGAATAAGGTAACCGTTCGGGCGCGCGATGCCAAAGGGACTGAGTTCGAGATGGCCGGCGAGGATCTGCTGGCAAGGGCGCTGCTGCACGAAACGGATCACCTGAATGGGACTCTGTACATTAATCACATCAGCCCGCTGAAGCGCGATCTGATTCGCAGGAAAATCCGGAAGCTTCAGAAGTTGGGCGAGTGGGATAAGTGAGATTGGTTTTTCTAGGGACTCCGGATTTTGCGGTACCGAGCCTCGAGCGACTGGTGGCCGCGAATCACGACGTGGTGGCCGTGTTCACTCAACCGGACCGGCCCAAGGGGCGAGGGCAGAAGGACGCCATGCCGCCCGTGAAGGATGCCGCTCTTAGGCTAGGGCTTCCGGTACATCAGCCACTACGAGCGCGCCGGCCCGAAGTCGTGGAGGAATTGCGAGCGATGAATCCGGAAGGGATGGTCGTGGTCGGCTATGGACAGATTATTCCGCAGGCAATTCTGGATATTCCGCCCGCCGGCATCATCAACGTGCATGCGTCACTGCTTCCGAAGTATCGCGGGGCGGCGCCGATCCAGTGGGCGATCGCTCGCGGAGAGACCCGGACCGGCGTCACCACGATGAAAATCAACGCAGGGTTGGACACTGGTGATATGTTGCTGAAGTGGGAAACAGCTATCGGCAAAGCAGAGACCGCGCCGCAACTGAGCGAGCGGATGGCCATCGCGGGCGCGGATCTTTTGCTGCGCACGCTGGCGGAGCTGCCCAACATACAACCGGAGCCTCAGGACGACGCTCAGGCCACCTACGCGCCGATTCTGAAGAAGGAAGACGGCCAGATCGATTGGCGGCTTCCGGCCACGGAGATCCTGAATCGCATTCGGGGGTTCCTGCCCTGGCCCGGATGCTTTACTTTCCTGCGCGGGCAAAGATTGCATATTTGGAAGGGCGTCCTGGCGAATATGGAATTGGCGCCGGGTGCGCTCACGGTGATGGAGCGAAGGTTGTACGCAGGTTGCGGACAGGCGTCCATCGAAATCCTGGAGGTGCAATTGGAAGGCAAAAACAGAATCGCGGCGCAGGCATTTCTGAATGGGTTCGCGCTCGAGGGGAATGAGGTTCTGGCATGAATACGCCGCTCGGATATCGGTATGCTTCCACCTACGCGGGAATCCGGAAAGTTACGCGGGATGACCTGGCGTTGATCGTTTCGGATGTACTGGCGGTGACGGCAGCCGTGTTCACGCAGAATCGCGTGGTAGCCGCGCCGGTGCTCCTTTCCAAGGACCATCTGCGCAAAGCCCGCAACCGGGTGCGCGCTGTGGTGGTGAACGCCGGTAACGCGAATTGCGCCACCAAGACCGGCAAACAGGTAGCTTTAGATTGCGCGCGAGCCGTGGCGGCAAAGCTGGGCGTGAAACCGGAAGAAGTCTTGCCGGCTTCTACTGGCGTGATTGGCGTCGAGCTGGATTCGCGGCTGATTGTAAATGCGATTCCCAAACTCGTGGCCGAGTTGAACGAGTCGCGATTCGAGGATGTCGCTCGCGCCATGATGACCACGGATACGCGGGTCAAGATTGCGTTCAGTCAAGCAAAAGGGGCTAAATTCGCGGGGATGACGAAGGGCTCGGGGATGATTCATCCACGAATGGCGACTACGCTGGGTTTTGTAATGACAGATGCTTTCGTTTTGCCCGGCGTCCTGCGAGGCGTACTCAAACGCGTCATTGGGCGGACTTACAATCGCATTTCGGTCGATGGCGACACTTCGACGAATGATATGGTCGCGGTGCTGGCGAATGGAGCGTCCGGCGTCTCGCCGTCGGTCAAAGCATTGGAAGATGCCCTGGGCGAAGTGCTCGAATCGCTGGCCAAACAAATTGTGGCGGACGGTGAAGGCGCCCGCAAGCTGGTGACGATCGAAGTGGAGGGCGCGGCCAGCGATAGGGCGGCGGAACGAATCGCGCGGGCCATCGCGAACTCGCCGCTGGTCAAGACCGCGATTGCGGGATCCGATCCGAATTGGGGCCGAATTCTGAGCGCGGCGGGGTACTCGGGAGTGGTGTTCGATCCCGCTCGCACCAACATCGATCTGCAAGGCGTTCCGGTTTGCCGCGCTGGTCTGGCCGCTGATTTTTCAGAAGAAGAACTCAAGAAAAAGCTGGACGAACATGAGTGCCTGATCCGCTTTGTGATTGTGGGACGAGGCCGGGGCCGCGCCACCTTCTGGACCTGCGATCTGACCGAAGAATATATCCGGATCAACGCAAGTTATCGAACGTGAGAATAGCGTTATTTCTAATCGCCGCAACGCTGGCGTTGGCGCAGACGCCCCAGGATGTAGTCGAGTTCTTTCGCGATGTGGCTGGGGATCTCGCGCAGAACAATCCTTCCGAATTTCTCGATCATTTCGATCGAAATATGGTGGGATATGCGACGCTGCGGGACGAGATTGAGAGCCTGCTGAGCGCTGCCGAGGTCGGTTCAGCCATCGAGATCGTGACCGACGAAGGCGACGATCAAAAGCGAACGCTGGAGCTGGACTGGGTCCTCGAAATTACAGATCAGCAACCCAAGCGGGCGATCCTCAAGTGCACCATCGCGCGGCAGGGGAAGAAATGGAAGATCACGGCGCTGGACCCAATCGAATTTTTCAAATACTCATAACGACTTTTCCATCGGCATCACCAGCGGTGGTTCCACCAAGAAATCCAATTCGGCCATGCGTGCGACCGCGGCGCGGACAGACTGTTCCGTGGCGGGTTCAACCGTGATCAGGAAAGGAAGGTCTTTCGGATCCTCGTTCGGCAATTGGAGGATGGCTTCGATCGAGATCTTCTCTGCTGCCAGGGCGGACGCGAGTCTCGCGATGATGCCTGGGCGATCCCGAACGCGGAAACGAAGAAAATAGGCCGACTCCTGCAGCGTCACCGGGATGGGACAATACTCACCGAGCCGCGCATGCGCGAACGGAGAAACGCGTTCAGGGCTCCCGGAACGGATCTCGCGCGCCACGCGCATCAGATCGCTGACTACAGCGACGCCAGTGGGATGCGAACCCGCGCCGCGTCCATAGTAGAACGTATCCGCGCCGTACTGCCCCTTCACCCAAACGGCATTGTATGCACCGCGCACGCTCGCCAGAATCGTGGAGTCCGGAATCAGCGACGGACGCACGGAGAGAATCAGACCGGCGGGGGTTTGACGCGCTGCGCAGATTAAACGGATGGTGTGATGCAACTGATGGGCATACTGAAAGTCGATCGGCGTGACGCGGCGGATGCCTTCGCAGTAAATGTCCCCTGGAACGATGCGCTCTCCGAACGCGAGGGCAGCGAGGATGGCCAGCTTGGACCGCGCGTCGTGACCATCCACATCGGCTGAAGGATCGGCCTCCGCATAACCGGCGCGCTGTGCCTCCACCAGCACCTGCTCGAAGCTCGCGCCGCGCTGCTCGATCTCAGTGAGGATGTAGTTGCAAGTGCCGTTGAGAATCCCATACAGGGCTTTGATACGGTCCCCCGAAATTCCTTCGCGAAGAATCGCATGGATTGGTATCCCGCCGGCAACGCTTGCTTCCATGGCGAGGTTGATGCGCGCGGCGATCGCCAGATCCCACAGCTCGGCTCCGGCCAGCGCCATCAGCTCTTTGTTCGCGGTGACGACGGACTTTCCAGAAAGGATGGCGGCCTCGACGATCTCTCGCGCCACGCCAGTTCCGCCAACCAGCTCGGCGACGATTTGAACTTCGGGATGGTCCACCACTTCGCGCCAGTTCGCGGTCTTGAGCGGCGAGCCCAACCCGTCTGGAAGAGCCTTCTGGGCGACGCGAGGACTGCACACGGCTCGAACACGCAAGGGGAAACCCAGCTTGGTGGTGATCTGATCCTGATTCTCCGCCAAAATCGTGAGCGCGCCCATACCAACATTGCCCAGGCCGATGATGCCTACGTTTACCGGTTCCATAGTGAAGGGGGAAGACTCTATTACTTTACGACGAGACGAAAGTCGACTACCAGCACAAGAGCCTCGGGAGTGACGCGAACGTCGCCGAGCTCAAATCCGGCCAGTTCCTGGCTATAGAACGACGATTCGTGCGGTTGCTCCATAAGGCGGCGGGCCTGATCGCGAACCTCGATCTTGAAGTCCTTCGCGATGCTTTGCGAGAGGGCAGCGCGCACGCGGCGGATGTAATACGAATCGCGCATGGTCGAGATTTGAACATCCTTCAGGGCTATGGCGCCATCCCGGGGAAACGGCGTCGCTGTCACGGAGAGATCAAAGGAATCGCCCAGGCCTACGCAGCGGTTAAATATGTCGAGGGCGGTCCGGCCGCTGAAGCGCGCCGTGACGCGGAGCCGTCCATCGCGGCTCTCGATATGCGGGGCCTCGAGGTACGCAAACTGGCAACGGGTGTTGCGATTTCCGCGAACATACCGCCGGCCATCCTGTGTGAAAAGCTGTTCGGCGATGATGCGTTCAAGCGCGCCGTAGCGGAGCTCCAGCTCGGCCGCAACGGACGGGACCGCAAACACCAGAATGGCAAGCGCGGCGGCCAGTTTCTTCATGCGCGTTTGTATCATTGTAGGTGATGAAACTGCTCTGCCTGGCGCTGATCTTTTTCTGTGCGTCGGTCGCACAAGTGCCGCAACCCAATTCCGAGCCCTCGGTCTGGCCCGACTCGAGGGACCCGGAGCCGCGGCTGCCGGACGGCAAGCTGCAAAAGGAAGAAATCCTTAAAGCCGACTACAAGAAAAATCTCGAGGAAGCGGCGGAACTGGCCAAGCTTGCAACGGACCTGAAGGCGGACCTGGAGAAGAACACCCGCTACGTGGTTTCCTTGCAGACGTTGAAAAAGACCGACGAGATCGAGAAACTGGCGAAGAGCATCCGAGGAAGGCTCAAGAAATATTAGACCGCGCAGCGGCGTATGATACTCTGGAGCGTTTACCCGATATGCCCACGACCGTAGTTGAAAAAACGCAACTCATGAGTTCTTCCGAGATCGACCGGACGCTAGTCCGGTTGGCGCACGAGATCTTGGAAAGAACTTCGAATCTGGACCAACTGGCGTTCATTGGCATTCGCCGCCGGGGCGTGCCGCTGGCACAACGGCTGGCCAAAAAGATTGAGGCTCTGGAGCATCGAACCATTCCGGTCGGGGTGCTCGATATCAGTCTTTATCGGGACGATCTCTCTACCGTTTCACACCAACCCGTGGTGAATGCGACGGATATCCCGTTCTCGGTCACCGGAAAGGACGTCATTTTAATGGATGACGTGTTATATACCGGCCGCACCATTCGAGCGGCGCTCGATGCGCTGTTCGATCATGGGCGCGCTGCGAGGGTGCGGTTGCTGGTGCTGATCGACCGGGGACATCGGGAACTACCGATTGAAGC
>JBEKBK010000051.1:0-25373 GCA_050015435.1 Bryobacteraceae bacterium
AGCCATTCAAGGCAGTAGATGAGCAACGGGAGTTTTGACGTTTGCGCTTGGTCGTACTCGAGATGCGTCATCGATTTGTCGTGCCCATCGGGGACGCTTCCATATCTCATACCGAAAAGGCCGACGTATACCTGGCACGACCGAGATCGCGAGGATACCACGGATTGGCACGGCGACTGCATTCCGCGAACTACCGTCTCCAGCGGGGCAAGGGCGTCTCTGACGGTGCGTCGGTACAGTGCTCGATGTGGTTGGCATTGTACGCTCTGATTGATGAAGACAATCAACCCGTTCTCCCAAAGGATGTGGAGTTCGAGGTAGGAGCCGAGAAGCTTCGGGCGTTGAAAAGTACACTAAAAAGGCAGCACACGCTCAGCTTTTTACAACACCTGAAAGCCTGCGCGCCGGAATATTGCATGACGTTCCGGAACTACTTAAGTCGATCGGCGCAGAGGTAAGCGCCGACCTGAATTTCGATGGAGACCAGAGCGATACCGAGGCGCTTGAACAATTCCAGACGCTTCCAAAGATGTTTTCCGGCCGACCGGTTGTAATTCAGTTCGTTGTGCGCGGGACCTTTCGGGCGGCGTATGCCGACTCTTGTTCAGCACTCGGATTAGAGGTTGGCGCTACGTTTGTTGATAGCGTGAAATTGAGCACTGGCATTGATGTGCGTGTTTTTGCGGAACGAGACGTTGCACTTAAACTCTGCCGAATCGCCAAAGGAAGTACGATCAATGCCAATACCGTTACGGCCTTTGGCACATATCAAGACGTCTTTTTTGCGGATGACGACGTAGTTTTGAAACATGAGACAGAACTTGATCTTGTGATTAAGGAGATACTAAGCGTCAATCCGAAGGGTAAAAGTAATAATCTCTCTGCTTGGTTTCCAGCAGGCAGAGAAAGCGCGGCCAACATGCCAGCCAGCGCGAGCGAGGAACGGCCGTGAATACACACTAATGGCTTTGGCTAAATGCCTGTCTGGAAGAAACACCCCATGGACCCGCGCTGCGACACTTCGAAATGCTTCGATCAGAGTTGGGCAGTCTACAAGCCAAGTCGTGAGTTTCAAACGGCTCCGGTTGTCTTGGTCCCTTGCATCCCATCGCCTGCCGCGATCGTTGGCCATCCAGAAGATGGACGACAACGAGACAACGGATCAGGAGTGAGACCGCTTCGGTCCGATCCGGCGGCGCGGACGACAAACCACGTTCAGCAACGGGCGCATTGTCGATCTGCTCGGGAACGCGGGCGGCGCACGATCCCGAAGCCGACGTAGGTGAAAGAACCCATTGATGCGCGGACAGTCACAAGCGGGCGTAAGGGGATCTGCCCCTGGGCTCCAATGACCGGCCTTCTCATTCCCGGCCCGTTCTTCTGTTCAAGGTGGCGAGCGCAGGCCCCTAAGGAGAACCGACCGGCTGATGGTGCGAGGCAGCGGCACGCGCAACTGGGCTTTTAATATGAAGCGAACAGAGTCGTGGCACAACGAAGGAGACGCCCAATCGCTTTCGAGTTGGGGTCAACCGGCGCTTCACACCGATCTGCGCGCGGGCTTGGCCTGACGGGCGTGATAACCTCTGTGGAAGGCTTTGCAGCCCAGGCATGCCATGTTTGTAGTATCCATACCGGGCTGTTGCGATGAAAAGAAATTTTCGAAAACCTGCGAAACGGCCGGCCGCGACAACTGGTGCGGCGACAGCTCACAGTGAAGTTCCCTCCTCAGCACCCATCAGCGCAAAACGCCCCGCTCAAACGAGCGGACAAGCCTTTCCGATCGTAGGTGTTGGAGCATCGGCCGGCGGCTTAGAAGCCTTTACCGGACTCCTGGCAGCTCTGCCACTGGACACAGGGATGGCCTTTGTCCTGGTGCAGCACCTGGAGGCCAAGCACGAAAGCATACTCACGAAACTGCTTTCGAAAGCCACCCAGATGCCGGTTACCGAAATTCGGCAGGGAACGCGCGTCGAGCCCAACCACGTCTATGTAATTCCCGCAAACGCTGATTTGAGCATCGCGAACGGAGTGCTCCGAATCCAAAGTCGCAAGACCTCCCCTGGACGCCATTTGCCTATCGATCATTTCTTCCGGACCCTGGCCCTGACTCAGGGGCGGAGAGCAATTGGCGTGGTCCTGTCCGGGTCCGCTTCGGACGGAACGCTCGGACTCAAAGCTATCAAATCCGCTGGAGGCATTACTTTTGCCCAGGAACCCAAATCGGCCCAATTCGACGGGATGCCGAAGAGTGCGATTTTGGCCGGGTGCGTCGATTTCGTGCTGCCTCCGGAGCGCATTGCCAAGGAACTTTCGCTGATCACCGTTCATCCCTACATGGGGTTCACGAATCTGGAGCACGCGAAGCCTCTCCCTCCGGCATGGGACGAGGAGTGGAGGCGAATCCTCAAGCTGCTAAGGGACGCGTCGGGAGTCGACTTTACGTTCTACAAGAAATCCACGATCAGCCGGCGCGTCGCCCGCCGAATGGCCTCGAAGAAAATCCAGCGGCTAAGCGAGTACCTGAAGTACCTCCAAACCAACCCCGAGGAGTTGGACGCCCTCTATCAAGACCTTCTGATTCATGTCACCAGCTTCTTTCGAGAACCGGATGTCTTTCGTGCGCTGCGAAATAAGATTCTTCCGCAAATCCTGGCGCGAAAGCCCGCTGATGATCCCGTTCGCGTCTGGGTTCCGGGCTGCTCGAGCGGCGAGGAGGCCTATTCGATCGCCATTTGCCTGCTTGAGAGTTTGGGGGACCGACCTGCATCCACACCGATTCAAATCTTCGCCAGCGATATCAGCGAGCACGCCGTCGATAGAGCCCGCGCCGGCGTGTATCCCGCGGACGCACTGAAGAAAGTTTCCAAGGAGCGCGTGCGGCGGTTCTTTAACCGGGTGAATGGAACCTACCAGATCAAGTCCGGCGTCCGCGACTTGTGCATCTTTGCGCGACACGACTTGGCCAAAGACCCACCGTTCTCCCGGATGGATCTGATCAGTTGCCGTAACGTTCTCATCTACCTTGAGCCAGTTCTGCAGAAGCGAATCTTTGCGTCGTTCCGTTATGCCTTACGAGACGGTGGCTTCCTGCTGCTCGGCAAGTCGGAAACGCTCGGAGGATTTCCGGACTTTAAGATCACCGACAAGAAGAATCAGTTCTTCGCCAAAACTGTGGCAACGGGCGGCTTCGAAGCCCGGCCCCCGGCATTTGAGAAGCTGACGCATTTCGAGAGGCGTCGCGTCGAGGAGGCCCCCAGCTTCGACCTGGAAAAAGAGGCCGACCGCCTCATCTGGGAACGCTCGGAGCATGCCGGGCTGTTAGTGAACAGCGACCTTCAAATTCTGCACTTTCGCGGGGATACGAGTCCGTATCTCCGGCCAGTTCCGGGAAAAGCAACGTTCCAGCTTCTCAGGATGCTCCGGGAGGAACTTGTTCTGGAGCTGCGGGGGGCTATCAATAAGGCCCGCAAGACGAGAGCGAGCGTCAAGAGAGAGGCAGTCCGCGTTAGGCGAAATGGGGACTTTCATCTCGTCAATATTGAAGTCCAGCCTCTCCCTGCGCGGAGGGCAGGCGACGGATACTTTTTGATCCTGTTCGAGGAAGTCGCCCATTCCGCCGAACAGCAAGCGGAGCCCGCAGTGGGACGCCAGCGGAAAGAGGGCCGCGATCACGAACTGATCGAGGTGAGGAAAGATCTCACCCGGACTCGCGACTACCTCCAGGCAATCATCCAGGAGCAGGAAACCACCAACGAGGAATTGAGGGCGGCGAACGAAGAAGCTCAATCCAGCATGGAGGAGCTCAATAGCACCAACGAGGAGTTGGAGACTGCCAAAGAAGAGCTCCAGTCCGGCAACGAAGAACTCGTCACGTTGAACGAGCAATTGCACAGGCGAAATACGGAATTGGCCCATCTCAGCGACGAGTTGAGTAACGTCCTTACCGGCGTAGATATCCCGATTGTGATTCTGGGCGGAGGCCAGCGCATCCGCCGCTTCACTCCTCAGGCAGAGAAACTGCTTCACCTGCTTCCAGGTGACGTCGGCCGCCCGCTCGGCCATATCCGTATCGGCATCAACCTTCCGCACCTGGATGAATCGATCTCGCAGGTGATCAAGGGGTTGCCCGATGTGTGGCGCGAGGTGCAGGCCGAAGACGGCCGGTGGTACTCGGTCCGAATTC
Source organism: Bryobacteraceae bacterium (assembly GCA_050015435.1). GTDB lineage: Bacteria > Acidobacteriota > Terriglobia > Bryobacterales > Bryobacteraceae > Palsa-187. Next base: position 4,184 of record JBEKBK010000051.1, read on the forward strand.
TCCCGTTCCTGACGGCGGAACACAAAACCGATGGCGTTTTAATGGTGTTCGTGGATGTTGACGACCTGAAGCAGACCCACGCAAGGTCGGAACGGGAGCAGAAGCTCATCACGGCGATCCTGAACACGGCCAAGGACCTGCTGGTCACCGTTTTGGACCGGGAAGGACGCGTCCTTCAGTTCAATCGCGCCGCCCAGGAGCTGACGGGGTTCTCGCTGGAGGAGTTGAAAGGAAAACCGTTTTGGGATCTTCTGCCCATCCCGGGCGAAAGGGCTCAGGTGAAGAGCGGCTTCGAGGAAGTACTCAAGGGTGGGACGTCGCAAGGAGAAACTCATTGGCTCACGAAACGAGGCCAGCCACGGTTGATCGCGTGGTCCAACACTGTTGCGATAAACGATAAGGGAACCGTCGACTATGTGATTCGTACGGGCGTGGACGTCACGGAGCGGGAAGAAGCCCAGACACAGGCGCGGGACAGCAACGCTGCGGCTCGCGCGATACGCGAGAAAGGTGAGGTGACGCGACTTCAATACCAGGACGAACTGCAGGCCTTGACGGCCCGCCTGGTCGGCCTCCAGGAGGGCGGCAACAAGGACCTGGCCAGGGAACTGCACGATGATCTCAGTCAAAAACTGGCCGGATTGGGCATGGAGGTCTCGACGCTGCTCCAGCCTTCCAGCGGGTCGTCCGTCAAGCTCCCGGAGCGCGTCCGTGCTCTCAGCGCCCGGATCAACGGCCTGGCGGAAGATGTTCACGCGATGTCCCGAAGGCTCCATCCCGCCATCCTTGATGAGCTTGGCTTGGAAGCCGCTCTACGGGAGGAATGCGTTAGCTTCTCGGCACAAGTGGGCATCCCGGCCCGATTCGAGTCCAAGGGTGCGCCGGCTTTGCTCCCGGAAGACGTTTCCCTGTGTCTTTATCGCGTGGCTCAGGAGAGTCTCCGCAACAGCGCCAAGCACGCCAAGGCTAAGCACGTCGGGGTTATCCTTTCAAGGACAGAAGACGGCATCAAACTTTGCGTTGAAGACATTGGCGACGGTTTCGATTTAGGTAAAGTCAAAAGAAAGGGCGGGCTCGGCCTGATCAGCATGGAAGAGCGGGTACGATTGGTCAGTGGCAAGTTCACCATCACATCACAGCCTGGAAAGGGTACGATCGTAGAAGTCTTCGTGCCCCTCAAAGCGCAAAGGGTGCGGCGCGCACATCCAACCCGGACAAGGAGCTAATCGCGCCGCACTCCGTTTTGCGCGAATTCCTTGGAGGCAAAATGAAACGCTGGAAACTGCTGCTGGCTGACGACCACGATATTGTCATCGAAGGACTGCGCCGCGTTCTGGATCATCCCGACCTCGAGATTGTGGGTGTTGTCAATGACGGGCGTGCCTTGCTCCGCGCCGCCAAAGAGAAGAAGCCCGACATCATCATTGCTGACGTAACGATGCCTCTACTCAACGGTATTGATGCCGCTCGCCAAATCCGAAAGAGCAACCCTGACGCGAAGATCATCTTTCTCACGATGCATCCGGATATCACCTTCGCCACCGAGGCCTTGGCTGCCGGGGGCTCGGGGTATGTGTTGAAGAATTCCGCCGGGGACGAACTGCTTACGGCAATTCGAGAGGCGATACGGGGGCGTGTCTACGTGACGAAAGCGATCGCGGAAGCCGTGCGGCACGGGCTTTCGTCCCGATCCAATTCCTGGCGGAGTCCGCTAGACAAGCTGACATCGCGCCAGCGCGAAGTGTTGCAGTTGCTGGCGGAGGGACTCCAGGTCAAGGAAATCGCCGTCAAGCTGAATGTTTCTCCACGGACCGTGGAGTATCACAAGTACCGCCTAATGGATGAGCTTGGCCTCCGCACTGCGGCTGAGATCGCCCGGTATGCGGCGAGACACGGGATCGTCACGTAACCGCCACATTCCAAAGGGTCTCTAGTCGAGAACTAGAAATTTTACTAGTAGTACCTTCGAGACTATAGGAGTACTTTTGTACTAGTCTGAATTGGTCCGGCTTAGTTTCGTAAGAGGGAAAGCGCCCCCAGCCTACTCCTCACATCGGAGCGGGGTACAGGAGCAAATTAAGGAGAACGGAGATGAAGCTCAGCTGTCTTATCCAAGCGGCCTCAGTAACTGGGGTGGCGGTCTTTATGATGGCTGCGAGCGCCAGCGCTGGCACCATCATGTACACCACTAACGCAACGGGTACGGGGGGTACGGGGTTCGTCGGCGATTCCACGCCTCTGATTCTGAACAGCGCGCCTGGCTCTACCGCCGGCGCGACGCTCACATTCGACCCGAACCCAGTCTCTTCCGTCAGCACGCCGTCCATCGTCGATTACGGAAACTTCGTTCTGACATGCACGCTTTGTTCGCCAACCGCCGGCTCAACCTTCAACGGTTTCACATTTGACGTGATCATCACCGACGCCACTGACGTCGCCACCGGCGAGTTTGTAGGTACCTCGGCCGGTGGTACGATCTTCAGCAATTCCAGCACGATTTCGATCGTCTGGTCCACCGCCTTGCAGCCGCCGACGCAACTCGGACCAGGCGCATACAATGAAATCACCGGAAATTTCAACACGACGTTTTTCACTATCAATTCGCCCACGGGGATCGTCGCTCCCAATTCCGGCTCTACTATCGGGGAAACGACGGTTCAAGGATTTGTCAACTCTAGTGCCGTCCCCGAGCCGGCGACACTTGGTCTGGTCGGGGGAGCTCTGTTTGGTCTCGGGCTGTTGCGCCGCAAGGGATTCTCCGGGCGTTAAGGTTTCTGACGCAAGTTTGGCACGGAACTCGGCCACGCGACACGGGATCGTCACGTAAGCGCCACATTCCAAAGCTTCTTCAGTCGAGAACTAGGAATTTTTCGAGTGGTTCCTCCGATGCCCCCTGGAGTACTCTGAATTTTTGATTGGGTTTGTAGACTCAGTGTCTCCGATGACGCCGCGCTTTGCGTTTCGAGCGAACCCAGGGCCGCATTTCATCTCGAGGGAAAGCGACTTCCGAGACGGGCGCAACAGTAAAAAAGGTCTGGCGGCTCCTGCGCGAGCAATCGAGCGCCGCGAGAGCGAGCTGCTACATGGGCGTCGCATAACGGCTTAAAGGAGACGCAGGCGTGGCGCGGTCCAAACGAGAAGTGACAAGTCGAACGTCGGAGGAGGCAGCCGTAAGCGCGGAGCCGGAGGCGGGGGTGATTCCAATGATGCCCGTCTCTTTCCGCGCCGAACCTTCTGGCGCGCGGCATAGCCGCTGGGCCTTGATTTTGGCAGGCGGAGACGGAACTCGCCTGCGAAGTCTTACTCGATTCATTTGCGGCGACAATCGCCCCAAGCAGTTCTGTCCGCTGTTCGACGGGGGCACGTTATTGGGAAACACCGTGCGCCGGGCTGAACGTAGCGTCCCGGCTGCGCAGACCCTGTTCGCTCTCACGCACACACATCGGGACTTCTACGCCGGCGAACTCGACGGCTTCCAGTCGCAACGAATTGTACAGCCTGCGAACAAGGGCACGACTCCGCCGATTCTATTCAGCGCCCTAAGCATCGCACGCATGGATGAGAACGCGCTGATGGCCGTCCTTCCAAGCGACCACTACTATTCCGATGAAGCGTGCTTTTCGGCTGCCCTGGAATCCGCCTTCGAAATTGCGGCAGAACGGCCTGAGTCGGTGGTGCTCATCGGCGCGCAACCGAGCCGCCCCGAGGTTGAATACGGCTGGATCGAACTGGGCGCATCCGTCGGGGATGGGAGTGCCGAACTACTCGGTGTGCGCGGTTTTTGGGAGAAGCCATCGCTTGAGATCGCGGAAACTCTATTTCGCAGGCATTCGGCTTGGAACACATTCGTGATGGTCGGGCGTGTCGGCGCATTCTTGGAGATGGTCGCGCAGGCGATCCCCGACGTGTTGGAAGCCGTACGGCGGGCGCGTTTATGGACGGGCTCGGAGACGCACATCGACGACTCCGTGTACGACCGAGTGCCGTCCAGCGATTTTTCGAAGCACGTGCTGTCGGTGGAGATCTCGCGGCTGCTGGTTCTGCGCGTTCGTGATCTCGGATGGAGCGACTTGGGTCACCCCGGACGGGTCCTGGCTGTTCTTGAAAACAATAACTCAAAGCCCCGCTGGATGAAGGCGTGGACGCAGGCAAACCCGGCTGCCGTTAACGCAAGTCCGGAGGCTAACTCGGCTGTTGCGTAAGCGAAGCACTATGGGACAGTACGGCCGGAAGCCGATCAGCGACGCTGAGCGTCGCTTGGGGGAGCTCCTTGAGAGCGCCCCTGACGCAATCCTTGAGCTCGACAACGAGGGCCGGATCGTGCTACTCAACCGCATGGCTGAGCAATTGTTCGGCTACACTCGCGAGGAGTTGCTGGGACAAACAGTGGAGGCGTTGGTGCCCGAGGCTCTCGGCGAAGCCCATAAGCGGCATCGCGCACAATATTTCAACCAGCCGGTAACGCGTCCGATGGGCTCTGGCCTCAAGCTGGAGGCACGCCGCAAAGACGGCTCGCACTTCCCCGTCGAGATCAGCCTCAGTCCGGTGCAATCCCAAACCGGACTCCGCGTCACTGCCATCCTTCGCGACATCAGCGAGCGCAGACAGACGGAAGACCAGTTCCGCGCCATGCAGGAGAAATACATCCATGAGTTGGAGCTGCGTAATCGGGAATCCGAGCAAGCCAATCGTCTGAAGACGGAGTTTCTGTCGAACGTGAGCCATGAGCTGCGCTCGCCGCTTCACACCATCCTCGGGTTTGCTGAGCTGCTGGCTGAGGAAACCGAAGGACCGCTCAGTGAGAAGCAGAAACGCTTTCTGGCGCACATTCACGATGATTCGCTGCACCTGCTCGACCTGATCAACGACCTTCTCGACTTGACCAAGATCGAAGCCGGGCACCTTGAATTGCGGCATGAGGCATTCGATATCGTTCCGGTCATGGAGGACGCGCTCTCATCGGTGCGTCCGCGCGCAACGGCGAAGTCGGTGGAAATTCGAACCGATATCTTAGTCTCGGTGACCGTTGTCGCGGATCGCCTCCGCTTCAAGCAGATTCTGCACAACCTGCTGAGCAACGCGGTGAAGTTTACGCCGGACGGCGGGAGTGTCCGGGTCGAGGCCGCGCCTCGCGACCGCTTCGCGGAGATCTCGGTCTCGGACACCGGGATCGGAATTCCCGAAGACCAGCACCGAGCAGTATTTGATAAGTTCTATCAAGTGCGATCGGCTGCCAAGGGCGGAGCCGGAGGCACCGGGCTAGGTCTCGCCATCACCAGGCGGCTGGTGGAGCAACATGGCGGAAGAATCTGGCTCACGAGCGAGCCGGGAAGCGGAAGCTGTTTCACATTCACGATTCCGCTGGACCAATCCTACGAAGAGACTGCTGATGGCAGCACGGTTCTTTAATGTCCAGTAACGGCAAATCCGCGGTTTCGCTGCTGGTCATCGACGACAATCAGGGCAGTGTGGAACTGCTCTCGAACGCGTTGGCGCAGCCGGGCGTCGAGATTCTTACGGCGTCCAACCCCAAAGAGGGACTCGACTTGTTTCGGAACCGACGCCCACAGGTCATCCTTACCGATTTAGTGATGCCACACATGAGTGGCATGGAAGTGCTGAAGCGTATCGTGGAGATCGATCCTGCCACAGACGTGATCCTCATGACGGGGCAGTATTCCACCGAATCCGCCGTTGAAGCCGTCAAAAACGGAGCCAGTGATTACCTGAACAAGCCGGTCTCGATTGGTCCGCTGCGCGACCGGATTGGCAGGCTGGTGGAAGAAGCCAGGAAACGGCAACGTTCTCTGCAACTCGAGGACGAGTTGCGAACGAACTCTGAGTTCGAGGGAATCGTTGGCCGCAGCCCGCAGATGTTTGAAATGCTTTTGCGCATCCGGCGCGTAGCCCCGCACTATCGGGCACTGCTGATTACCGGCGAGACTGGGACGGGTAAAGACTTGGTCGCTCGCGCGCTCCACAGACTCAGCCCGGTGGCTTCCGGCCGCTACGTTGTGCTCAACTGCTCGGCCGTCGTGGAAACGCTCTTTGAAAGCGAGTTGTTCGGCCACGTGAAGGGTTCTTTCACTGGCGCCACACACGACAAGCCGGGGTTAGTCGAGCACGCCCATGGAGGCACGCTGTTTTTGGATGAGGTTGGGGATATGCCGCTCGCGACCCAAGCGAAGCTCTTGCGTGTACTTCAGAATCAGGAAGTACAGCGAGTGGGAGCGCTCACCGCCCGCAAGGTGGACGTGCGCGTCGTGGCTGCAACCAATCACAAGCTGCGCGCCGCCGTGGCTGAGAAACGTTTTCGAGAGGATTTATACTACCGCCTCTCCATGGTGGAAATTCACGTGCCGCGGCTCGCTGAGCGCAAAGAGGATCTTCCCTTGCTCCAACGGCATTTCGTCGCGCGGTTCGCCGCGCAATACGGAAAGGACTTGCGCGGGCTGACGCATCGAGCGCAAATCCGGCTTTCGCAGCATTCGTGGCCCGGCAATGTACGGGAGCTAGAGAACGTCATTGGACATGCCGCCATGATGACCACAAGCGACATGGTCGACGTGCAAGACTTCCCTTCCTACTTTCACGCTTCATCGGAACACGCCGAACCCGCGGCAGCGCCTCAACTTACCGGTGCCACGCTCGCGGAGGTTGAACGTGAATACATCACCCGCGTGCTTCGGGAGACAGGTGGCGTGATCAGCGCTGCGGCCGTCCGTCTCGGGGTGCCACGCACGACCTTGAACGCCATGATGCGGAAGCTGGGGATCTCCCGCAAAAATCTTTGATCAATGAATTCGCGAACACCATGGGAGGCGTGAGCGAACTCGGCCATGTGACGCCCCGCGGTCGGTTCGCCATCCTGGCGCTCAACCTCCATAGAGGCCCCAAAACGCGAGGTATACGACCTTACAACGTCGTGGCCGCCATGGCGCAGGGTGCCTTTGCCGGTATTCAATTCGGGTATAACGGGGGTAATCACGCGTTCTTCAACGCCAACACCGGCGATGTTTGGGAATATGGCGACCATGGTAACTTTCGCAACCACTACAAAGTTCGTGAACTAGGTAAGGATCATGGGCGTTAAAAGGAACGGGCGGGAACCCCATGTGCCCGGCCCGTAATAACGTGATATTACCCGCGTGCTCCGGACTGCCTGAATGCCGCCGCCGTTGACGGGACGGCTCGATTTTGAGTCATCGGTCACGAGACTCAAATTGGAGAAGTAATTGCTTTAAGGCTGGTGATGATACTCAGAACGCTGTTTGAAAAACAAGTCTTGATTCGGATCGCCGACGGCCAGACTGCTTTCATCTACACCGCGAAGTGGCGATTATTCTCGATTACGAGACGGATCGGCGTTAGCGGAGCTGGGCGTGACCTTGATTTTCAAGTCGCGGAACGTGGCTCGATTGTTCAAGAGGAAGGTCCGATGCTCCGGCGAGTTCGGCTTGGGTGAATTGGATTCTCTCGAAGCGCGACAACAACCAACGCCCCAGCGCGGGGGTCGGAGTGTGGATTTCACACGGAATGTTCAGTCGGAGAAACGTGGTTTTGAATACTTTACGACGGAGGTCGTGATATGCCGAAGACTGTAGTTGGATTATTCGAGAATCGTGGAGTCGTAGACGACGTCGTCCGCGAGATCGAGGCCCTTGGTTTTCCACGGAAAGAGGTTCGCACCGTGGAGGAACCGGCGACTTTTGAGGTCACCGGTCTGATGAGCTTCCCCCGGCTCGATTTCGAAGTGGGCTTGAAGCGGGCGCTCACCCGGATCGGCGCGAACAAAGCGGAGGCGCAGGCTTACCTCGATGGACTGCGGCGCGGAGGGGCCCTGGTTTTCGCGACAGGTTTGGACGAGAACGTAGAGGCCGCTGCGGATATGATGAACCTGTATGGCGCGGTGGAGATCGCAGAGACCGAAGGGAGCAGTGCTCCCGAACCGCAGCTACCCGACGTGGTTCGCGAGAACCTGGTTCCGCGCGATGTTCCGGTCCAGGCCGGGCGGATCCGAGAGCCGGGCGGCGGCGCCTCTTTTTTCGTGTGGTAACTAAAACATTGCTGGCGGCGGGGGTGGCGTGATGCTGAACATTCAGAAAATTCTTGTTCCCGTTGTGTTCGCGGATACTTCCCGGCACGCCGTGCAGCAGGCCGCTTGGTTGGCCCGCCGCTTTCATGCGGAGATCATCCTGCTGCACGTGGTGTCGCCTTTCGGCTATCCCGTCGGCTTGCTGGAGAGCGGACATGAGATGACCGCGCGGGATTTGCACGCGCACATCGTTCAACGGGCTCAGCAGGATCTGGATCAGGCGCTGCACCCGGAGCTGGATGGGATTGCGGTCACCCGTCTGGTGCTCAGGGGCGACCCTGCCCGCGAAATCGTGGAGACGGCTCGCAACAAGAACGTCGACCTGATTGTGATGTCGACCCTTGGCGAAGGGGCCTTCTTTCGCTTTCTGCTGGGCTCAGTAGCGGCGAAAGTATTGCACGAAAGCCAATGCCCGGTCTGGACCGGCGCTCACCTGGAAGACGCGCCGGCGCGCGAGTTCTCGATCCGCCACGTCCTCTGCTCAGTGGATTTGACGCCGCACAACCGGCACACCGCGTCGCTGGCAGCCGAGATGGCTGCGGCTGTCGACGCGACGCTTACACTCGTCCACATCACGTCCAGCGTTGAGATCTACGGTCCCGGCGGATTCCGCGTCGATCCCGCGTGGAAGGAGATGATCGTTGGCATGGCGGCCGACGAGATCGCCAGGCTTCAGCAGGACATAGGCACGAAGGCCGAAGTCATCATCGATAGCGGCAATGTCCCGGAGTTGTTGAACCGGGCGGCGGAGCAAACGAAGGCCGACGTCCTGGTCATCGGACACATTCCTGGGCGCAGCCATTTGGGGGACAACGGCAACGGCTATGGGATCATTCGGGCGTCGCAAATCCCGGTGCTGAGCGTCTGAGGACTCCGGCGTTCACCAGCGTCGGATCTCGTGCCTGTCGTAAGCCTCGCGCATCTTACGGAGTTGTTCAACGTCGCTCCAAAGCGCGTCGCGCTCCGACCCGGATAAGTGATTTCGATCCAGGATATGTTGCGTGTCACTGATCGCATCGTCAAGATTCCCTTTGTCAAACTTACCTTTCCGCCACTCCGCGCTGAAATTGCGGAGCTGCGATTCGGCATGGTTGAGTCTATCCCGGTCCCGCCTGGATATGTGCCAGACCGAATAGCCGTGGTTCAAATCCTCGTGTACATGATCAACGAGCGCAGATACGGAATCCGGCTGATATGGGTCGCCCTGAGAGCATGCTTCCGATGCACGATGTTCCGGTTCAGGCCGGACGGGTCCGCGAGCCGGGCGGCGGCGCCTCTTTTTTCGTGTGATAACTAAGGGTAACCCGATCTTGTGAACTGCATGGCTAGCGGTGGGGGCTCGGATCTCCGAGTGCCCCGCCGTCTCGTCAGTACCTTTCCGTGTCGGCGCCGTCCGGCTCTCTGGCGGTGAGCATCTTCCCGCAGGTGCCGCAGAGCAACCGCTCCCGAGAGTAACCCGGAGCCACCACTTCCATTCGCACGCATGAGAGCCTACCCGATTGTTAACGGCGTCCTTTTCGAAGCGTTGAGCAACCAGCCGGTTTTGAGACCATCCGGGGCCGCTGTGGGACACTGCTATAGCCAATGCGTCACTCTACGTTGATCGAAAGATACACACCGGGATGGACGGGATCGCATAGGAAATACCCCCCGTTTCTGTAGTCAACATAAACGTTGTCAGTATAGAGCCACCCCGCTGGCCAGGGGTCAACCATGGCGAACCAAAAGCCGCCGTATTGAAAACGTCGCGACTCACCGACGAGTTCGGAACGGTTCACGTGAAACGTGTGCTCGCGACCGAAACTGGCACGGAAGCGGTCGTCAGGAATGCGCCCATGGCCTCCCGCGGGCTGGGCTCGGTTGGCCCGTTGCTGTTCTTGAGCCCGTTGCGGTTGTTCTGGTTTAGCCTGTTGCTGGTGCTCAGCGTGTTGCGGTTGTTGTGCCGGCTTGGTCTGTTGCTGGTGCTCAGCGCGTTGCGGTTGCTGTGCCGGCTTGGCCTGTTGCTGTTCCTGAGCGCGTTGCGGCTGCTGTGCCGGCTTGGCCTGTTGCTGGTGCTCAGCGTGTTGCGGTTGTTGTGCCGGCTTAGCCTGTTGCTGGTGCTCAGCGTGTTGCGGTTGTTGTGCTGGCTTAGCCTGTTGCTGCCCCCTTTGCTCTGGTTGCTTCTCCTGCTCGTGTTGTCCCTGGGCGTAGGCGGGAGCACTCGCTGGAAGCAAGAGCAGAATTGCGGTACTTAGAACTTCAATTATTTTCATGAGTGTTGCCTCGATGCAACTCAATTTGATTTACTGCAAGCCGAGGTCCGCGCCGGATGGCGTATCGACATCCTGTTGCCAAGCGCTCGGGAGAAGTGGAGACCAGGTTTCTACCCGACGTCCCCGGATGACTTGAAGTCGTTGATGGGTAAATTGGCGCAAGCGGTCGGTCTCACTTCTGAATTTCGCGCAAGCAGACCAAAGTGATTGATCCAAAAGCACTATTTGGCTGACACGAGATAACCTTCCGTTGGAAGTTAGGTGCCCCATTGGCATCGAGTGACCCAATGCGATCGTTTATCGACGCTTAAACAAGTGAGCGCAACATTTCGAATTCAGGAATGCGAGGCAGGGGTCGTTCGCGTTAGACGAATAGCAGAAGAAAATAGCAATGAAAATCGGACGTTCTACCCAATCGGCCTCGATTACCGGCTGGCTCTTATGGATGCTGCCAGCCCGAGCACTGGCACCTTCCAAGTTCTCTTCTGGGTCCTAAGGATTTGGACCACGAATTGCCCAGGATATTCCTGAGGAGCATACGAACATGCCTTTGGTAAATATGGTCATCGCACTGATCATAGTCGGCGTTTTGTTGTGGCTGATCAATCGCTTTATCCCCATGGCTTCCAGCATCAAGACGATACTGAACATCGTGGTAGTGGTGGCCGTTGGCGTTTGGGTATTGCGGGTAACTGGACTGTGGGAGCCGATATCGAGCTATAGGATTTTTCATTGAGCTTCGCGCGATCAAGACCCGAGGGCCCATTATGACCCAAGAAGGATACGGCCAAGCTTATCAACAGGGGTTCGGCAGAACCGTTCGGCTACTGCGTTCTCGCGGCGCGTCCATGGACAATGCGGAAGATGCAGCCCAAGCCGCTTGGCTACGAGGATGGCAAAAGCTCGACCAACTCCGAGACGAAGGAATGATTGTAAGCTGGGTAAACTCAATCGCCATCAACTGTCATCGCCGCGAAAGTCAGGACGAAGCTCGCTATCAGGCTCTGCCCGAGCTCTGTGGCCGCGTCGGAATTGATTTAGCTCCCCTTGATGTGGCAAAGATTGATGTGGCAAAGATCCTCCAATTCTGCCGCCCCCGGGATCGTCTGCTCTTTGAGCAGCAACTGGGAGGATTGACTACAAAGGAGATCGCCAGGAAAGAAGGGGTTACCGAAACCGCGATTCGAATCAGGATTTTGAGGGCTCGGCGCGCCGCTCGCGCGAGGGTGGAAGGGCGCGCGGACTGCGTGAGCCTCTCTGAATTCGGGAGTGCGCTTTCTTTGCAGGGGAGAAACCAGTCGCGATCCGCCCGGTACCCGAAGCTGGACTGACCCTGGGCACATCTTTCACGCTGAAAGCCATTCATGAATAATAACGAGGAACTCCAGCATGGTTGTCGAGTTGAGTATGGCCCTCTTGAGTTGCGAATTCAGGTCAGTGCCAGTTCTAGCCGGTTCATAGTCTACGTGGAAGATCCCCGTCTAGAACACGCCTGCGTGTCCGAACAGACCGTCCAATGCTCGCTGAATCCGCAAAGGCGAGTGCGGTCTTAAGAGCAGATGAATACCTGAACGGCCGTAACGAAGCATCTCAACACGCTGCGGAGTGGAGATGCTCGTGAAGTTTAGCGCTGCGAGAATCCTCCCAGCCCGTTTGGTGACGCGCACATGACACTCAAGCACGTACGGCCAGCAACCCTCAACTCGACCAAACTGTTCGTGTTTCTTTTGATTGCCCGTTGCGATCGTCACCGTCGCTTATCAGGGCAGCCGCCAAGCTCGCGTGAATCGATGATCAGAAGTTCCCGACGGGCCTTCACAGTTCGTAAACGAGTAGGCTCTAACGAAGCCTGCTGGCCGCCGATGTTCGGGCTGCCGCCAGCACCAGATTTGCAAATCTGGTTGCATACGGTGTCACCGCTCTGTTTGGCAATTCAGAAAAGGGCAGGTTTGAATCGGGTCGGTTAGTTCACCGTGGCTTACGGATCTCGCGCGCGCGGAGTTTATGCCCCGGCGCGCTCGCTGGCCGACCTGAGTTGGTGAGGCGCGCCAGAATATGACGCGCCCGTTGACAAATCGGGCTACAGAGCCCGTGTTCTGAAGGAACGAATGGTCAAGGCGCCGCCGAGCGCCAGCAGTCCAAACAACGCAATCAGCGGGAACGAGCTTGCCGTTGCGGGAAGGGTCGCAGCCACGGGCGATGGGGCCGCAGCTACTTCCATCTCCGCGGGCGGCGGAGGAATAACGACCTGGGCGAGCTGCACTTCTTCTCCGCTAGGCTGCACGGCCATGATAGGCGCCTGCTTCAACTGCACTACCACTGGCTCGTCCGCAGACTTGATCGGTTCGGCGACTTCGACGGGGACCTCCACGGGCGTGAAGAGTACGGGCGTATTCTCAGCTTTGGCCAATTCCATTGCCCTGGCCTTCGGATAAACGAATTCCTCGCCCCAATTTCTGCCGGGATAAAACCACGCCCGCAGCGCTTCCGGCTCGCCCGCCGGTCTTTCTCTGAATGTGATCGTGGTCTTGTCGGTCGCCTGAAGGCGATAATTCGGGATCGCCAGGATCGTGGCGTAAACGGTCAGTTCGTCCTGACTGAAGATCTGGACAATGTGGCGGTCGGATTGTGAATCCAGGATCTTGAATACATAAGTGCCGGCGGGCAACACACCCCAGCCTTGGAGGTGAACGCCTGGAATTTCAACAGGACCACTAAACGTGACCACGGTTTTGCGGTTCCAGTCGTCTGCTTTGGCGTTCGGCGAGAATGCCGCGCCTAATAAGGCCATGCAAAACACAGCCGGTACTGCTTTAAAGAATGTCATTTTCTCATCTCCTTTGAATTCTTGCGAACTTGAGCGTCTCGGCCAGATAGACAGCGAACCTATCGGCTGCGTTGAGGCGACTCCCGATTCAGCGCGTGTTCAAACCTTCCTGCAACCGCTGGGGTTTTGAAATCGCCCGTCAGAATTTCACGATTTGTTGCATTGCGGCCGTAGAGTTCCCTGTTGGTTTCCTCATCCGGACGAAGCGTCGCGCCTTCCAGCGAGATGCCTGCGAACAGTCCCCGTGAACGGGAATAGGACAGCATTTCCGCGTTCATCATGGCGTCCGTCTGAGCGCTCGCGTCGCGGCCAATCGGGCCGGCCGCAGCGGTTGCCTCTCCGCCGATCGTGAACTTATCGGATAACAGATGTTTCATCCCGCCATCGTTCATCACGAGCAGCACAATATCCGTCTCCGAAGCGCCAATCTGAAACCCGACGCTTCCACCTTCAACCCGCATCGCGGCCGGGGTGCTCCAGCCCGAGCCACCGCGCCGACGGCATGCCGCGAACCCGCGGCCATACTTGGCGCCGAAGATGAATCCGGCCTTTTTCATGCCCGGCACGACAACGACGCAATGGGCCTTATCGAGCAGATCTTGGGGTATCCCCTTATCGGATGCCTTCATCATGTCGTTCAGTGTTTCGGCCGAAGCATCCAGCCGGTCGTCGACCTTGATTTCTCTGTCCGCCGCGAAAGCGGCGGTGCTGATTGAACTGGCAATTGCCAAAATGCCTAAGAGTGTTTTACGCATTCTATGGTTCTCCTCTTCAGCTTCAATAAAGAGCACCGCAGCTTCCAATGTGGGGAAAGTCACGATTGGTTGCATCTCGCCGTCGACAAACAGCTATCTGGCGCGGGTTGGCAGAACGCGGACCGGAATCGAACTGGGTGGCTGACCATATTTGGGCGCATGACTATAAGTGGTCACTTCCCGCTGCCGCTCACGCGACGGTTCCGAAATAGCGCCCCGGCGCTCGCGGTCACAGCCATCGCGATTGCACCCCAGAACGCGACGCGTATCGCGCCCACTATCACGTCCGCGCCGCCCGCACGTGCAGCCAATCCGCCCAGCAGCGTGAGGAACAACAATGATGTTCCGGATACCAGCAAGATCAGAGCCGGCTCCGGCGCTAAGGCAGTGACCAACAGAGGCATCGACGCTCCAACGCCAAAGCTTCGCGCTGATGCCAAGGCAGCCTGAATCGGACGTCCCGGAGAGCCTCGGATATGCCGAGTTCATCGCGAGCGTGCGCGCCCAGCGCGTCATGAGCCATCAACTGCTCGGCGACCTGTGTCGCGAGCGCAGGCTCAAGCCCGCGAGCGACGTAGAGGGCCTCGAGCTCCTTGTGCTCGCCCCTGTCGTCGGCGTTGAGTTCCGTGCGCTCCAGCTCGAGTTCAGACCGTTCGGTGTCCGCCTGACCGCTGTCGCCCTCAATGACGTCTATCATCCGGGGAATGAACGCGGGTTTACTCCCGCCTTGAGGGTTAGTGGCTACGCCCTCGCGGCAGCCATGGGGACCGACGTCCTCCGGGAATTTTGCCGGATATCGCTCGCAAATTCCACATGCCCTTCCGCGATACGAGTGAGCCGACAGGAACTGGCTCTCAACAGTGATCGGAAGCGCCTCCATACGCTGCAGATGTATGAGCATCAGACTCATGGAGGCGAGGCCAGCTACTGTAGACTCTCAATCGGGAGGATTCACTTGCGCTCTCTTTATCTCGCCGCGGTTCTCGTCGCCGCTGTGCCGCTCGCCGAGGCCCAGCAAACTATTCCTGGCACGAGCGGCGCAACACCGGCCGCTCGCACCTCCACGGACCCATTGGGACGCGATAATCCCCAAAGTGCGGTCATCAGCTTCCTTGAGGCTTGCAGGACCCAAGATTACAGACTGGCCACAGCTTATCTGGACTTGCGCGCGCTTCCGGCCGCACAGAGAGCTGTCGAGGGCCCTATTCTGGCGAGGCAGCTTCAGCAACTGCTCGACAGAAACGTGGAATTCGATGCCGGCTCCCTGAGTAGGAATCCGGACAGTGATACAGGCACCGGTCGCGAAACCGTTGCAACGTTCTTCGATGATGGGCGGGCGTATCAGCTCGATCTGGAGCGCGTCCAGCTTCGTCCAAGTTACCCCGTGTGGCAGTTCTCGTCGAACAGCGTCGGTCTTATCCCACGGTTATACAAGCTTGTAGGGGAATCTGCGTTCGAAAGGCGACTCCCGGAGCGTCTGGTTAGTTGGACAGTCCTGGATATGGCTCTCTGGCGTTGGCTCGCCTTGGTCCTGCTGGGCGCCCTCCTGACGGCTATCTCATCCCTCCTCTCGCGCGGACTGCTCCGCCTTGCGCATCCACTGTTTCGCCGCGCTTCAGCGTACCTCCACACGGAACTTCTTGAGGCACTGGTAGGACCGCTCCGCCTTCTCGTCGCCGGCATCGGCTTTCGAGCAGGTATGGAATTCATTGGGCCCTCCGCGCTCCTCCGGTTCTACCTGGACAGAATGCTTGCCTTCCTCTTTTCTGTCGGTGTGGCCTGGACAGCGATGCGTTTGATTGATGTGGCAACCGACCGTACTCGCTTTGTTCTCGCGGCTGGCCATGGCGATCTCTCCTCATCCATGCTGCCCTTGGTGAACAAGATGATCAAAATCGTGATCTTCGTGTTCGCTGTTACGGCGGTTCTCAGCAATTGGGGGTACAACACGACCACAGTTCTCGCGGGGGTCGGCGTCGGTGGCTTGGCCGTTGCACTAGCCGCCCAGAAGACACTTGAAAACCTCTTCGGTGGTGTGGCCATGATCAGCGATCGTCCGGTCCTGGTCGGTGATACATGCCGATTCGGAGACCGGACCGGTACGGTGGAAGAGATCGGCCTCCGCTCCACCCGAATTCGGACCCTTGATCGAACGCTCGTTACTGTTCCCAATGGTCAATTTTCGTCGATGACATTGGAGAATTTGTCACGGCGGGATGAGATCTGGTTCCATCCCAGGCTGAGTCTCTCGCGCGAGACTTCTCCGGCGCAGATCCGGCAGTTGCTCGATTCAATTTCACGCTTATTGGATTCGAACCCCAAAGTGAATTCAGGCAGCCGCTCGGTGTGCTTTGCGGCAGTCGGCGCGTATTCGTTAGATTTTGAAGTCTCCGCCTATATCCTTACGTCGGATGACGACGAGTTCAGTCGCGTTCAACAGGAACTGCTCCTAGGCATTCTCGAAGCCGTTGAAGCCGCCGGCACTCGCCTGGCCCTCCCCACACAGGCAAGCATTAACTACAATGCAGACGCTGAGGCGACCGGAACAGGGGCCTCCGCGGCGTCACCGAAAAGCCTTGACCAAAGCCTCAAACTGGACATAAAGTGACTTGTTGTGCCGCGTTACGGGCGGGACATTGCGGTCGATACCAAGCAATTCGTAAACGGCCATCTGAGCCACTCGCACGGAATACTCCACTGTAAAGACCGCATCATCAGGAATTTCGACGAACTGGCTGATGAACGCGAGATTTTTTGAGCCGACGGGAACCGGCAGCGGTCGATCGCTGCGCTTGCGGGGCATAAACATACTTGTGATGTAGGGCATCCTGCAAGGGATACAGTTCGCCGATGCAAAGCTCTCCAGATCGAATCGCAGATGTCCGCAAAGTTCCCGCAGAATTTCCGCGCCATTACACTCGGCCATCGGCTTGGGAACGAAGTTGCCCACGCGGTCCGGAAATAGCGAGTATCCCCAGAACACCTGCACGCCAGCCCGCTGGTTCGGAAAATGGGGCTGATGGGCCAGCACAATCGACATCAGCCAATTCGAATCCTTGAAAGTGACCAGCCCACCCGTGCCCGGTTCATTCCCGCTGAATTGAATCATCTGGTCAAAGAATGCGGGGTTCTTCAGCATGACGGTAAACGACTCCCAGTAAGACTGTGCGATGCAGCTATTAAAGGCCGCAGGATTGCCAAACTCCGGACGCCCTTCCGCCAGCTTTTCCCATAGAGTCCAACCGCCGCTACCTTCCTTGGTCAGGTGTGCGGGCGCGCTGGTCATCGAACCCAGGCTGGATGCATCCGTCATCGATCCGTTCTGCAGGAAAACTAAATCACCCTCGGCCACGGCGATAAAGTCATGCTCTTCTTGCCGCAGACAATGGATGCCGGCCACAACCAACTTGTCGTCTTGAGTCTTGTGGTCCCGGCCCGTCACCGTGCAATCCATAACGAAATGGACGCCGTGGGCTTCGAGCCAGGTGTGTAAGGGTAGAACCAGCGAGTCGTATTGGTTGTAGATCGTTCGCTTGACGCCCGCCAGAGTCTCAATCCGGGAAAACTCGATCAGGAAGCGCAGCAGATAGCGCTTGAACTCGACGGCGCTGTGCCACGGTTGAAAGGCAAACGTGGTGGACCACATGTACCAGAATTCCGTCTCGAAGAACGCGGGCGAAAGCCAGTCGGTGATGCAGCTTGTGTCCAGGGTATCTTCGTCACATTGGCTGAGTTTTAGCAATTCGATTCGGTCCGTCATGGAGAAGCCCATCGAAGTCACCGGAACCTTCGCACGACGGCGGTCCACCAGCCTCGCCAGCGAGTTCGCCTTGTATTTTGTCGTTGAACTCCACGGTTTCGTCGAATACCGTCTTGCCCTTGTGGATCAAGGAAGGAATCGATTTGTAGAGATCCCAGGTGCATTCGTAATTTTCGGTGGTCAACATGCGCCCGCCGCGCATGGAATACCCGGTCGCGGGGTCGCCGGCGCCGTCGAGGCTACCGCCCATAACCCGAGCCGCTTCGAGGATCGAGATATTTGCGCCACGCAGGTGGCCGTCGCGGATCATGAAGGCCGCGGCCGCCATGGATCCGATGCCGCCTCCCACTAGATACGCTTTCGTTTTCGTACTCATGTCTTCGTCCGAGCTCGAGGGAGCAGATTTGGGACCGAAGGTGTCAAACAGTCAGGGATTGGCAAGTCACGTGCGGCAAACAAGGGCATGAGAAAGCAAGATGATGAAGGCGCTCGGACCTACGCTACTGTCAAGCCAAAAGAGAAAAGGGGAGGGACCGGTTCAGCGGGCCAATCCGGGGACAATCAGGGATTATCGGATGTCGCCGAGGCGGGCTCTGAGAGCGTCGAGGAACTGATCGAGGAGGGTCAATTTTTCGAAGCCGAAGCGGTCAGCGGCGTGGAAGACGCCCCCGACGCAGACGTGGCTGAGGTTCACACGAAACAAGTCCCCGAGGACGATGTCCCTTCCGAATACTTGGGCAGAGATTAGTCTCTGTTAAGGAGCGGGTGACCATATGTGGTCAGCCGACCATATATCGTTATACCGGGCAGGATTCCAGCGTGCGGCGCCAACGGTCTCGGCGTTTGAGACGGTCGGCCCTTGTCATGCTCTGGATGTCGATTATGCCGAGGGCCGGCCGCCGCTTAGAGCGATCGCCGCCAAACTCACAAATCGAAGACAAATATCAAGGAGATAGAAATGTCTGAACAAAACGCAGTAGTTGCTGTTTATAGTACGCACGTCGAAGCCGAAGAAGCCGTGAAGAAGCTTCAGCGCGGTGGAATAGACATGCACACGTTGTCCATCATCGCAAAGGATACTCACACGGAAGAACACGCGGTGGGCTACTACAACGCTGGCGATCGGATGAAATATTGGGGCAAAACCGGCGCCTTTTGGGGAGGCTTGTGGGGAATGCTGTTCGGGTCGGCCTTCTTTGTAATTCCGGGCATTGGGCCCCTGCTCGTGGCGGGACCTTTAGTTGCCTGGATCGTAGGCGCATTAGAAGGCGCCGTGGCCGTCGGCGGGTTGAGCGCGGTCGGCGCGGGGCTCCTTAGCATCGGAATTCCAAAGGACAGTGTTGTTGAGTATGAGACGGCGCTCAAAACCGACAAGTTCTTGTTGATGGTGCATGGCACTGCGGCGGAAGTCAAAAGAGCGAAAGACGTTATCGATAGCACGCGGCCTATCCATGTGAACCTGCACTCGGCTGAAGTCGTGGGAGCGGTCGCAAGATAGCGCCTCAGTCAACAAGGGGAAACACAATGCTAACGAACGCGAAGAATTTGAAGGGTCTCGTCATCCGAGCAACAGACGGAGAGCTTGGAACGGTAGATCAGTTATATTTCGACGATGAAACATGGGCCATCCGCTATTTCACGGTAGAAACCGGCGGCTGGCTGGGCGGGCGGCAAGTGCTAATCTCACCCTTCTCCGTAATCCATTCAGACCTGCACGCCAAACGACTGGATGTGGCGCTGACGAAAAAGCAGGTCGAGAATAGTCCCGATATCGACACGCATCAGCCCGTCTCCCGGCAGCACGAGGCCGCCTATCTCGGGTATTACGGGTATCCCAACTATTGGGATGGTCCCTATATGTGGGGCCCGGCGTTCTATCCGGCGGGCTTGGCGATTCCAATGTCCGCTTCCACGGAAGAGCTGACAGACAGAATCCGGAAGGAATCGAAGGATTCACACCTGCGCAGTACCGAAGCGGTCACCGGTTACAACCTTGAGGCGACCGATGGTGAGATCGGCCATGTGGAGGGGTTTGTCGTGGACGATGAAGCCTGGGCTATCCGCTACGTCGAAGTGGCAACGCGGAATTGGTGGCCGGGCAAGAAGGTATTGATATCACCTGCGTGGATTGAACGGGTCAGCTGGACCGATTCCAAGGTCTACACTGGCCTTGCGAGGGAAGCGATCCAAAATGGCCCGGAGTACATCGAGTCCAAGCCGATCACCCGCGAGTATGAAAACCGGCTCTACTTTCATTACGGCCGACCGCCGTATTGGCTGGACGAAATCGCACATAAATCTTCTTATTCCCTCCGCGGCGCTTAGGTAGAGTTGGGTATGGGCGTCAGGTAAGCCGGACGCCCAGTCCCCGTGGCGAAAGCCTGGGTAAAGTGACACGCCGGCTACCCGCGCCCCCCGCCACGTGATGCTCCGCCGCCAGCCGGCTGCTGTCGTTGCTGCACATGCTGCGTCTGCTGCGTGTGTCTTTGCTGCAATTGCTGCGTCTGCTGCTGATGCCGCTGCTCCACATGCTGCGTTTTCGCTGGAGCTGCCTTTTGTCTTGTCAGCTGTTGATGTTCCTGATCCTGCTTTTGCTGGAGTTTCTGCCGATCCTGGTTTTGCTTCGCGACTACCTTCTCCTGCTGCTGCTGGTATTTCTGGTCGAGCTTCGGGTTCCCCGTGTTAGGAGCGGAGCGTTGGACCGGCGGCAGCTCCTTAGGATGGGCCGCAAGGTTGGGGCGAGCGGTCGCGACAACTGCCGGTGCGCCGCGGTTGGCAGAAACCCGTTGCTGGGGGTTATTGTGAGCAGACCACGCATGTTGGGTTTGAGCGGCTACAGGTCCGA
The DNA here is from genome assembly GCA_050015435.1 of Bryobacteraceae bacterium. Classification (GTDB taxonomy): domain Bacteria; phylum Acidobacteriota; class Terriglobia; order Bryobacterales; family Bryobacteraceae; genus Palsa-187. Next base: position 24,718 of record JBEKBK010000051.1, read on the forward strand.
CATGTCTTCCCAGTGCAGCAGCCTCTTCTTCAGAAGTGGCGCGCGCGTTGATCCCGCCGTTACCGCCGTTGTAGCTGACGCGGTTTCCGGGCTCGTTCACCCTCGCGTTGTAAACATTGTGGATGGCGTGGGCGTCCACGCGATTCACCGCTGTGTTGTAGAAAAAATGCCCGTTCTGCCAGCGTCCGCCTTCATAACCATGACCGAAGTATCCGAAGCCATAGTTGATCCCGCCATAGAAACCTACCGACGGTCCCCAGTAGCCTTCATTGAAAAAAAATCCGGCGCCGCCCCAACCCCAATAACCCGGAGTCCAGAGGAAACCTACTTGGGGAGCCATCACCCAGGTGCCCGGCACCCAGTAATACTCACCATCCCAAGCCCAATACCCGGGCGTCCAGATATAACCGTCCCCGGGGCAAATGGGCTGCTCGTAGACGGGCAGCTCAGGGGGCGCGATGTTGACGGAAACGCCTACCTGTGCGAAGGACCCAGCCGGCAGGAATAACATTCCTCCTGCCAGCAACAGTGAACTAAACATAGCGTCTTAAGTAATTGCGCATAGTAGGCGTAGGGCATCGTTGGGCTTGATCCACTCAGCGAACTGATCTTCCACGGCCGCAACGACGCCATCCAGCAAGCCGAAGTAGCGATTA
>JBEKBK010000052.1:0-25215 GCA_050015435.1 Bryobacteraceae bacterium
GGATACCCTGCGGCCACCGCATGCAGAAAGAAACAGGCCGTGAGTATCGCTGCGACAGAAGAGGGTTTACTCCGCATCTCCGTTACCTACCTCGATGGTTTTAGGCAGTCATCATTGCGCATTTCATTACCTTGGTAAACCTGTCCGTTTGTGAGGGTGGAGGCGGGGACGCCGGATTAAGGACGCTAGCCAGGATCGCCTCTGGCATCCACCCCGCCCTATTCTTGAGGTTTTCAGTTACACCCAGCGGATGACCATTAAAACCAAGAACCAACCATCACCACGGCTGGAGGCCTACCCGGTAACCGTTACTGTCCCTCTCGTTCATGGCTTTTTTATCCACCCGTCTGCCCTTCAGTTGAAAATTTATCTCAATACCGGCGGGTTGACCATACCAGCCCTTTGGTAATTCCGATGGAGAGATTTCGGTATTTGAATCATTGGGGGCCCGCTACAGAGACTACATCATCCTGGTGTGCGTGGATGCGCGCGGACTACCGGCGGCCGCCTCCGCCGCCCGCATGTCCGCCGGAGAACCCAGAACGCGCACCCGAAAAGCCGCCACCGGAAGATCGCGGAGCCGAGAAGCTCTGGCGCGGCGTCGAGTACGCAGGCGCAGACGAGCGATTATAAGAAGGCGTACTGCGGTACGACGGCGCGCTATTATATCCGCCGCGATCATTCTGAGCTGGAGCCCGGTAGCTCTGCGATTGGGCTGCCGTGCCGTAATTCGGCGAAGGCTGCCGGTAGGACGAGCCCGCGTAACCGTTCGTTGCCGCCCGGCTGTTGCCGTTAAAGTTTCGCCATCCGTTCCCGTTCGCTCCGGCGCCCGAGAAGCCCCCGCCGAACCCTTACCTTGAGCAGAACGCGTATCGACGGTGCGAAGAAGGAAGCAGCCTTACGCTCTTTGGATACGCGCTTATTTGAGCAAGTCGACCGGCCTATATCGGGCTTCGAAGCGCCGCCGTCGGCGAACGAGCCACGGCTCAATCGCGCCTGGATTCTCGAGGATCTCCTGTTCGAGTTCCTGAACCTGTATGTCAAGCACTGCGTGTTCGATCGAAGCGCCGAGAAGTTCGTCGCTCGTTTCCGCACGTTTGCGTTCGATGAGGGAAAGGATCTCTTCGAAGAGCTGCAGTCGATCTCCAATATTGCTCATTGACGCATCCTCCTACCTGTTTGGACGACACTAGTGCCGCGAGCGGACGTTAACGGTGACCTCCGCCGCCACCTCCGTGGAAACCGCCTCCGCCGCCACCCCCATGGAACCCGCCGCCTCCACCGCCTCCACGGAATCCACCGCCACCTCCACGGAAGCCTCCACCACGGCTGAAACCGCCGAAACCGCCACCACCGCGGAATCCGCCGAGACTGCCTCCTCGAACGTTATACGCGTGTCCAACCGACGCAGAGGTGCGACCACCAGCGGTATATGGTGGTCGGTATCCCGGTCCGAAGTGACGAGGGTAGCCGACGCCACCGTAACCATAGCCACCATAGCCGTAACCGTAGCCAAAGTACGGAGCCCCATACGCATACCACGGCGAGTAGAACCCCCAGCCGAACGGATCGAAGAAGATTCCATCGTCGGGGATGAACGTATAGGCATCAAACGACGAGTCCCAATACCATCCGTCGCCGTAGAATGGAGTTGGGGACCAACCGATTCCGCCCCCGTAGGTCCTTGCCGCATCAACGTTGGCCTCCGCCAGGTACGACGATCGCAAGCTTGCCCACCGATAGAAATCATCCGTGTAAGTTTTCTTGTCGAATTTTCGCGCCTTCAGCTTTCCCTTGGCGTTGAGATTGAGTTGGCGTCCACTCTTCACCTCAATTTGATGACCGGCCGTCTGGACAATGGCCCTCCCGTCGAACACGCGGATCTGACCGCGATCCGCGTCGAAGTCGTAAAGGCCGGCTTTGAGCAACTGAGCGCTTGCAGCGCCTTCACTGACGCGAACATTGTTTTCCGGACGAATGTCCGCGACCTCAACCATGGCGCGGCCCTTCTCTAGCGCCAGCACGGTATCCGCTAAACCCGGGGAAATCATCCGTACCGAGCTGTGATTGTCAACTCTGAAAAAGATGCCCGGCGTAAGCAGGATCTCTACCCTCCCGTCTTGCGTCGAGAGCGACTGGCCCGCTGCCAACTCGGCAGATCCCACGGATTTTTCGCCGAGGGCTTGCACGCCGATCGTGGATTGCCCTTCGATGTAATTTATCGTTCCAGGTTGCGGAGGTACTGAGCCCCAAGCAGGGCTAAGTAACAACGCAGCAGGAAAGAAACCCCCGACTGCTTTCAGCCAAGACCGCTTGAACGAGCTCACTTGAATTCTCCTTCTATCTCAACGTAGTGGTTTCCCAGATTACGAACTACTGGGAGAACTCCCGATCATCCACTTGACTACGGAAAAATGGCGTGAACAACGGAGGTGGGTGTCGTCGTAAAACAAACTGGAATACCGCGCCGGCACAAGGCCCTGGCTGCCGTCGTTAGTTTCGACGCTGGATAATCACTCCAGTTCGAACGAAACGTAAATCAACTGCCCAGAGCGCTCAACAAGAAGGGCGATGGGAGCGCCAACTTTCTTGCTGTCCAGCGCGGCACGCAATTCCTCGACGGTACCGATTCGGGACCCGTTCAACTCGTAAATTACGTCGCCGGCAGTCAGGCCGGGATTCAATCCGGCAAACTCGGCAGGAATCGCCGCCACCACCACGCCCGAAAGACGCCGTAAGTCGGGTAGAACGGGCGTCACCTTTTCGTCGAGGCTGAGCGCAAGAATCCCCAGTCGACGAATCAGGTCAGCATCCCGGGTCGCGAGCTCCTGCAGATCTTCCTTTGTTGTCGGGCGGGCAAGAACGGCAACTGTCTTCTGAAGACGCGCTTTGCCTCTTTGGATATCGAGCGTGATCTCCTCCCCGGAGACGTGCTGAAAAACTGTGGCCGCCAGTTCGCTTGAACGCTCGATGGGTTGCTGTCTGCGGCGAGCACTATGTCGCCCGGTTCCAATCCGGCGGCTTCGGCGGCTCCGTGGGGCGCGATGCCCGACAGGATCACTCCCGAATCACGATCCAAGCCCAGCGCTGATGCCAAAGTTGGCGTAAGGTCCTCGGGAATTACGCCGATCGCCCCACGGCGAATACGCCCGTCTTTGCGAAGACCCAAATAAGTCCGCCGAACGATGTTGCTTGGAATGGCAAAGCCGATCCCTTCACTACCGCCCGACTGCGAAATGATCATCGTGTTGATGCCAACGATGTGTCCCGCGATGTCCAATAGCGGCCCCCCGCTGTTGCCAGGGTTGATGGGCGCGTCGGTCTGAATGTAAAAGTTTGGCTTGTCGGGACTGAGTTGCCTGACAGCAGCGCTCACGAAGCCAACCGTTAGGGAGTTGTCGAGTCCGAGAGGACTGCCGAGCGCGACAACGAGTTGCCCCTGCTTCAGAGTCTCGGTGTCATCCATAAATGACAGAGTAGGTAGGCCCTCAGCCTCGATCTTTAATACACCGAGGTCTGTCTCGCGATCCAGACCGATCGCCTTCGCAGGAAAATGTCTGTGTTTAGCAGGCTTACCCGGTTCCCCTGGCTCGATGACGCTGACATCGATGTGTCGCGCGTCAATGATGACGTGAGCGTTGGTCACGATGTCACCGTCCGGGTCGACGATGACGCCCGACCCCGTCGCACGCTGGTCGGCGATGAAACCGGTTCGTTGCACGCCGCCCTCCTCCAGCGGAGCTCTCCCTCGCACTGCGATCTGAACGACAGCGGGACTCGACACTCGTGCGAGATCCTCGATGGACGCGCTGAATTGGGCGAGGGCCTGCGGTGTACGCTGGGTCCGAGTTTGTGCATCGAGAGAATGCCCGCATATGACCGCAACCAGAACAGCCACATCTGTTGCTTTCGTCATTTCCCAATGCTCCTTCCCCGGTTCTCGCAATTGCCGTGCGGCATCTCACGTTGCCCGGTCACAAATCACTCGCGGAGTTCCGGACACAGAAAGAAACGTCCTTCGTGCGCGGAACGAATTGCTTCAACAAGCACGGAGGGACGTGAACGCTTCAGAACATACCCCATCGCCCCCAATGCCTTCGCCTCTTCGACGAATGCCTGCTCCTCATGCACAGTGAGAAAGACGACCTTCGCCGGACCTTTGCGGCTCAGTTTCGCCACTGCCTCGAAGCCGTCCAAGAGCGGCATGGAGATGTCCGTCACAATGACTTCAGGGTGCAGACGGTCGTATTCCTCTACTAATGCGCGGCCGTTCGCCACGGCGCCAACGATCTCGAATTCCTTATTCAGACTACGCTGTAGTTCCCGCAATAGCACGGGATTGTCATCGGCCAGCACAATCTTTAGTCTGGAGTGGCTGGAACCAACCCCTTGCGGATTCTTATGCGTATGCCCCGAAAGCTGGTCCATCGCGATCACTGCATTTCCATTGCAACACCTACTGGTCAGGTTCAATACTGGGGGTTCTCCCAGCGGAACAGTTAGCTGGCTACACGGCGATGATCCCGTGACGGATGGCGTACTGGACGAGTTCGGCGTTGGTCTTTAACCCGAGCGTACCCAAAATTGCGTACTTGTGATATTCTGCGGTCCTCACGGAGATGTTCAGGATACTGGCTATTTCCTTGTGGGATTTGCCTTCGGCAAGCAGTTGCAGTACTTCGCGCTGCCGCGGCGTGAGGTGTGCCCAAACATTTTCATGAATTGATGTCATCCGGCCCATCACTTCGAGTACATCCCGCGTCACTGCGGGCGAAAGGTAGGTTCGCCCCTGCAGAACCTCCCTCAGTGCTCCTTTCAACTCCGAGCCCGGTGAACTCTTGAGGAGGTACCCCGAGGCTCCGGCAGCAAGAGCTTCTTGCGCCAAGGTGGCGTCCGGGTGCATGGTCAGAACCAGGATCTTCGCTGTACACCCCGCCTCGCGAAGCTGCCGCGTACAATCGAGTCCATTCAGCAAGGGCATCGAAATGTCGATCACCACGACGTCGGGCTTCAGTTTTTGAACCTCGGGAAGAACAGCCCTGCCGTCGTTCACCGCGCCAACCACTTCGTACTCGGGTTCCAGGAGGCCGCGGAGTCCGTCAATCACCATGCTGTGATCGTCGGCGATCAGAATCTTTATGCGCTTCATGCGTTACCTCGATTGGACCACGCATCTCGATTGAAATGTTCCACCGCAGATCCGGTGAATGGTTTCTACCCAACCACCCTTCAGGCGTCGGAGCAGGGCATGCAAGAATGCGCTACAGGCTTTGAGCCCGCCGACGTCATCCTTCATCTCCCATTGAGGACCATCGAAGATCGCACGGCACCTAGGGAAACTCATAGGTTTTGAACGGTTGCGCCATTTTCACGGCGCTCATTGCCTCGGATGGGTGCCCTGGCCTCGATTTGCGTGCCCTTCCCGATTTCAGAATGGATCACGAACGCTCCCCCCACCATGCGCATGCGTTCGCGCATGCTTACGAGCCCGAGACTGCCAGCCCGATTAGCGGCTTCGGCGTCAAATCCCTGTCCGTAATCCTTGACACGAAGCACCAGGTCCTCACCATCTACAGTCAAAACGACCGCCAACCGACTCGTCTGTGAATGCTTTAGAGTATTCTGCAAGGCCTCCTGAAAGACGCGATAGGCAGCCAGGCTGAGCGGCTCTGGCAATCTTTTTGGCACGTCAACCGACTGGAAATCGATGTCCCATGCGATTCTTTGCCGAAGCGAACTGCAATCCGCCCGGATTGCCGCCTCGAGTCCAATCTTGTCCAGCACAGCCGAGTGGAGGCTGCGGGATAGTTGCTGGATGTCCTTGGCAACATTCCCGAGGCGTTCCTCCATTTTTTGGATGGCTTGTCTAAGGTCAGAAGTCGCGTCCACACGTTCAGCAACACCGGCCAACTCAAGAAGCAGACTTGCCATTCGTTGTCCGAAATCGTCGTGCAACTCCCGCGCGATACGGCGCCGTTCGTCTTCTTGCAGAGTGAGCAGGCGACGGGATAGTCTCTCGAGTTCTACGCCTGCCTTCACAGAGGCCTCGTACTGTGCCAATGCCATGTTCTCCAAACGCACTAGGTAAAGGACAGTTGTGCCAGCCACCAGCAGCGAAAGTAGCACGGTAAGCGCGATCGCGGCCGATAGCCTCCTCTCGGCGGATTGAACGAACAGCGCGGTGCTTGCCGCAGCAGATCGTAGATCGGCTCGATCCCGAGCGCCAATCTCATTGATTGTTTCGAGAATCGTGTCGCGCAAGGGTACGAGTTGGTCGATTAACAAGTTGACACTGACGTCCATTCGTTGATGGCCTGTAATCTCAAGACTGCGATCGGCAATCGCCCAATATCTAGAGGCTTGAGCGTCAAGCTGATCGGTTAGGGGCCGCCGTTCCAGGGTTGCCACTCCCTTGTAGTCTTCAATGGCCTTCATTGCCTGTAACCATGAACGTCTGGCCTGCTCGCGGTGCCTCGGCAGCGCAAGGGAGTCCGGATCCAGCAGGTAGTCGCGAACGGCACTTGCCGCCGCCGAAAGCTGACCGCGAACGTTTTCCAGGCGCTCGCCTTGCCGGAAGTATTCGCGAGTTGCTAACGTGCCCGCCTGGCTCACGCTTGAAAGCGAGCGCGCCGCATACACGCCAAGAGCAAGCAAGAGAGCGAGAACAATACTGAGCCCGGTCAAGAGGGCGCGCCGAATTCCTCGTCGCACTGGACGTTCGTGGGACGGATTCATTAAAGCTCTATTATCGTCCCGGCGTACCCGCGCATTCGTCCACCCTCGTTGCGAACGCCGCGCGTCCAACGGGGGACCTGGGGAAACCTCAGATCAAAACTGGGAGTGTTCAGAGTGGGCGATCGACCGCTCGCGCCGTAGAGTTTTATCAGAGCCAGTGGTAAACAGCTCGTTTCCAAAGCGCAAGCTCAAAGGAGAAGCACCATGACACCTGAGGTCGACATGCTGCGGATCAAGAGACAACTGGAAGACGCACGCCACGAGATCGTCAAGTGTTGTGCCTTGCGTGAAGGCAGGCTAACAATGACAACACACCAGCAAATGACAATGCGTCGGCCCATATCAGCCCGACGCTTAATGATTCTAGCGCTCGCGGCCATGGCACTGGCGGCGCAGCCGTTCTTTGCCGCCAACGCTGGCAACGGCTCGTTAGGGCTTTCGGTCCCCGCAACCAGATCCGCTAAGCGCATAGTCGAAACACAGATCAAAGATCTTCAGCCCTTTACTCACTTCGCATCCATCCCGGCAACTTCCAATACGGGGACGATCAAGTTCGAGAAAGTGAAGGCTACGAAGGTTTTCACCAAAGTCAAATCCACGATGGACCCCGGCTACTGCGATGACCTCCAATTCAGGGACCCAGGTGGATCGATGTATCGTCCCTATACACAAGACGAGTCGCCAGCACCCGCGTACGAGGTCATCTATTCGTTCAAGGGAGAGCCCCTGGCGTCCGATGAATACGGCAACCGCCACTTTACATTCGAGGTCTATTTTCATCCTGAAGAATTGCCTCCAGCATTGCGAAAAGAAATTGCGACCGGCAAGGCGAAGCGCACTGAGCTGGCGACCTATTTCAACTTGACGACCTCTCGCCTGCCGGTGCGGGCAGCCGTAATTGACGAGGCGAATTCAAGTTTTTGCGAGGGAAATTATATGGATGGCAACTGGATTCAGAACGACCCGAAGTGTCAGGACACGGTCAGCTTCAAGACTGTGACTATGCCATCTGCCTACATAACAGTTCAGGTAGAGCCCGGTGCGCCGCGGCTGAAGCAGTAGCACCACGCGAAGAGAGAGTTGAGAAATAAGGGTTTCACAGCCGCGGCAGAATTTCATAGTTCCATTCACCATGAAATTGACCGCGTCGGAGGTTGATCTGTGCCGTCTCTGCATCAGGAACCTTAACTCCCGCCGGATATGCCCGGTAGTCAATTTCGGCGGGGACCCTCAATCGTCTTCGGGTGGTCGTTCCAGCAATCACGCTCACGATCGCTTTCAAGCTGGTGAGCGGCTGGCCGCCCCAGTTCTTGCTGATGAAGCAGAACAAGCGATGTTCGATCTTGTTCCATTTGCCTGTGCCGGGAGGGAAGCGGCTCACCGCGATGGGCAATCCCGGTTTCGTCGGCCGGCGTATGTGGTCCCGGTTTCCATAGTCGCAGACGGGACCCATCGGCGGTAATCAGCAACGGTTTGGCTTGCGAGTAAGTTCTTCTTACCCACGGCGTGCCACCATCGCCGGATGGTTTCAACGGCAAACGATGCTGTGTCGTGATCGGACCCACGCTCACCCATCCGGTGTTTTGCGCCAAGCAGTTAGTAATGGTATCTGCCCAGCTGAAACGCCAAGCGTGCGCACGCTAGTTGTGTTCGAAGCTACGGAGATCGGCTTCCGATTGAATCTGCACTGTAGCGTGGGGCTTAGCCTTGAAAGCGAGCGCGCCGCATTTATACGCCGAGCGCAAGCAAGTGAGTGAGTACAACGCTGAGCCCGGTCAATAGGGCGCGGCGAATGCCTCGTCGCACTGGGTGCTCCTGGAACGGATTCATCAACGATCCATTATCTTCCCAAGCAGGGCCCGCCGTCACCCAGCCCGGGGCGACCTGGGGTCCGCTCAATTCTCCGGCGCCCCTGGGAACTCTTGGATCAAGACTAGGAGTTTTCAGAGTACGCGATCGGCCGCTGGCCGCTTTAGAGTTTTAACAGAGCCAACGTTGAACGGCTCGGTTCGAAAGCGCAAAAGCTCAAAGGAGAAAAATAATGACACCTGAAGTCGACAGGCTGCAGATCAAGAGGCAGCTGGAGGACGCACACCACGAGATCGTCAAGAGTTGTGCTTTGCGAGAAGAAGTCTGCATCGAGCCGGCAGCGGACTCTATGGATCAAATGCAAGCGGCCGAGGCGCGCGAACTCGCCATCAGAAACCTTGACCGTTCGGCGCGCCGGCTTCGCAACATCGAAAATGCCCTCCGCAGATTGGAGGCTGGCGAGTACGGGACCTGCGCGAACTGTGATGAAGAGATCGGGCCGAAACGGCTTCGTGCGGTTCCATGGACCCAGCTCTGCCTCAAGTGCCAGGAGATTGCCGATCAAAGTGAATTCGGTGACCGTAGGTACGACGCGGCCGAACTTTTCTTGCACGCCGCATAGATTTAGCGGAGCTAGTAAACCGCGGCCGAACGGTGGATAGCTCTCCCAGTGCGATGACGGACAAAAGGATGCTGACAACTAAGGAGCAAAACAGATCATGAGCAGGTACGCCAAAAGTCAAGATAGCAGTCGAATGATTGTTGCAGGTGACGGTGGCAAGCACTCATTGAACGCGAGGCAACGCCTCGGTCACTCCGCCCTGACGCGCATCGTTCTCCTCGGGGTGGGCTCATTGTCATCCTCGTCGCAGGCATTCGCTCAAGATAACGATTTTCATCGCAACAACATTACTGTTGGCGTCGGCGCGGCGACACCTGTGGGGAACAGCACTGACTATCTCACCACGGCGCCGCTCGTCACAATCGGCTACGGCTACAGATTTAATCGCCTCTTTCAGGCTGACGCCGGTATCCAGATCGCATTTGGAGCAGCGAACAATCAGAACGCCGAGGTGACGAATTTCGGAACTCTTCAAGGCGGTGATCACGAGTTCATGATTCCGCTTGGCGGTCGCGTCTACATCCCTCAGCCGTTCAAACGAATTGAAGTGTCCGCCGGTGGCGGCGCCATATATCTTCACTACTCAGAGACTGTTTCCTCGAATGGCAGTGCCTTCTCGCCGAGCTGCTACAGTTGCACGTCGCGCGACGGCTGGGGTGGCTACGGCATGGCAAACGTGAGTTATTTCCTGGACAGTAACCACAATTTTAGGGTCGGCACCACGCTTCAGTACATCGTTGGCTCGACAAACGGGCTCAGTGTCGGCAATATTCCCGCGAACAAGACCACCGATCACTGGATGAATGTTGCTCTCGAATTCGGCTTCAGCTTCTAGATCCTCCTTTCGGCACAAGTATGGACGGCGCTGTCGGAGCCAGTTGGAGAATCTGTGGAGCAGCCGGAGGATATTGCGGGGCTGGTAGCTCCGTCGCCAATCGCATGTAGGACCGCGCTTGTCACCGGTAGATCGCATTTTTGCTCGCAATGCGGGCTAATACCCGCGATGACAACTACCAAGGAGGCAATATGATCAGTTGGCTGTACCGTTTGTTTCACTGGCGGAGGCGTCGCCAGATACAGCGCCGACTAGCCGAGTTAGTATGAACGTTTTTGACGCATTCAAAACCTGTGAGGTTCACCTCAACTCCGAAACGACAGAGAGATGCTATAGCGTCCCGAGCGGGTAGAGGGGGTCACGCACAATCACTCGACAGCTTCATGCTTATGGCGGGGTAAAGTCAGACGCCCAATTGGGACTATATACGAGACAGCGCCGGAACGCCTCGGCCGCCCCGCCACCAAACCGCGTCATGCGCCTCATAAAGATCATTGCCATTTTAGGCCCTGCCTGCGACTTAATCGAGTCCATCCGACCTCCATTATTGCGCATAGATTCTTTGTCACCCAGACGTCGTGTCGGAATGCTCAGACTGGGAGTTCTCCGAGTACGATGACCGGAAGACGAAAAGCATACTGAAAATAACGACGAAGATGCAGATCATGAGCCGACACTTCAACGGTCAACATCGTTATTGTGTAATTCTTGCCGGCGGCGATGGAACGCGCTTACGGCAGCTCACACAATGCGTGTCAGCCGACGCACGTCCAAAACAGTTTTGTCCCTTTTTGCGCGGATGGACTCCGTTGCGAGCCACCAGGCAGCGTGCCGCCCGCAGCTTCGATCCCGAACGAACTCTATTCGTCGTTACACGCGCCCACGAGCCTTACTACACCGATGCACTGGCCGACGTCGGGCCATGGCAGGTCTTGATTCAGCCGGATAACAAGGGCACTGCGCCGGCCATCCTGCTGAGCCTTTTGCACCTGAATCGGCTTGATCCAGAAGCGTCGGTGGTTTTTCTGCCATCTGACCACCACTACCTCGACGAAAGGGGTTTTCTGGATGCCGTTCACCGTGCCTTCGAAGCCGGAGACGAGCGAACGCAACCCGCGGTCCTTCTGGGCGCGTCGCCAACGCATCCGGAAGTTGGCTACGGCTGGATTGAGCCAGGAACACCGGTCGAGACGGCAGGCCGCGGCGGGCTCTTCCGTGTGATGCGCTTTTGGGAGAAGCCGTCACTGCCCGTGGCTAAAGTCCTGCTCAATCTTGGCTGCCTGTGGAATACGTTCGTGATGGTTGGCCGTGTGCGCACTTTACTCGGCCTGATTCAGGCTGCGACTCCGCAGCTATATGGCAATTTTCAGCATCACGAAACAACGTCTGGTCACTTCGACTCGGAGCGGCTGTACGAGACGTTGGCGCCCGTCGATTTTTCTCGGGATGTCCTCGCGCAGAGCCCCGCGGAACTGGCAGTGCTGGACGCTGGTTCTGTTGGGTGGAGCGATCTTGGGGAACCAGAGCGAGTGGTCAGGCTCATCGCACAACTGGATTCGCAATGTGATTGGCTCGATACTTGGCGACGCTCACGAAATTATGCGTCGTAGCAACGGTCCGAGGCCTCGAACGCCCGATCCATTCCAGACCGCAGAACTCCCGGTGCCACTGCCGACGACGGACCGAAGGCTCGGAGTTCTCCCAGTACCACGCCGGTGAGAAGAAAAACATACTGACAACGGAAAGTGAAATCGAAAGTGAAGGAGATTAGGAACTGCAAAGAACCTTTGGACGTGAGCGTTTTGAAGACGTATGCGCCCTGTCCGCGTAATATTGACCGCACTGCCGTGGAGCGAGTTGCCGGCTCAACGGACCAGGTAATCCTACGCGAACAATCGGGATTAGCGATTTGCTTACTTACTCGGGAAGCCCGCATTTACACGCAGGTTTGCGCGGCGCTCGAACGTCTGGCGGCAGGCACATCCGGATCCTGCTTGCACGATGACGAATCAATTTCGGACCAGCGTCTTCAGGCTCTGCCCAGGCGGCGCGTGTGCTTGACGTGCCAGGAAGCTTGCGGACAACGCGCGCCGAACGGAGAACGCGCGCCTGGCTTGGCCGTCGTCGGTTGCAGTCTGACTAGGAGAATAGTGTGCCAATGATATCGGTTCGCAGACTTCGTGATGTTGACGATGTGGATTTGTGTCTACTACAAGAAATCCAGATACTTCAGGATAGAATCTGCCGGAGGGCGTACGACCTTTACGAAACTCGCGGCGCTGCGGATGGGGGTCCTGTAAATGACTGGCTACGAGCCGAGCGGGAAGTGTGCTGGGTGCCGCAAGTGGAATTGCAAGAGACGGATCGCGCGTTTCACCTGATGATCCGAGTGTCGGATGTAGCCGACGAAACGATCGAGGTGAACGTGCTCCCTGAAATGATCATATTGCGGAGCGCAGGTGAAAACGAGAGCGGCCCGCAAAGCGGGGCGGACCTCTGTCCACCCGGGTCTAAGGTACTTTTCGGACGGATTATCTTCCCGTCACAAATCCACGCCGAAAGCGCGGTGATCCGGCTTGAAGACGATCTGCTGCGGGTATCAGCCGCAAAACTGGAGCAAGCGTGAATGCTAGGGCGTGTAATCCTCGGTTAATTGAAGGAAGGGATTAAGGAGATGTTGGTCATGGCGACTCCTCGTGGTGTTAACTGTGCGCTGGGCTGTCGTTGCTGGCTGGGAGCGGGCGCCTCGGCGCGGACAGGAAAGGTGAACTGGAAGACGAATGCTGCATTTTCCGGGAGTGAGCCATGTGGCTAACTGATCGGTTCAAGAAATGGAACGCGTCGCGCCCGGCGCCCGAGGGATGCCTAAGGATTCTGGTTCTCTCCATGTCTCTCGAAGACCGTTTCGTGCTAGAGCGGCTCGGGAAGCAGCACGACTGGGAACTTCAGTTCACAAGTTCGCCGGGAGAGGGATTGAAATTGGCGTCGCAAAGTCATTTTGACCTGATTCTGTGTGATCGTGATCAGTATGGGTATCCCTGGCGTGAAGTCATGGATCGCCTTGCTGCATGCTCGCCGCGAAGTTGCATCCTCCTAGTTTCGCCTGTGAGCGATGACCACTTGTGGCGAGACGTACTTCAGCGGGGTGGTTATGATGTCTTGATTCGGCCGTTGCGCGAACAATCCGCTCTCCATGCGGTTGAGGCTGTCTTGCGCTTTATTTCTCCAGAGAACAGTGTTTCTGTAGGTTGTTAATGCTAAGGGCACCTTGCGCCGTGGATGCGTTCGTCGGCAGGCATCGTTGGCGTCCTGGAAGGGACTCTCGTAGTCGGTGGACTGAGGGCATTGGGAGCGGGCCTCTATGGCGTAGTAGCGAGCTAGTCGTCTCTCAAACTCCATTCGGCCCGTAAGGGCATTGACTGGATAAGAAGAAGGGGAATTAACGAGTGTTAAGTCTGAAAATAACGCACTTCATCGTCGCTGTTACCGCGCTGGTCGTCGTCTGGCCTGCCGCCGGCGCGGAGTCTACATTCAAAGCTCACGTTCAGCACGCGAAAGCGGCGTTGCTGAAAAAAGATCTCAAGAAGGCCGGGCGCGAACTTCGAGCGGCCGGTGAATACCTGGGGAAGGCAGGCGCCAGCGCCCCAGCAGCGGCGAAGGAAGGACTCGAAGCATCGGCCAAGGAAATGAGAACGCTCGCCGAAGGCGTCGAAAAAGGCACGGTCACGGACGTGAAACGAATTGATGAAGCCTCAGCGCGGGGCTACCATGCCCTCGCTAATGAGAAGTTCGTGACGGCCACCGAGGCTTGGACAAAGACAGACACCAAGGCTACCGGGCGCGCATTGAAAGGTGCTGCTGATGATTTAGAAGACGGAGCGACCGCGGCGGGAAAAGATGCGGGTGATGCCTCTAAAGACGTCGCCAAGCGAACCCGGGAGATTGCCGGGAAGCTGGTTCAGGGCGGCGGGTGGACCTCCGAAGAGGTCGGCCGAGGCATCGATGCGTTTGGCAGGGAGCTTGCCAATCTTGGCAGGCGCACCGGATCAAAGCTGTGATTTGCGCGTGATGGTCACTTCCTTCATTTTGACCGGACCGTGCATGGAAGCAACAGCGTGCCGAGTGAACGAGGGCAGGGAACGGCCGTCGGCCGCCGGCACAGGCAACTCAATCTGAACAAGGAGAACTCGAATGAACAAAGTAAGGATAATGGCGATCGTCAGTGCCGGAGTGCTCGGCGTGCTGGTGCCGACCGCAAGAGCCGATGAGTGGAATCAGAAAACCATATTCACCTTCAGTGGTCCGGTAGAAATCCCTGGACAGGTCCTGTCGGCTGGAACATATGTATTCAAGCTGGCAGGCTCGGAGTCCGACCGGAATATCGTCCAAGTGTTTGACAAGAACGAGAACCATGTCTATGGAACCTTCTTGACGATTCCGGATTACCGGCTGAAGCCGGCCGGGAAACCCATAATCACCTTCGACGAGCGGCCATCCGGTTCTCCGGAAGCGGTGAGAGCATGGTTCTATCCTGGCGAAAACTACGGTCACGACTTTGTCTATCCCAAGACCAAGGCAGCAGCTTTGGCCACGGCAAACAATCAGCCGGTCGCCTCCATGCCAGATGAGCAGGCAGTGAACACTACCAAGCCCGCGAAAACCATGCAGGAGCCGCACGTGGTCGCGATGAAGCAGACGCCTATTAAGGCCCAGAAGCCGACTGGAGAAGAAGTGGAAATCGCGGAAGTGTTCCTGGTATCCCCGTCAGAGCCAACATCCGAGCCACAACATCTGCCGACAACGGCCAGCTCGCTACCGCTCATCGGACTGATTGGTCTGCTCTCGCTAGCCGGGGCGGTCTCGTTAAGATTCGTATCCCGCACGATTAGGTAACAGACGCCACACGCTCTACAACCGCGCGGGTAGTTCCCAACCACACAATGGAAGGCGCGAAATGAAAATCAGAATGTCGGCGAGACGGGCGCTGCGATGGGTCGAATTCTTCTTGGCGATAAGCGGCGCCCTGGCTCTGTGTTACTGCTTGTTCACTGTCACGTGCGCTTGGCTCTACCAGGTGCGGCAGGGTCGCCTGTTTAATGTGGCTCTCCTGCGCGAGCGCCCCGAATCCGTGCCGGTTCAACCGTCTGCGCCGGATCACAGACCGGCCCCCAAGCCGAGCGCTATAGTCGGACGCATCGAGATTCCCCGCCTCGGCCTTTCCGATATGATTGTCGAGGGGGTAGCGGAACCGGAATTGCGCCTGGGCGTAGGCCACATTCCGGGCACTGCGTTACCGGGTAAGCGGGGCAATGTGGCGATCGCCGGTCATCGCGACACGTTCTTCCGGCCCCTGCGAAATATCCTGGCGAACGATTCCATTCAGCTGGTCACGTTGAACGGAACGTACGGGTATCGCGTCGTTTCCACGCAAATTGTGGACCCGGCGGATGTTCAAGTGCTCAACCCAACCAGGCGGGACACACTCACCTTGGTGACCTGCTATCCCTTTTACTTCGTGGGATCCGCTCCGAAAAGGTTCATTGTTCGAGCCGTCAGGTCGACGGCATCATGATGATTCAGAAAGGATATAAATTATGTCTCAAGCAAACGCTGTGGTAGGCATCTACAAGACTCACACACAGGCCGAAGAAGCCATCAAGGAACTGCAGAAATCCGGTTTCGACATGCAGCATCTGTCGATCGTCGGGAAAGACTATCACACGGAAGAGCACGTCGTTGGTTACTACAATACCGGCGACCGAATGAAGTATTGGGGTAAGATGGGCGCATTCTGGGGAGGCATTTGGGGCTGGTTGACGGGCGCGGCTTTCTTTGCCGTGCCTGGCATTGGGCCGGTGTTGGTCGCCGGGCCGTTGGTCACGTGGATTGTGGGCGCCTTGGAGGGAGCCGCGGTTATGGGCGGTTTAAGCGCCGTCGGCGCCGGGCTGTACAGCTTCGGTATCCCCAAAAACACAGTTTTAAAGCTGGAGACGGCTCTCAGCGCAGATAAATTTCTTGTCGTCGCCCACGGTGCGGAAGAGGAGGTATCCAGCGCCCGCGAGATTCTCAAAGCGGCCGGTGCAGCGGACGTCCTCACCCATCTGGACCGCCCCGTTGAAGCGACCGTCGCATAGCACATCGCGAAGGAGACCAAAAATGTCATCAACTTCAGCAACTAGACAAGTTCAATCCGAAACGCTATCCCAGTGCGACGCAGCTCTCGACCCACAATTGAACGAACATGATGGAACGGAATCCGCTCCTTCTCTGCGCGATCGGATAGCGCTGCTTGCGTATTCGTATTGGGAAGAACGCGGCTGTCCATTTGGATCACCAGAAGATGATTGGTTGCGTGCCGAGCAAGAAATCTGCGGCGCCTCCGACGAACCGGGGGGATTTCCAGGATTTATCGGAGAGGGACGCAAAAGGTCACGCATCCCGGTGTTGATTCCGAGTCTCTATTCGGCGTCTGGGGAGCGTAAAGCGATTCGAAACGGCACTGTTTTTGATTGTAGCTCTATGAAGGCCTTGCACATGGGGCTGTAGCCCAGAGAACCGAGGGAACAGAAATGGACTCTGAACAACTGCGGGCCGGACTTCGCGACTTGGCCCTTGATCTCCGCTGGTCCTGGAATCATGCGGCAGACGAATTATGGACTCGCCTCGATCCGGAACTCTGGGCGCTCACGCATAACGCATGGGTCCTCCTTCAGACGGTGTCGCGCGAAAGACTGAGCGGCTGTCTCTCGGATGCGGCCTTCCGCGAGAAGCTGGAGAAGGTCCTCCGGCACTACGAATACCATAATACGCGTCCTCATTGGTTTCAAACGGCGTACCCCAACTCACCGATCACGGCAGTCGCCTATTTCAGCATGGAATTCATGCTGAGCGACGCGCTGCCAATTTACTCAGGTGGTCTCGGCAACGTTGCCGGCGATCAGCTCAAAGCCGCCAGCGACCTTGGAGTTCCGGTGTACGGCGTTGGGCTCCTGTATCAGCAGGGTTATTTCCGTCAGCGCATCGACGCGGACGGCCATCAGGAGGCGCTGTACCCCTATAACGATCCTACGCAGTTGCCGATCTCTCCTCTGCGCGAGTCCAACGGGGAATGGTTGCGATTATCCATTCACTTGCCGGGCGTTCGCCTTTGGCTGCGCACGTGGGAAGCGCGAATCGGGCGCGCGCGGCTGTTTTTGCTCGATTCGAACGATCCGGCGAACCTCCCCGATTACCGCGGTTTTACATCGGAGCTATACGGCGGCGGTCCGGGAACGCGCCTGCAACAGGAACGCATCCTCGGCATCGGCGGCTGGCGTCTGCTCCGCGCGCTGGGGCTTCGGCCGGAAGTTTGCCATCTCAATGAAGGCCATGCTGCGTTCGCTGTATTGGAACGTGCCCGCGATTTCATGGAGGAGACAAAGCAGCCGTTCGATGTGGCCTTCGCGGTAACGCGCTCCGGGAACCTCTTCACTACGCACACGCCGGTCGAAGCCGGGTTTGACCGCTTCTCGCCGGCGCTTATGGAACGGCACGTCCGCCGCTATGCCGAAGAGCGGCTCCGGATCCCGTTCTCACAACTCATGGCACTGGGGCGGCTGAATCCGGACGACGATTCAGAGCCGTTCAACATGGCGTATCTCGCCCTTCGTGGCAGCGGCGCGGTGAACGGGGTGAGCCGTTTGCACGGCGAAGTCAGCCGCCGGTTGTTCCAGCCTTTGTTTCCGCGCTGGCCGCAGCCTGAAGTGCCGATCGGGCATGTGACGAACGGGGTTCACGTCCCGACCTGGGATTCGGACGCGGCCGATCACGTCTGGACCGTAGCCGCCGGCAAGGACCGGTGGCGCGGAGACCTTGATGAACTGGCGGGAGCTTTGGACTCTGTTCCCGCGGCGGACCTGTGGAAGATGCGCACTGAGAGCCGCGGCCAACTCATCGATTACGTGAGGAAGTATCTCGCCCGTCAGTTCGCGGGACACGGAGCGTCTGATGAAGAGGTCCAGTTCGCTTGGCACATCTTCGATCCTGATACGCTGACTGTGGGTTTTGCGCGCCGCTTCGCAACCTACAAGCGCCCAAATCTGCTGCTGCGGGATCGAGATCGATTGCTGCGGCTGCTGACGAACCGCGAACTACCAGTTCAGCTTGTGATCGCGGGCAAAGCGCATCCCCAGGACCACGAAGGTCAGGAAATGATCCGGCAATGGATTGAGTTCATTCGCAATAGCCCAGCGCGGCAGCACGCTGTGTTTCTGGCCGACTACGATATGCAGATGACCGAGCGCCTGGTCCGCGGCGTGGACGTATGGCTGAATAATCCGAGACGGCCTTGGGAAGCTAGCGGAACCAGTGGCATGAAGGTGCTTGTCAATGGAGGACTGAACCTCTCGGAGCTCGATGGCTGGTGGGCCGAGGCGTACTCGCCGGAAGTGGGGTGGGCGATCGGAGATGGGCGGGAGCACGATTCCGACCCGGCCTGGGACTACCGGGACGCCGGACAGATGTACTCTTTGCTTGAGGAAGAAGTCATCCCCATGTTCTACCGACGCGACGAGGCGGGCGTTCCAGTTTCTTGGATCGAGCTTATGCGCGCAAGCATGTCACGCCTGACCCCCCATTTTTCCGCCAATCGCGTAGTCAGAGAATATACCGACACTCATTATGTTGGGCGCGCCAAAGCGTACTGCGAACGCGCTACTGATGCTGGAGCCGCCATGGTGGACCTGGTGCGGTGGCGCAGAACAGTGGACGAGCATTGGCCCCGGCTCCGTTTTGGATCGCTGGGCGTGGTATCCAGCGGAGGACAACACGTCTTCACTGCTCAGGTTTATCTGGATGAACTGGACGCGGAAGCAGTGCGAGTCGAGTTATTCGCCGACGCGAGGGACGGTGGTGCACCGGAGATTGCGGAGATGAGGCGCGGCGAGCCGCTAGTAGGCGCTTCCAACGCGCATCATTACGCCGCCTCCGTTTCGGCGAACCGCCCTGCCAGCGAGTTCACTCCGCGGATTGTTCCATCCCATCCGCTGGCGTCAGTTCCTCTGGAGTGTGCGCGAATTCTCTGGTATAGGTAATGATCCGGACAAAGGAGTGAGATGCATAGCAAACCTGGTCGTTATGGCGAAGCGATCTTCATCGCTGTGTTCCTTCTGTATGCGGTGGCCGCAGAGCCCCAGAATGGCCCTATAACGGGCACGCAGCCAGGGGCGCCGATGCCGGCGCAGCAGTTTGACGATCTGGTGGCGCCGATCGCCTTATACCCCGATCCCGTGGTTGGTGAGGTGTTGGCCGCTTCGACCTACCCGATCGAGATCGCCGAAGCCGAACAATGGGTACGGGACCATCCTCACTGGAAACCCTCGAAGCTCATGGACAAGGCGAAAAAAGAGAACTGGGATCCTAGCGTCCAAGGGCTGGTTGCTTTTCCCGATGTGCTCGCCCGGTTGAGCCAGGATATCGGTTGGACTACGCAGCTTGGCAACGCCTTTCTCGCCCAGCAAGCGGACGTCATGCAGGCAGTGCAGCGCATGCGGGCCGAAGCTGAAGCCAAAGGGACGCTTCGTTCGACACCGCAGGAGACAGTCACTACGCAAAATCAGGGCGGCCAGTCAATCGCTTGAAACAATTTCCCAAAAAAGTGTTGCAAATTGCAAAATGCGGCGTTATGCTTTTTCCACCTCCCTCAGAAATGGAGACCTATCCATGACAGAGGTTCGGATCAACAGAATTCAGCCCTGAGGGGGAACCTGAGCTGGTGCTTTCGCAGAAACTGAACGCCCTCTACGACGAAGTCCGTCGCCAAGCGTTCCGGCTGTTCGAATCACGGGGCAGCCTGCACGGTCGTGACATCGATGACTGGCTGGCCGCAGAACGTTCATTGGTCTTCGCGCCCCAAGCGGAGTTGGTAGAAAAGGACGACCAACTTGAAATACGGCTCGCTGTAGAGGGCTACACGGCCCACCAGATTCGGGTGAGCGCGCTTCCAAACGAAATCGTCGTGGATGGCGACTCGTCCACGAGCTCAGTGCCGCGATACCTTCAGATTCATTTCTCGGAGCGCAATGATCAGAAGCTCTTTCGGCGTATCAGTCTCCCCCAAGGAGTCGTGCCGTATACGGCCTCGGCAGCGTTAAAGGGTGGAGTACTGATCATCACGTTAAAGAAGGTCGTGCCAGATCGCCGCACAGGCGAAGTGATTTCAGGAGCAACCGATATCCACCGGAACGGACGTTTCGGAGGCGGGTCATATCCGCCGCTCGCCGGGGTCTGGCGGTCCACCCGTCGCCCAGCGATCAAGTTCTCACCTATCGAACCCGCGCGAAGCTCTCACATTCACATGCGGATACCCGGCAGGAGAATCCCAGTCCGGTAATTCCCACGGCATCGAATTCGGACCGAGTAGACGCGAATGAAATGATGCTGCTAAGCGTGCCGCCGCCTTATTTCTTTCCATCGGCATACGATGTGATCCGTTATTCCGTTGAGCGATCGTTTTTTCGTAAATGACGGGCTGCTCTTTCATTAGGTTTCTTAATGGACGTGTAGCCGACGATACATTCCCTATCCAGACAACACATTTCTAATGACTTGCTTACGAAGGAATTCCGCCACTTGCGGCGTGTGACGCTATTTCCCGACCGGCACTTTCCGCCGCAACTCGTCGAAGAAGTTCAGCAGGAAGGTCACGTGGGCTGCGCCCTTTTCCTCGGCCGACGCCTCGGGCATCGGAAACACCGCGAAGCGTTTGCCATCCGGCGCGAGGGCGTAGCTCAAAAAGCCGCCGACCGGCCGGATTTGCCGGTCGGACCACACGCGGGGTTTGGCGGAAGAGAACGAGCCACCAGTCGCAGCATAATCCGTAACCATGATGCGGTTGTCTAAGCCGAGATAGAAAAGCTCGCGGCCGTTGGGCGACCACTGTGGAGTTCTGGCGCCGCCAGTCGAGACCTGCCATTTTCCAGGCCCTGGTTTGCCATCCGGTCCCGGAGTTGGCCGCACGTACAGCTCAGATCTTCCGGAATCATTTGATGTGTAAGCTACATAGCGGCCGTCGGGAGAGAAGACCGGCGCTAACTCGCTAGCCGGTGTTTGGAGGAACGGCACAGGCTTCCCCGGTTTGGGGTTCTCCGGATCGCTGGTATCGAGCGATAGAGTCCAAAGATCAGTATCGCCGTCAGGCTTGATCTCATAATAGGCCAGCCGCCGGCCGTCGGGGGAAAAGCCGTAAGGCGCGATAATGTTCTTGCTCTCCAGCAGCGCCTGCATTTCACGCGAGCCATCCGCGCGGATCCAATTTAAGCGTGAACCCGCCGCGGTGCGCGACTGGAACACCAAGTGCTCTCCGTCTCGTGACCAAACGGGAGACAGATTCACACCCCCAGCGAAGGTGAGACGGGACATCGTCTCCCGCAGCCGGTCATAGATAAAGATCTCCTGACCCTTGCCCGTATCCACAGTCAGCGCAAGGCGCTTGCCATCGGGAGAAAATTGCGGCCAGGAATAATTGCCCGGGGTGGTTACCAGCAGCTCGGTCTTGCCCGAACTGTCCAGCCATAGGATGGGCCACTTCTGATCTGCCGCTTTTCCCGCCCGATACACAAAAGTTCCGTTCCGGGAGAGGTCGAACGGGTTCGTAGCACTGCCCACCACGTCCTCCAGGATTTGCTCGGGGCGCCCGCGGACCTCCAACCGAACCGGATCGAAGCCCACTGCGTACAAGGCCCCCTGATGTACATACACCAAGTGGCCACTCGATCCTTTAGTTGGCACGGTTGGCAGGTACCGGCCGAAATAGCCGCCGCTCAGGAGCGTCTTCACCGCGCCTGTCTTCATCGAAACCGCCTCGATGGTCGCATCATCGAAGGAAGCGGACGTTGCTGACGCCGTGAACAGAACGGTGTTCCCTCCCGGCAGAACCTGGGGCCAGAGGTGAATGACTTCCTGTTTGCCAAGATTCGTCAGCGCGTGCGGCGACCCGCCAGTCGCGGGAATGCTTTTCAGACCTCCATTGGTGACGAGACTCGCTACGATATCCCCGTTCTCCCCCCAACTTGCGCCGCGAAAGAAGGTGGATACATCGGAGAGGGTAATCGACGCGCCTCCGCGGAGTGAGGCTTTCTTCAACTTGCTGTCCGCGTAAAACCCTATCCACTGGCCGTCGGGAGAGAAGAACGCATTGCTGCCGTTTTCGGTGCCGGGCAACGGCGTGATCGCAGCTTGATCCAGAAGTCGGGTGGCGAGCAGCTGCTTCCCGTCCGCTTCGCGGATCGGAAAGACAATCCGCGTCCCATCAGGCGAGATCGCGACGCTAGAGTCCGCTCCCGAAACCGCATCGGGGCCGAGGTTCACATCCAGGCGCACCAGCGGACGATCCAGTGGCTTCTCCAACCGCCACGGTGCCCACAGCGCGATGCCGAACGCTACTGCGAGAACGCCCGCCGCGATCCAGGGTAATCTTCCGAACCGCGAGACTGGTGCACTGGCCACCGCTGCCGCATTTTCTCCTAGGAGCCGCTTCGCATCTCCGATGTCCCGCAACCGCTGCTTGGGCTCTTTCTGCAAACACTCTTCTAGCAGTCGTCGAGCTTGCCGCGGCACTTTCGCGAGGTCCGGCTGCTTGTGGATGACGGCCGCCAGAGTCTCAGCCGCGTCTTCGCCGGAGAATAATCGTTCCCCGGTGAGTAGTTCGTACAGCACCACGCCGAAGCTCCAGATATCGGCCCGCTTGTCCACCGCCTTCCCGCGAGCCTGCTCAGGAGCCATGTAAGCCGCAGTCCCCAGAATGACGCCCACCTCCGTCGCGCCGAGCGTCAGCGTGGGCGAGTTCTCTGCACTCGTCGATGGCTCCCTCTGATTCGTGAACGCTTTCGCCAGCCCAAAATCGAGCAGCTTGACGGTGCCGTCTGGCGTGACTTTGATGTTCGCCGGCTTGAGATCGCGGTGAATGATTCCCTTCTCGTGCGCATACTCCAACGCTGCTGCGATCTGCGACGCGATCTTCCAGGCCTCATCGAACGGCATCGGCCCCTTGGGGGCTTCGCCTTCGACCAGTTCCATCGCCAGCGCGCGCTCTTCCACGCCGTAGATCTGCGCGATGTTGGTGTGGTTCAATGACGCCAGAACTTCGGCTTCGCGCTGGAATCGGGCCATGCGCTCGGGATCGCGAGCAAAAGCCTCGGGCAAGACCTTGAGCGCGACATCGCGCTTCAGCTTGGTGTCGCGTGCCCGATAGACTTCCCCCATGCCGCCTTGGCCGAGCAAAGATAGGACCTCGAAGTGCCCGATCTTTTCGCCAGCGCACAGCGGCATATGAGTATCAACAAGTCTACCGCCGTGGTTCAGAAAATGGAGCCAACTCCTGGTTTACGGCCGACTTTTCCAGACTCGGCGTTTGGTCAGGACCATTAATCGAGAAGCGTCAGTTCAACAGGTTGCGCGTTTCTAGGCCAAAGAGAATGACGTGACGAATAGGAGCAAATGGACGGATCGTGTTTCAGGTGCTGTGAAGGCACCGCACACAAATCGCTGCTGGAGGTCACAAAGTCGAGTCCTGTTCCGCCCACTCTTTTGGGATGTACATTACACATCGGCTATCGCGTCCCGGCATGCTCGCCGTATCATCGGCTCCGCAGCCCGCACGCATGCCAATCCTTCGGCGATGGCTTCATTTGCGCGATGAAAATCGAGCCAGGAAAATTCCCCTAGTCTTGGGCATAGAAGTACATCGGGAGGATCGCCAGCCAGTCGAGTCCGGGTAATACGATCCTGCATGATGTTCAAAGAATTCGCCAATACTTCGAAGTAACTTGGATAGTCGACTCCGGACTGGAGTACGCGTTGAAAGATTGGACCGACCGCGTCCATCAGCCACTGCGGCACCTGGGCCGAAACGGCAGGCGCGGTGGTTGACACGGTCAGGTCAACATCGGTTCCGCTGAAGCGCCGCCCGACCAATTCCGAGTTCAGGTCCACAGCGATGACAATATCGGCACCCAAAGCACGCGCGAGCGACACCGGTACGGGATTGACCAGGCCGCCGTCGATCAACCACCGATCGTCATGCCTCATTGGACTGAAGATTCCCGGCATGCCGATTGACGCACGTACCGCGCGACCGATCGGTCCCTGCTGAAGCCAAATCTCACGTCCCGACGCAAGATCGGTTGCCACCGCAGCATAGTGGGGACCCTGCATTTCGATCGAGCCAGCGATTCCCAAGCTATCGAGAAAAGTTTCTACACGCCTGCCTTCAATCAGACCACCCGTCGTGAGATGCAGGTCGAGCATTGCAGCAACATCGCGCCGGCCGAACGTTTCATTCACATCGTTCGCCGGCGCCGGTCCCGGAATACGCCAGCGCCGGCAGCACGGACGATGTGTATCTCCGCCTAGCCGGGGATATACACGCACCGGAGATCCGGCTGACGGATTTCGGCTGGGAGACCGGCGCTGCCTACTGGTCGCCCGACGGACAAAAACTGTTGTTCGCCTCGTATAAGCGCGGTGGTGCGTCGGGCATCAGCAAACTCTGGGTAGTCACCGTGGACACACAAAAGGGCGCCGCACTGAAGGCGGAGATGCTGCCGCTTGCGGAAGACATTCGCAGCACGCGGGCGGGAATGTGGTCGCCGGACGGGAAAGAGATCGCCATTGAAGACGACCGTGGAGCGGGGAAGCGCAGCTTATGGATCGTCCGCGCCGATGGATCGCATCCAGAGAAGCTTCTCGACTACGAGAGCACAACATACGGCGGCCTCGACTGGACGCGCGATGGGAAGACAATCGTGTACAGCGGTCTTGGCGGCGACCGTTTGCAGCTTTTCTCCGTGCCTCGCTCGGGCGGTGCTCCACGGCAGTTGACCCACGATTCCGGCAACCTGATGCATCCGCGAGTTTCGCCCGATGGTCGCCGGATCGCTTGCACGCGCATCGTGCAGTCCAAGCAGATCTGGCGCCGTCCTCTCTCCTAAGCAGTCGGAGCGGCGGACCATTGCGGTAAGTCCAGTTCTAGTCATTTCGCCGCATATCGCGAAATCTTTTGAAGGGCTAAGCCGATCTGGATGGTTGGTCGCCCTTTCCGGTACTTTTCTGCGGGACCTCGACTCTGCGCCAAACCTGAATTTGAAAAACTACTGTCCGGTTAGGTCGTCACACAGGACTTGGCGCTCCTGATCTCGCATTGGGCTCGTACCCTGGACCCCGCAATGCACCCCCGGAG
>JBEKBK010000053.1:0-25053 GCA_050015435.1 Bryobacteraceae bacterium
TATTTCTTCTGTCCAAACAAGGCGAAGGCCAGACCCTCCACCGAAGAGATCAGATCGGCATCGTCTTTGCCTTCGAAACGCTCCCGGATCAAAAGCGCATGACGGTAGGTTTGCTCGGCTTGCTCATACTCGCGATTCAGAATCCGGATGGTGGCGAGCCGGTCGAGTTCGAGCAGCAGAGCCGGATTTTCCGATCCTAGAAGCTTCTGCCGGATCTCGATTGCTTGTTGCAAGACGTCTCCCGCCAGCTCGGGCTTGTGATTCTCCATATGCACCATCGCCATGTGGCTGAGATCGTCCGCGACCGCCGCGGTTTCCTCACCGCCGGATTGGACGTGGAGCGCGTGCACATGTTCCAGGATCGCCAGCGCCCGCGGATATTCCTTCAGGCGTTCGCATAACATGGCGAGCTCCGCCAAATCCCCGGGAAGCTTCGGATCGGTCCGTCCAATGATGGTTTCGCGCCAATGGATGGCCAGCTCGATGTAATCCCGGGCAGTTGCGTAATCGCCCGCCGCCGACAGCGAAGCTGAAAACCATTTCAGGACGTCATAGCGCTTTGGATCGTCCTTCGGAGACTGCTGTGCCAGGGTCCAGGCTTGCTCGATGGAGGCTCGAGCGCTGGTGTAGTCGCCCTTCGAATAGCTGATCCGCGTCGCGGACAACAGTCCATCGATACTGGGCGAAGGTTGCTCCTGAGCGCACAGAACGACACTCGTGAAGACCAGGGATGCAACACGCGCCAGCATGGGTTATTCGCTTTTCTTGCCGAGACGGAAACAGGCCATCTCATTGGAGTTGCGAACTAGCAGCAACCCGTTGTCGATGGCTGGGATGTTCCAGGTCCGGCCTTCGATCGCTGAGAATCGTGCCAGTTCCTGATGTCCTTCCGGCGTGGCGCGCACCAGCACCAGATCGCCCTGTTCGGTCAGGACTACGAGGTAACCGTCCGCGAGGAGCAGTTGACCGAAACCGTACCGCCCACCCTTCCATTTCAATTCGCCGGTCTTCGCGTCCATGCAAGCCAGGATCGATTCGTCGAAGCCGTAAACATATCCCTGGTACAGAACCGACGAGTTGAACTTATTCTTCAAACGATTGTTCTTCCAGAGTTCATGCGCGGCCAGCCCTTCCCCGTTCTTCGAAATCTCGAGGAAAACCGCGCCCGGACCCTCGCTGGAGGAAAGCAGTACATGTGAATCGTCGACGACCACGGGCTGCGAACAATTCATGTCCATCATCGCGGGGAAAGGATAATCCCATAGAAGTTTGCCGTCCTCGACCGCCACACCGACCACGCGTTCGGCGCTGATCCATACAATCTGCGGCTGGCCGGCGAGCGTCGCCAGGATCGGCGAAGTATACGCGGCCCGGTCACCGAGGGAACGCCAGATCGGATCGCCCGTGATCCGATTGTACGCGACGATGCTTTTTCCCGCCGCGCCACCCGGGGTCACGATGACTTTATCCCCGACGATCAGAGGCGACGCAGCCATTGCCCAGTGGACGTTAGCCGTGTTGTTATCCGCGAGAATATTTTTCGACCATTTCGGCCTACCGGTTTTGGCGTCAAGGCAATAAAAATCGCCATTGGCGCCGAGCGAGTAGATCAACCCATCGTGATACACGGGCGTGGCGCGCGGACCCGCTCCGCCCAGCACTTCATCAAATAGCGCCGGATACGAATATGCCCATAACTCTCGTCCGGTCTCAGGATCATATGCGGTGATGGCTTCCTTGTCGCGGCGCTGTTCGACTGTGTAGGCGCGGCCCGCTCCCACGGTGAATGACGCGTAGCCCCCACCAATCGGCTGCTTCCATAGCAATGGCAAGCCGGATGATGGCCAGTCCGTCAGGATTTCGGTCTGCGAATAGACCCCATCTCGATTCGGACCACGAAAATCAGTCCAATATGCTTTGGGCAATTTTTCTGGGATTGGCGCCGGGACGGGCGTCTCTACTCTGCCTGCGACGGGTGGCTCGGGGTGAGCGCGATTTTGCTCGATCAAAGCATCATGCGCCGCGCGACGCTGAAAGTAGATCCGGTAAGGTACAACGTCTCCGTTCCATTCCACGCGCAAGCCTGACACGTAGAGCAAGACCAGCCCGAGCGGCAGAAACACCAAAATACTGAGCCAGATTGCGGCCCGGCTGCGGAGCATAGCCCCACTTTATCACCGAAAAGTGACACCCAAAATGGCGTGTCGAACCTTACGAATTACGCCCCCTTCCCTCGTGCTAGGCTGCGCGTGGAGTGCGCAAATGCCAGGAGGCATATCATCCAGCGGTCGTTGCCCCGAGTGTGACCTCACAAATGGGCGAATCGGAAACGGCGGGTGTTCTCGCTGCTACGGGACTGGCACAAACCTGGATCTCTCTTCGCTCGAGCCGAAGTGTCAAAAGTGCGGCGGGAGCGGCGTTTGCTCGCGCTGCGGCGGAACAGGCAGGGCAGCTCCGGAAGAACCTCCCCGGTGGGTTGTTATCTTGCTGGCAATGATCGGTCTCTTCCTCTTTCTGTCGACGATCATTAATACGGCGATCGACGCCTGGCGCAAGTCTTCCGCCGCGCACTAACCCCAAACCCCTAGCGATCGCCGAGTCCGGCGTCGAGCGCCTCGCGGACCTTGCCCACCAGCGCGCCGAGCGTAAACGGTTTTTGAAGAAATTTCGAACCGGGAGGAAACGCTCCCGTGCGGACCGCCTCATCGTCGGTATAGCCCGATACGTACAGAACATCCAGATTTGGGTGCGCGGCGCGCATCTGCTCGGCCAGTTCCCGTCCGCCCATCCCCGGCAGCACCACGTCGGTGAGCAGCAGGTGGATCGTGCCTGGGTGCGCCGAAGCAACGGTCAAGGCTTCCTCGGCGGTTCCGGCTTCGAGCACGTTATACCGTTCGCGGCGGAGGATCTTCCGCACCAGGGCCCGAATACCAGCCTCATCTTCCACGACGAGAATGGTTTCCAGGGTCTCTTCAACTGGAGGCGCGGGCTCGGGCACAACCACCGGTTCTGGCACAGCCGGCGCGGGCGCAACTTCTTCCACTGGCGCCGGAACTTCGACCACGGGGGGTTCCGGCTGGAAATATGGCAGGTACACCGCAAAGGTCGACCCGCGCGACGGCTCACTGAAGAATGCGATGTCGCCGCCCCACTCGCGCACGATCGCATACGCGCGGGCGAGTGCCGGGCCTGCGTTCTGCTCGGCTGCCTTACCGGTAACGATCCCTTCGAACACGGTAACCCGCTTCTCGGCGTCCAGACCGCGGCCGTTGTCGTGGATGAGCATCCGCGCATACACACCCGGTTTGAGCGTGGACGGAGTCAGGTGTTCCGCAATCGTATCCACTTCGCAGCCGATCACCACCCGCGAGCGCCAATGAGCATCCTCGCGCACCGGGGAAACCAGCGTAAGGATCACCTGTTCCAGTTGCTCGGGATCGGCAAAGGCCCAAACAGCTTCGCCTGCCGTCGCGATCTCCACGGCCACCAATTCGCCTACTGCATGAGCGATCTTTTCCTCGAGACCCGCGATCGTTGCGGTCAGGTCCACCGGTTCCGCCGGCTTCGCCTGGCGTTGAGTAAAGCCGAGCAGTTGCCCCGTCAGACCTGAGATACGCTCCGTCGCCGAGAGGATCTGCTCGACGTCGGCGCGCATTGCATGCGTGGGCGGAAGAGCGTTCAGCATTTCTTCGCCGTAGCCGGTGACGATCATCAGCGGGTTGTTCAGGTCGTGTGCGAGGCGGCTGGCCAGACCATGCAGAGCGCTGGTGCGTTCCGCCGTGAGAAGTTGTTCCTCGAGCTGTTTACGGCGCCCGATATCGGTGATCACGCCGGTAATGATTCGCGGCTCTGTTTCCGTCACACGAATGCACTCTCGGCACCAGACGTCCGCGCCGGAGGCCGCCAGCGCGCGATATTCCGCGCTAGCATCGCCGCCCCGAGCTATGGCCGCGCCGTAGAACGCCAATACCGCGGCACGATCTTCCGGATGGATTCGTTCTGAAAAGAATTGAGGTGTCTCCAGCCAGTGTGTGGCCGGATAGCCGAGTAGCTGTTCGACTGCGCCTCTCACGGACTTGAACTTCAACTCCGCCGCGTCGGCTTCCCACATCACGGCGGGAATATCCAGCGGCGAAGGTGTAATTATTGATTCAGGAGCGGCCACCGGGATTGCGGCTACCGGCTCCGCTGGGACGGCCGCCGCAGGTGTTTCGGTCACAACTTCGGCCGGAGTAGCCGCGCGCATAGCGGCGATCGCGGTCAGATCCTCGACCATCAGGAGCGTCTCGAGCTCGGTCTCGTCGTTCCAGTTTCGAACCGGAACCACGGCGATTCTCAGGGAGCGGTTGCCCAGCTCGAGAAACAGATCCGATTGAGGCCCCTGAACGTGTGCGTTGCGGATTTTTTCAACGAGCTGCTCGGAGGGCAGCACATGATCGATGGTCTTGCGGCTGAGGTCCTCCGTGCGCAAGCCGAACATGTGCCGAAAAGCACGATTGGCGGAGAGCACGGAACGGTCCGCTGCCAGCACCACCAGCGCGACTGGAAGGGTTGCGACCATCTCCTGGTAATAGCGGCGCTCGGTTTCGACCAGCGCGAGCAGGCGGGCAACCTCTCTGGCTTTCCACTGTTCGAAGTCAGTGCGTTCCACGGTTCCCAGTCTGTGGTTTGGGGGCATAACCGGCAAGGTACTTCACAGGCAAGTAGTTATAGTACGACGTAGAGTACTGGATAGCGTCTAGCAGCGTGGACGTGGCTTGACCCTGAAAGGAATTCGATGATGCCCCATGACCAAACTGTTCCTGAAACGATGGAAGTCCGTTGCTGCGTTGCTGGCGGAGGGCCGGCTGGGATGATGTCGGGTTTTCTGCTGGCTCGTGCGGGAGTCGATGTCGTCGTGCTCGAAAAGCACTCGGATTTCCTGCGTGATTTTCGCGGAGACACCATTCATCCTTCGACCCTCGAACTGATGTACGAACTCGGTCTATTGGAAGAGTTCCTCCGCCGGCCGCATCAGGAACTGCGGCAGATTGAGACTCAAGTCGAGGACCTCGGGGTAACCGTCGCCGATTTCTCACATCTTCCGACCCACTGCAAATTCGTTGGCCTGATGCCGCAATGGGATTTTCTGAATTTCCTCGCCGAGAAGGGGAAGCTCTATCCACAATTCCGTTTGCGGATGGAGACCGAGGTCACCGATCTGATCTCGAAAGACGACCGCGTGGTGGGCGTGCGCGCCAACACACCACAGGGTGTCCTCGAAGTGCGCGCGGATCTGACCGTAGGGGCGGACGGCCGCCGCTCCATCGTTCGCGAGAAGGCCGGATTTGAAGTGATCGATCTGGGAGCGCCCATCGATGTGCTGTGGATGCGGCTTGCGCGGCAGCCGGACGATCCCGAGCAGACTTTCGGCCGCTTTCGAAGAGGAAAGATTTTGGTGACGATCAATCGCGGCGAATATTGGCAGTGTGCCTACGTGATCTCGAAGGGAGCGTTCGCCGCGATTCAGAAAAACGGTCTACCCGCGTTCCGCGAAGAGATCGCAAGTGTCGCGCCGTTCCTGCGTGGACGCGTCGATGAGTTGAAGGAGTGGAACGACATCAAGTTGTTGTCGGTTGCCGTCGATCGACTGCGTCAATGGTCGCGGACGGGACTCTTGTGCATCGGGGATTCCGCGCATGCGATGTCACCGGTTGGAGGCGTCGGGATTAATCTCGCGATTCAGGACGCCGTCGCCGCCGCGAACATTCTTGCCGGACCGTTGCTTCGGGGCGCAGTGAGCGACCAACTCCTGCAGGCTGTTCAACGGCGGCGCGAGTTTCCGACGCGCGTGACCCAAGGATTCCAGGTTTTCGCGCACAAGCGCTTCATCGGCCCCGCGTTGAATAACCAGGCTCCTGTCCGCACGCTTCCGTTCCCTTTGCGGCTTCTCCAGCAATTCCCGGTGTTGCGCCGCATTCCGGCGCGCCTGATCGGAATGGGCGTTCGGCCGGAGCACGTCCGAACGCCGGATGCGAAATCGGCATCGGCATGAGATCGAACCTCACCGCTCCACACTCGTCGTCTCAAAGCCGGCTGCTATCAGGTCTGGCACACTGAAAACCATTCGCCCGAATCTGCCACCAATCTCGGTCAAAGGAGCATCTTCCAGGCTCTTCCGGATGGCAGACATCTGAGGTTCAGGAACATGAAGAGCCTTCAGCGCTTTCGTGAACGCCTGAAGCTTGAGCGGCTTAGTGGAAAGCGGAGCTCCCTGGTCCAATGGCTGGGCATCCAACCTATATTTGCCGTCGCTCTCCGCCCGCGCCCGGACCACGTAGGTTTCGTCCTCGTGCTCACCGAAGCGGCTGATCGCCACGGTGCCTCCGTCTGGAAAAACCGCTTGAATCTGGAGGACACCGCCCATCGCATGAACATATTTCCTTAGCGTGCTGAGGTACATGTCCGCGCGCTGCTCAATACGCGAGATCGAACTCTGCGGCACATCCAACATTTCAGCCATGTCCGCCTGGGTGAGCTGCTTTGCGCGCCGGAGTTCGTCGAGAGCCATTCGCTGCAACTCCTCGCGCACGCGCCGCGCATTGTCGGCGCGGCTCGCTGGGTCCATCTTCTCTTGAAGCTCTTTGTAGTTCCGTGCCATCGGTCATTCTCCTCTTTCCAGCTCGCGCAGATGCCGGTCGTAACTCGCATCCGCGCGAGGCACGTGCGCCTCATACCAGCGATCCTTGCCCGTCTTCTCCCCGCCGATCAGCAGGATTGCCACTCGCCGCGGATCGAACGCGTAAAGGACGCGGTATGGGCGCCCTTCGTGTTGAATGCGCAGCTCCCGCATGTGTGCGTGTTGCGACATCTCCACGCCGGAGGAATGCGGCATTCGCAGCATCGGGCCCAGTTCCTGCAAGAGGCTCACTGTGAAGTCGACGCTCTTTTGTTCCGCGGCAGTAAGTCCGTCCCACTACTCGCCGAACTCATCAGAGAATTCGACATCCCATGCCACACCCGATTATGCCATAAACGACATTATGTCATCAAGGGTATATTACTGGGGGCGACTGGAGTGTCAATATAACCGCACGCCCCTGCGGCCGGGCTCCTGGAACATGTGCACCGTATCCACGAAGCGAACCTTGCGTGAAGCGTAAGTCATGACCAGCGACTGCGTACGGCACCCGTCGCCGAAGAATCGCACTCCGTGCAGGAGAGCACCCTCGGTGACACCGCAGGCAGCGAAGATAATTTGATTGCCTGGCGCGAGATCGCGCGCCGTGTAGATGCGCTTGGGGTCGGTGATGCCCATGCGCTCGACCCGCGCTTCTAGCTCGGGCGTATTCACGACCAGCCGCGCCACCATTTCCCCCGACAAGCAACGCATGGCGGCGGCCGCCAGCACGCCTTCCGGAGCGCCGCCAATCCCGAACACCGCGTCGACGCCGGCGCCTCTCACCGCGGCTGCAATA
The DNA here is from genome assembly GCA_050015435.1 of Bryobacteraceae bacterium. GTDB lineage: Bacteria > Acidobacteriota > Terriglobia > Bryobacterales > Bryobacteraceae > Palsa-187. The sequence goes on from JBEKBK010000053.1 coordinate 7,458, forward strand.
CCCGCCGAAAGATCGCCGTCCGGAATCAGCAGAATGCGGGCGCCGGACGCCCGGATCTGCTTGATCAACTCCGCGTGGCGCGGACGGTCGAGCACCATGATCACCAGGTCTTGCACCTGGCGATCCAGGCTGTGTGCGATCGCTTTCAGGTTGTACTTGATCGGGGCGTCAATATCCAAGGCGTCCCGGCAGGCGGGACCCGCGATGATCTTCTCCATGTAACAATCCGGCGCATGCAGCAGGCCACCCGGCTCGGATGCCGCCAGCACCGCGATGGAGTTGGGAGTTCCCTGCGCGCAGAGATTCGTCCCTTCGAGCGGATCCACGGCGATGTCCACTTGCTGGAACTCGACGCCGGGAGGGGCAGGAGCCCCCACTTTTTCGCCGATATACAGCATCGGGGCTTCGTCGCGCTCGCCTTCCCCGATGACGATCTCGCCGGCGATCTCGACTTCCTCGAAGGAGTGGCGCATGGCCTGGACGGCGGCCTGATCGGAAGCTTGGGGCGCGCCGTGGCCAATGGTACGCGCCGCGGCGATCGCTGCCGCCTCCACGACGCGGACAAAATCCCCCGCCAGATCGAGTTCAATTTTAGTTTTCGCAGTTACCGAGGTGATTGCAGCCACGCGGACATCTTATCAGAACGCGGCGCGCTTGCCGAGTTTCTAACGCCGGGTTAGTGTTGGGAAGGTGTCTCCGCGATGGTTCCACCGAGCCCTGCGTAGGTTTCCTTGATCTTCACCACTTTCGCGCCCACGAAGGTAACAAAGGTTACGCGACCCGGCGGCGTGCCGTAAATCCAGTCCTCATACTCGACTGCGTCTTTAGTCTCGCGCGACTTCCGCACGGGCCTGCCCAGCGCCAGCAGAACCTGGTCGCGATCCATCCCCACAAGGGGTTTCTTCTCTTCGATCGCCTGTTTCACCGCAGGAGGCAGGGACTGCTCGTACGTCTCGGTGGCGCTTCCTTTATCGAACTCGATCACGGGCGCCAGCATCTTCTTCACCTCGGAGGAAGTGACATCGCCGATGCCATCGCCGCCGAAACGAAGGGCGATGAGCGTGCCGCCGGGCGCGTTGGTCGGCTGGCCATTCACCTGAGTCACTCCGCCGCTGACCGGACCAGCCATGCCGATCTGCACGTGATCCTTCCAGCCGCCCCTCTTCCTCAGGCCTCCGTTGATTTCGAGCAAGATGCTGTCTTTCTCGATATCGACGTGGGTTACCTGAACCAGATCACCCACCCGGCCGGCGGGTCCGTACGCTTTGGCAGCCTGGTCAAACTGCTGCTTATCGAAACTTCCGTCTGTTTTTACGTCGAGGGGCTTAATAGAGCGCGGTAACGGAACTCTAACGGTGGCATACTCGGCCATCAGGCCCCGCATGATCTCCACGCGATGGTCCTGGGTCAGCTTCTTTTGATCGGCAGAGAGCGACGCAACCGCGACGAACGCCGCTACCAGCACCCGCGGAGAAATCGTAGCCATCCAACACCTCACTCCTGCTCTTCCGGGGTTACGCGATGCACCACGAAGCAGAGCGCCGCAACCATCGCCGTGGTCAGCAAGCCGCCCTCGGGCCCATAAGCGCCCCCGCTCCAGAGATCGCCGACTCTCCAGTGCAGAGCGTACCCAGTCACACCCATTGTAAACCCGCTCAGGTTCGCTCCGAACAGGGGTAGCGCGAAGTTCCATCCGAAGTGCAGGCCGATGGGGAGCCAAAGGGCGTTCGTCCGCAGGTAGGCGTAGCCCAGCAAGCCGCCCCAGGCGATCGTGTTCAGCACACCCAGGCTCGTGACGTTCTGATTTCCCATATGGGCCAGCCCGAACAGGACGCTCGAAGGCAACAGCGTGGCGAACGCGCCTACTGACCGTGTGAGCAACTGAAACGCATAGCCGTGAAAGAGCAGTTCCTCCCCTGCCGCGCCGAACAGGAGCACGACGCTCACAAACGCGAAGCTGGCCCACGGATGTTCAACTCCGGGCGCGGGTTCGAATCGAACTATTCCAGCGGCGAATGGCGCGCCAACGACCACCACTACCCCTGCGATCCCAGAGCCGGTGCCCGTAAGAAATTCACGAAGAGATGTGTCCGCCCATCCCAGGCCGATGTCGGAGAGCCGCCCCCGTTCGTAGACTCGAACCGCGATCGTGTTCGCGACCGCTGCCGACGCGAAACCCGAAAGCGCGGACGTTACCATAATCCCGGCGATTGGAAAAAGGATAATTGGAAACAGAATCCAGCCGAGCCATCCGATGAGCACGAACAATCCGGCGCGCAACAAGACACCGATTTTGTCGGGAGCCGGGGCGGGCGCGTTCGGAAGGGGCTGTGTGACGGGAGTCATGACAATCCGCAACTCTCGATAAGCATTCCGGCGAGATGCTCTGCGATTCGCAACGTGCGGTCTTCGGGATCGCGGTCCGGATTGTAGTTCGCGATCATCGCCGCGGCAAGCGGTACCCGGGTCGCGATGAGCCGGATCGCCCCGTACAACTGCTCAGGGGAGATCCCTCCCGGCTTGTTGCAATTCACTCCCGGAGAAACCTCCGGATTAACCACATCGAGATCGATGTGAAGATAAACCGTTTCAGCGTCCAAATGATTCAATGCATCCTGAAGTTCCGTGAGCCGGAGGGCCCGCACGGCTGCGTTCTCGATCCTCTCATCTTCCCCTGGGTCCAGGTCGCGCGGCTCGACTAGTAGCGCTTTCGCTCCCGGAACAGGCCGCTCGAGGCCGATACGCCCGCGCAATTCATCCTGGCAAACGCCCGTGGCGACGGCCAGCGCCATTCCGTCGAGCCGTCCGCTGAGTGACGTGGCCGGTGTATTGAAGTCGCCGTGAGCGTCAAACCAGACGATCCCAAGCGACTCCTCTCTTGAGGAACTCGCCCGCACAACGGAGCCTGGCGCGGCGGACCGTGGCGAGCTTCTCCAGCGCTTGGGGGCCCACGCCGGCCCTGTGCGGGCTTCTAATCCCGCCAGTGCCCCCAGGCACAGATTGCAACTCCCCGCCAGAATCAAGGGAGCGCCGCTGTGTGCTCGCACCGCGGCTGCCAACTGCACGTTCAGATTGATCATGGCCTCCGATTGTCCGGCGCCCAAGTCGATCCACTCCACGATATGACACGGTTGATGCAGTGCGTTAAGAAGCTTGGTTGGGCCTCGCCCGACTTCGACATCCCTACAACCCAGGTGATAGGGGACCGCTATCATTGCGAGCTGCTCGCCACCACGAGTCTGCGCAGGGCCAGGAATTCCGCCGCCGCAATCACGAAACACACCAGCGCGGCTGTATCCGCGACATCAGGCAGCCAGCGCGACCGGTAAAAGAAAACGAGCAGCATAAGTAGAAAAACGACCCGCATGGCTCCGCGTGCGGCGTTAGCCGAGAAACGCAGCGTGATCCATGCCGCGGCTGCCGCCAACGCGAACGATCCGGTAATGCCGAGGAGCCCCGCTGCGACCAGAGTGTCGAGGGCAGGCGCGACTACGAAGTGCCGGGAATGCGTCAGATATACCGTTCCAAAGCCACAGATCAGTACTGTTACGGCTATGATCTCGCCATAGAGCACCGCCATTACGATCCGCGCGATGACGTCAGGCATCGAGATAGGGTTATCGTTAGCGAAAGCCTGGGCTGCGGCCGGGGCCGCGAACAGGATGCCCAGGCAGGCATATGCCGCGGTGATGACCGGATCCAGGAAATCCACACCCTTCAGCCAGGGAATATACACGCCAAACACGGCCACCAAAGCTGCGTGCAGCAGCAGAATTCGATAGCCGCCAGGCCGCCCGATCCCGACGCGCGAGCATAGTTCTCTTCCTTGCTGCCGAAGGTAATAGGGAAGGCTCTCCATTGCGAATCCTGGTGAAAACATGGTACCAATCGGGAAAACGTCCAGGTTAAGTATCCGCCCTACCGGCCACTTAGGGCAAATTTGTCTAAGGCCGAAGTGCTAATCAAGACCTATCTGAAGACCGATTAGTTGGTTAGATATGTTGGATAGGCGTGCTGAACCAAGAATGCTTTGCGCGGATCTCGTGGATGTCAAATGGAAGGACCAAACCGGCCGGACTCGAAGGGGCGTGGCCAACCTTGAAGACATCTCACTTTCCGGCGCTTGCCTGCAAGTCGACCGGCCGGTCGCTCTGGGTACTAATTTTCAGATCAGTTATCCGAGCGGGGAGCTGGTAGGCAAAGTCAAATATTGCGTATTTCGCGAAATCGGCTACTTCCTCGGCATCGAATTCGAGGACGGGAGCCGGTGGTCGCAGCGCCATTATCGTCCGCAGCATCTGCTGGATCCTCGCCGTCTGGTCAATCGGGTGACCAACCGGCTGAAGACGGATCTGCCTGCGGCTCCGCCTTCGACTTAAAACGTGCGACTCCGGGCTTTTCCCTCAGATCGTCGCATTGGCGCACTCCCCTTTTGTTGTGTTTAACTGAACTATATGGCAACCGTCACCGGACTCATACCGGGGCAAGCATCCGTTAAAGCCCGGATGTTGTCATGGCCGGCGATCGCCTGGTTCACGGCGTTGCTCATCGTCGTGTATTTCCCAGTCCTGCAGCACCTGGTGGTGCAATGGAGCGTGGATGAGGACGTAGGACACGGATTCTTCGTGATACCCGTTGCGGCATACATGGTCTGGCAGCGCAGGGAACGGCTTCTGGAGATTGAATGGAAACCGGCCTGGTGGGGAGCCGCGATCATGCTTTGGGGCGTGCTCCAGAGCGTAATCGGTATGTTGGGCGCGGAGTTGTTCCTGCAGCGTACGTCGATCCTGATCACACTGGTCGGCCTGCTGCTGGTGTTTGGCGGAACAAAGCTGGTTAAGGAACTCGCGTTCCCATTGACCATGTTGCTCTTCATGATCCCGATACCTACCGTGGTCTTCAACCAGATCACGTTTCCGCTGCAATTATTCGCCAGCCGCGTGGCAGAATTTACCTTGGGTCTGATCGGCATTCCAGTCCTGCGCGATGGCAATGTGCTGGAACTGGCCAGCCAGAAGCTGTCGGTGGCGGAAGCGTGCAGTGGAATCCGAAGCCTGCTTTCGATGTCGTTTCTGGCCCTGGTATACGCCTACTTCTTCGATAAGAAAGTGTGGATGCGCTGGGCGTTGCTGCTTGGGACGCTGCCGCTGGTGATTCTGGCCAATGCCGGGCGCGTCACCGTCACCGGCATTTTGAGCGAGTTTAACCCTGAGCTGGCGGGCGGGTTTTTTCACAGCGCGGAAGGGTTCGTCATTTTTGCGATCGATTTCGTGATGCTGATCGTTCTGCACGCCCTGATCAACCGCTTTTACAAATGGAAATTCCATCCGGGGAGCACCGTTGCTTAGATTTCTGAACTCCGGCCCAGCTCGCCTGGTCACACTGTTGCTGGTGGCGCAGGCGGCGTTGCTGTACAGCTCAATCCGTCCCGAAGCGATTCCGCCCGTCCGGCCGCTGTCCGAGATGCCGCGCGATGTTGGATCGTGGAAATTCGCCCAGGAGGGCGTGGTCGACGCCGAAACACAAGAGGTATTGAAGGCGGACGATCTGCTCAATCGCATGTTCGTGGACCCGCCGAGCAACGTCGGCGTGAACCTGTTCATAGCGGCTTTTCGGTCGCAACGAAATGGGAAGGCCCCGCATTCCCCGAAAAACTGCCTGCCGGGCAACGGTTGGACCCCGCTGCAATCCGAAATCATTTCGGTAGACGTCGGCCGCGCCGCACCAATCTCGGTAAACCAGTTTGTGGTCGAGCACGGAGATAACCGCAGTGTGGTGTTGTACTGGTATCAATCGCGGGACCGGGCGGTCGCGAGCGAATACACGGCTAAGTTCTGGGTGATCGCGGATGCGATCCGCTATAACCGTACCGACACCGCGCTGGTTCGCGTAGTCGTCCCCATTGTCGACCGCGACCAGGATGGCGCCACCCGCACCGCCGTCGACTTCGTCAAAGCGTTTTACGGTACTATTCGAGAATACCTGCCAGCGTAACTCTTTTCGCCGCTCGGCGGTCCTTCCTATGGTCTTAGAAACGAAAGCAAAGGATCGAAGCCAGGCTCGATCCATGGTCATCTGCGAAGGTGGCGTGATTGCCACCAGCCAGACTCTTGCGTCCCAGGTCGGTGCTCAGATTCTGGCCCGAGGCGGCTCCGCAGTGGACGCCGCGATCGCGGCCAATGCCACACTGAGCGTGGTCGAGCCGATGATGTGCGGCATCGGCGGCGACCTGTTCGCCATTTATCGCGACGCAAAGACGGGGAAACTCACCGGGATCAACGCCAGTGGATTCGCTCCCCAGTCGCTGAGCCTCGATGCGCTCCGCAAACTGGACTTCACGGCAATGCCCGGTGCGGGCATCCATACCGTCAACGTTCCTGGCGCAGCCGACGGCTGGTTCAGGATGCACGCCCAATTCGGCAGGCTTCCCTGGCGCGATCTGTTCACTCCCGCGATCTACTACGCGGAAAATGGATTTCCGGTCACCGAGCTGATCCAATGGGATTGGCAAAGCTTGAGCGACAAACTCGCCGCAGACGAAAACGCGCGCCGGGTTTACCTGAAAGATGGTAAGGCGCCGGCCGTGGGCGAGATTTTCCGCAATCCGCAAGTGGCGCGAGCCTACAAACTGATCGCCGAGCACGGCCCCACCATCGTTTACCAAGGCGATATCGCGGCGGCCATTCTCAGAACCTCCAAACGATTCGGTGGCTTTCTGTCGGTGGAGGATCTCAGCGAATTCTCGTCCGAGTGGGTCGAGCCCCTTTCGACGCCATATCGCGACTGGACCGTTTATCAACTGCCTCCCAACGGGCAGGGCGCGGGTACTTTGGAGATGCTCAACATCATGGAGAATTTCCCGCTCCATGAAGTGGACCCCCTCAGTGCCGATGCCTATCACTTCAAAATCGAAGCCCAAAAGCTCGCGTTTCAGGACCAACGCCGCTATTTGGCGGATCCGCGTTTTCACGAGGTCCCGCTTGACCGGCTGTTGTCCAAGGAATACGCGGAAGAACGCGCCGCCCTGATCGACCCGGCGAAAGCGCACGGCGACTCTCGGCCCGGGGAGCTCGCTGCGGGGGGGCATACGATTTATCTCGCAGCCGCCGACCGCGAAGGGAATGTGGTCTCGTGGATCCAAAGCATTTCGGACTTGTTCGGGTCGGGCATCGTCGTTGACGATTTCGGATTTCATCTACATAACCGGGGCGCTGCTTTTTCCTTCGATGCCGCGCATCCGAACGCGCTCGCGCCGCGCAAGCGCCCGTACCACACCATCATCCCGGGCTTCCTCGCAAAAGGCGATCGGCACATCGCCTTCGGGATCATGCGTGGCATGAATCAGGCGCAGGCCCAGGCTCAGTTCGTCTCGAACGTAGTGGATCACGGGATGAACATTCAGGCCGCGCTCGAAGCGCCGAGGTTCACCAAGATGACCCTAGGCGGTTGCGATGTCCAAGTCGAGGGTCGGGTGCCGGCCGCGACCTGCGAGGAGCTCAAAAAACGGGGGCATGCGCTCGAGGTGTTGGGTGATTATTCCGGATTGGTGGGCGGCGGGCAAGCGGTGATGCGGGATGCAGCGGCTGGCGTCAAGTACGGCGCATCCTCGCCGCGGAAAGACGGCGCAGCAATTCCCGAGCCTGATCCATACTTTAACTAAGATGTACTTTCAGCAGTTCTACCTGACGTGCCTTTCGCACGCGTCGTATATGCTCGGGTCGGAAGGACTCGCTTGCGTCGTCGACCCGCAGCGCGATGTCGCCCTGTACATCGAAGAAGCTCACCGGCAGGGGCTCGCGATCCGGTACATCATTGAGACGCATCTGCATGCGGACTTCGTCAGCGGTCATCGCGAGCTGGCGGATCGAACCGGCGCGCAGATTTACCTGGGTGCGCTCGCGGAAGCTTCGTTCCCTCACGTCGGCGTCCGTGAAGGCGATGAGATCCGTTTCGGTCGCGTCGTGCTGCGGTTTCTGGAAACCCCTGGCCATACCGTCGAAAGCATCTCGATCACAGTTACTGATCTCGATCGCAGTGAGAGACCCTTCGCCGTTCTCACCGGTGACACCCTTTTCATAGGCGATGTCGGGCGTCCCGATCTCTCGAAAGATAAAACTCCTCAGCAGCTCGCGGGGATGCTGTATGACAGCCTCCATGAAAAGCTGCTGACCCTTGGCGACGACGTGGAGGTCTATCCTGCGCACGGCGCAGGTTCCCTGTGCGGCAAACAGATGCGTCCGGAGCGCCAGTCGACCATTGGTAAGGAGCGCGTGCTGAACTACGCTCTGCGGGCCCGCTCCAAAGAAGAATTCGTGCGTCTGGTCACCGCCGAGTTACCAGAGCGGCCGGAATACTTCGCCCAGGATGCCGAGTTGAACCGGAGTGGAGCGCCCGCCCTTACAGAACTTCCGGAGTTGGCGCAGCTCAGCGCGGAAGAGTTCCTGGCGCGTGCGAATGCGGGAGCTACAATCCTCGATACCCGCCCGGCGGCCCAATTCGGAGCCGGCCATATTCCCGGCGCGATCAACATTGCACTCTCCGGCCAGTTCGCGACGTGGGCCGCGACACTTCTCGGATTACAAGGAGAAATCCTGCTGATTGCGGAAGACGAAGAGCATCTCGAGGAGTCACGTATTCGTCTGGCGCGGGTCGGAATCGAGCGCGTGGTAGGGACGCTCAAAGGCGGGATGGCCCAGTGGGCGATCGAGCAGCGTAAGATCGTCGAGGTTCCTCAAATTCCAGCGGGTGAACTGAAGGACGTGCAGATCGTCGATGTTCGCAGGGAGAGCGAGTGGGCCGCGGGGCACATTCCGGGTGCGATCCTGGCGCCGCTGCATCGGTTGGAATCTATGTTGGCTCCACTCGATCCCGAGCGGCCGATTGTGGTGCACTGCCAGGGAGGCTATCGGAGCGCGATCGCCTGTAGTCTGATGCAACGTGCCGGATTCAAGAACGTGATCAATCTGATCGGCGGCTTCGACGCATGGAAAGCTCTCGGCTATCCCGTTACCGCGGCGCACGCTTCACAGGTTGGTTGAGGGACTGCGCAGTTCGGCTCCCGCAGCCCGCGCTGCCGCCGCTCTCAACTTTCTTTGCTGGCGCTGTAATAAGAGAAGCTCACGGCGGCGCCGGTGCTTGATCTGATCGTCCACCTTCCGCCAGAACTTGCGGAAATAATCCGCTGCGGAAACGATGCCGAACAGCATCACCACCCACATCCCGATGGCTGCGGCGTCAACCAGACTCGGCCAGCGGATGCTCCCGATAACCAGGGAGATGGCCGTTACCTGCGCCGCCATTTTGCTCTTTCCCAGTTCGCTCGCGCTGATGGTGTACCCCGATGTGGCCGCAATGGAGCGCAACCCTGAGACAGCGAATTCGCGGCCGATAATCAGGATAACCATCCACGCCTGCACGCGATGAATATCCACCAGCGAAATGAGCGCAGCGGAAATCAGCAACTTATCCGCGATCGGATCGAGCAGCATCCCAACGGTGGTCACTTGCCCCCATCGCCGGGCCAGATAACCATCGAGGAGGTCCGTGACCGCGGCGATCAAAAAAATCGCCACCGCGAAAATCTCGTGCGAGACGCCAATCTGCGTCTCGAGGCCGGCGAGAAAGGTTCCATCCGCCAGCAACGCTGCCACCAGCAGCGGCACAAAGAAGATCCGCAGAAGCGTGAGCAAATTCGGGAGATTCATCCGACATTTAAAATCATAGCCTAGCCGTCAGAGTCTTGGCTGGGCCGAGTTTCGCTCGTTCGGAACGATCGCCAAGCGGCCAACATCTAGCCTGCCAGGCCTCAGCGATCGGACCATAAAAAGCTAACATCAGCAGCGGCTATGTATATATGCGATAGCCAATCTCGCATGAAGAAAGAATAGCTTTGGGTTCCGCTGAGAAGAACCTTCTCTAGGTCTTCCGGTATTTCTCCCGCTGACGTCCTTTCGTACGAAAAACCCGCTGGGCCAGGATGCTGAAAGGAAGAACGGACCTGAGGGAATTCAACGGAATAGAACAGAACTCCCTCAAACACGATCGCTCCAGGTCGGCAGCGTTCGCGGTCTGGGTTCTGCTCCGTCGGTAGCCCAACGAGCACGTTCACCGCAAACGTCAAACGTGCGTGTTCGTAGTCCATCACAATCTCCCGGATCTCCGCGTCGTGCAGACCGTTGGGGAGGGATTCTTCAATCTGCTCGAGTGTCATCTAGTCGATTATCCTCAAGGCGCAACAACGTTGAGTGGAAATAGCGATGGCCCTTACGCGGATCACGCGAATTGATCTGAGCTCTAAGCCACCAAGTAAGGCAGCAATCTCCGCTTGACGGATTCCGGCGTCAGCGCTTCCACTTCGCAGAAATCCCCGCTGTAGCGGGTCGACGTGACTTGGGCGCGCTCGTGAAGCAGGTGCAGCGAAGCGCCGTCCGCGATCGGGAAACGGAAGCGGCAAGGCGATAGCGGATCGAGCGCCAGCATTTCGTCGATCTTCTTCAACAGCGCTTCGACCCCCGCGCCCGTCTGCGCCGAGATAGCCACCGCGCTGGCGGGCCGATTTTCAGGATCGGCCAGAAGCCTTCGAGCGAGCGCCGCCGGGTCTGGATCGCCCGGTATCAGGTCGGTTTTGTTCAATACGAGAATCTGGGTGGTCTCGGCGGCTCCGATCTCGCTGAGGGTCGCCATCACCTGCGTTGTATGCTGCGCCGCTTGAGGTGAGCTCGCATCCACTACGTGCAGCAATAGCGTCGCTTCCACCACCTCCTCCAGCGTGGCTCGAAACGCCTTCACCAGGGTCGTCGGCAAGTTGCGGATGAAGCCGACCGTATCGCTCATCAGAACGCGCCGATGCGAGGGAAGCGTGACGTGACGCACCGTCGGGTCGAGCGTCGCGAACATCCTGGCGTCCGCCAGCACGCCCGCGCCGGTAAGCCGGTTGAACAGCGTCGATTTCCCAGCGTTGGTGTAGCCGACCAGCGCGATGGTGGCGAGCGGCACGGCTTGTCTCTGCCGGCGCTGCGTCGTGCGGCCGCCGCGTACATGCTCCAGATCTTTCCCCAGTGCCTGGATGCGCTGGTGAATGCGGCGGCGATCGGTTTCGAGCTTGCTTTCGCCAGGTCCGCGCGTTCCGATGCCGCCGCCGAGCCGCGACATCTCCACGCCGCGTCCGGTCAGTCTCGGCAATAAATAGTTCAATTGCGCCAGCTCCACCTGCAACTGGCCCTCGCGGGTCCTTGCCCGCCGCGCGAAAATATCGAGAATCAACTGCGTCCGGTCCAGGACCTTCACGTCGAGCGCGCGCTCCAGGTTCCGCAACTGGGTGGGCGTCAGCTCGCGATCGAAGATCGCCAGGTTGGCTTCGTGGAAGTGGATCTTGGCCTTCAGCTCGTCCACTTTTCCGGAGCCGACCAGCGTGGCCGCATCGGGACGCGGGCGGGACTGAATCACGACCTCCGCGACCCGCGCCCCTGACGTGGCCGCAAGCGCTTCCAGTTCCTCCAGGGATTCCTGCGCACTGATTAAATTCGAATCGACGCCGGAGGGTGTGCGTTGCGAACCACGGCTGGTTACATTCAGACCGACCAGCAGGGCGACTTCTTCGGATGTTGCGGGCAAGTAAGGCTCGGTTTAGTTTTCGTTATCCGTGACTGGCGCGCCGGGCGAAAGGTGGGTCCCTGCGGACGCGGCGTTGGTATGCGGCTGGGTATGGTAGGGTTTGGAAACAACCACAGTGGAAATCGCGTGTTTAAAAATCAGTTGCTCCTGATTATTGGTTTCCAGGATGACCGAATACTTGTCAAAGCTTTTGATTCGGCCGGAGAGCTTGACCCCGCTCATAAGATAGATGGTCAGGAAGGTTTTGTCTTTCCGCGCGTTATTTAGAAATGCTTCTTGTATGTTTTGCGCCTGTTTTTCCATGGGTGCAGCTACCTTTCAAAGCCCCAGACGAGGCGCCCGCACGTCCGCCCCGCTCGGGCGAAATGATTCAATTTCCTCATGATACCCCAACAGCATCACGAACGTTCACCCGATCCACCACCAGACGAGCGATTCTCTCGCGGTGAAAAGTGGCGTCGCCGAACGCGATTTCGCTCGCCTTTGCGCGCCGGTAATAAAGATGTGTATCGTTTTCCCAAGTAAACCCCATACCCCCTTGAACCTGAACGCCGCGATTTCCAACTTCGCGGCAGGCGTCACTAGCGTACGCTTTGGCCACGCTGACGGCGACGCGCGCGTCGGATTCTTGCTCCGGCCGCTTGAAAGCATTGTCGAGGGCCCAGGCAGCATAGTACGCGGCTGAACGCGAGCTCTCCGTCCAGATCAGCATGTCGGCGCATTGATGCTGCACCGCCTGGTACTGTCCAATCGGCTTGCCGAACTGTTTGCGGGTTTTCGCGTATTCCACCGCGATGTCGAGCGTTCGCTGCATGCCGCCGGTCATCTCCGCGCAGAGCGCGACCGTGGCGATATCGAGCGCCCGATCGAGCGCTTTGCGCGCCGCCTGGCCGCTGGCGAGGAGTTCGCCCTCACAATTCTCGAACCCGACCTTATACAGCCGCCGGGTAAGGTCAATTGCGGGCATGCGCGTTTTCGACACGGCCTTTCCGTCCACGATATAAAGCGCCAGCTCCCCATGTTGCCGCGTCGCGACCACCAGAAAGTCGGCCACGCCCGCGTCCGGCACAAATCTCTTTTCGCCGGTGAGCGGCGGCATCTGGATCGAATCGATATCCCAACTGGCGCTGGACTCGAGCAGAGCTAGCGTTGATTTCGCGTCCCCGTTGCTGATGGCCCCGAGATATTTCTGGCGTTGCGTAGCCGAACCTGCGGCATCGATGAGCGCGCCGGCCAGCAGCGTCGCGAGGTACGCTCCGGGAACCAGCGCGCGGCCCATCTCTTCGGTGAGCGCCGCCAGCTCGACGATCCCGAGTCCGGTTCCGCCCACGTCCTCCGGAAAAATCACGCCGAGAAATCCTTGTTCGGTCATTTTTCGCCACAGTCGATCGTCATGCGCGGTTTCGGTCTCCATCAAGCGGCGCACTTCCGGCATGGAGCATTCCGCCGCAAAAAATTTCCGCGCGTTGTTCTTCAGAATTTGTTGAGATTCACTTAATCCGAATTGCATGGAACGTTCCTAACGTGATGAGGTATCTGTATCCGCTCCCTCACGGTCGCGGCTCAGTACGTGATACCGAGCCGCGCGCGTTAGCAAGCGGTTGTCTCCACCATCGAATTGACTGTGATAGGTCACTAATAGCTCTTGGGCAACCCGAGCACGAAGTGCCCGATGATGTTCCGCTGGATCTCCGAGGTTCCGGCCTCGATAGTATTGCCGCGGCTGCGCAAATAGCCGTAGGCCCACTGGCCATCATCGAACGCGTCTTCCGAGCCGTGCTCGAGCTGGCCGTACGGCCCCATGATCTCCATCGCGATTTGCTGGAAGCGCTGGTTCAATTCGCTCCAGAAGATCTTTTGGATGGAGCCTTCCGGACCAGGCACGCCCGTTTCGTTGATGCGGCTGAAGGCCCGCAATTGATTCAAGCGCATCACCTCAATTTCCGCATAGCACTGCGCGAGCTTTTGGCGGATCACCGGATCCTCGTTGCGATGGGTCTCACGCGCGATCTCCACCAGACGATTGAAGTTGCGCCTGTACGTGACCTGGAGGCCGGCGCCAAACGTGCCCCGCTCATGCATCAGCGTGCCCATCGCCACTTTCCAGCCGTCGTTGACTTTGCCGACGACGTTCTCGGCCGGCACCCGCACGTCCCGGAAGAAGATCTCGCAGAACTCGCTTTCGCCGCTCATCTGTTTCAGGCCGCGCACCTCGATCCCTGGAGTTTTCATATCCACCAGCAGCACGGTCAGTCCTTTGTGCTTTGCGACGGTGGAGTCGGTACGCACCACCAGCTCGCACCAGTCGGCCACCCAGCCATAGCTGTTCCAGCATTTGTGGCCGTTGACCACGAAATGGTCGCCTTCGAGCTTGGCTTCGGTGGACAGGCCGGCCAGGTCGCTGCCCGCGTTCGGTTCTGAAAATCCCTGGCACCAGATCTCTTCGGCGCTGAGAATCTTTTCGAGATAGCGCTTCTTTTGCGCTTCCGTGCCGTACGCGATGATCGTGGGCCCGATGATGCCGAGCCCGAGCACATTCGCCATCGGAGGCGCTTCGGCCCGCGCCATCTCTTCGTTGAAGATCACCTGTTCCATTGGAGATGCGCCCCGGCCTCCGTACTCCTTCGGCCAGGAAATGCCGGCCCAGCCCGCGTCGAAAAGCTTTCGCTGCCACGCGCGCAGATCCGCGAAACGGGCTTCCATGCTTTGTTCCGCGTTCCGGATCTTCGTCCAGTCCTTGGGTACATTCGCGGAGAACCAGGCGCGCACCTCGTCACGAAACTCTTGCTCGCGCGGAGTCAGATTCAGGTCCATGTGGACAACCCCCAGTACGGCAAGTCTATATCAAATTCGGCGCTTGCGGGAACGCGCGCCGGCGATTACCACGCGGTGCAAGAGAGGGCGCGGCAGCAATCTCAGCCCTGCCGCGACCAGCTTGTATTGCCAGCCGGGGATCACGATGCATTGGTCGCGATCGAATCCCCGCAAAGATTCGTTCACCACGAAATCCGGGGTCATCCATAAGAATTTCGGGATCGGATCACGCCGCATGCCTAATATGTCGTGGAATTCCGACAGCGTAAATCCGGGGCAAAGCGCTTGCACTTTTACAGGCGATTGTTGTGCCTTGAGTTCGACCGCCAGGCCTTCGGTGAAGCTGTTGATCCAAGCCTTGGAGGCGCAGTAACTCACGCTTTGCGGCGCGTGGCCAAACGCTGCGATCGAAGACACATTGATCACGCCGCCGGTGCGTCGCGGCATCAGGTTGGTTAGCGCCGCGTGGGTAAGGCGCATGGTGGCCAGAACGTGAACGCGATGCATTTGTTCCTGACCCAGCGGATCGGCGTCGACGAAAAATCCCATGCTGCCAAATCCGGCGTTGTTCACCAGCAGGCCGAGCCCCGGAGCGGAACGTATTCTCGCCGCAACACGCTCAACATCGTTCTCGCAAGTGAGATCGGCGCGCAGAGCCTCGGCGCCGACATGATAGGTCTCCGCAAATTCGGACGCGAGCGAGCGTAGGCGATCCTCACGCCGGGCAATCAGCAGAAGATCGTACCCGCGCGCAGCCAGCTTACGCGCGAACATGGCCCCAATTCCGCTCGATGCTCCCGTGATCACCGCTAGCGGCCGTTCAGGCATTCAGGCTCTCATGTTCTTTTTCCGCCGCCTTCTCGTCCATTCGATGATTCCGCGCTGCCCATTCCGCTCCGGCTAACACGAGCAGGGATGCAAAGAATCCGAGGAAAACCAGGGTGACCGAGTACTTGAAAACGCCGTATTCGCGCGCCAGTTTCTTAAAGACCCACGGCCAGACGAGCTTGCTCAAGTACTTTAGGCCCTCCATCAGCATGCCCACCACGATGGCCGCGGCGATCACCCGATTCAGCGGCGGCCTTCCATTAGGCAGGAATCGATAGATCAGAAACAAAACCAGAACCACCACCAGCAGCGACAGAAACTTGAAAAACGCCACTGAGATCCAGGCGCCCGTGATGCCAAAAACACCTCTGAGCGACTGCCGGTTCATCGCGGTGAGCATCAACGAGGAAATGGCCAAGCTCCCGCACGCGAAAATCAACGCAAGGCTGACCATCTGATTGCGCACAAAACTCCGGTTCTGCCGGATTCCCCAAACATGGTTGAGCGCCACCTCGAGCGGCTCGAAAATCCCGTTCGCCGTGAACAGCAGCAGCACTAGCGACATGACCTCGGTGGGACCCCGCCGCGGAAGGTTGTTGTGAAGGAACGTTCCGAGCGCGTCCGGAAAAAAATCCTTCATCGCCAGGTCCACCGAAGCAATGGTCGTCTGCTCGTTGAAGACCAGCCGCGAGAGAGACATCATCACGATGAGGAACGGAAAACACGAAAGCAGGACGTTGGCCGCCACCGAGAACGCATACACGTGGACTTCGGTTTTCATCCAGTACTGGAACGTGGGTCGAAGCGCGGCGGCGAGTCGGCGCATATTCTCAGGTTAGTGGATTCGCACGCTTACACTGGATACAAGTGAACGTCCTTCTTGTCTCCACCTATGACCTGGGCCATCAACCGTTCGGGTTGGCGTCTCCTAGCGCCTGGCTCGCTCGGGAGGGACACACGGTGCGATGCATAGACTTGGCCGTCGAAGCATTTTCAGCGGCCCGCGTGCAGTCTGCTGATTTGATCGCGTTCTACCTGCCGATGCATACGGCCACGCGCCTGGCGTTGCCCGTGATCGAGCGCGTGAAACGGCTGAACCCGGCGGCTCGACTGGTTTGTTACGGGCTGTACGCGCCGCTGAATTCGTATCTTCTGCGTGGCCTTGGAGTCGAGGCAATCCTCGGTGGCGAGTTCGAGCTCTCTCTGGCGAAGCTCGCGCGAGGCGAGCAGGTTTCAGGCGATTCGATAGACCGCCTCGAATTTATCCGGCCGGATCGAAGCGATCTGCCTGACGCCGCGAGCTATGCGCATCTGCACCACGGCGATGAACGGAAGCAGGTCGCTTACACCGAAGCGAGCCGCGGCTGCAAGCACCTGTGCCGTCATTGCCCGGTGGTCCCGGTTTATCAGGGCCATTTCCGGGTTGTGCAGCGCGAAGTAGTGCTCGAGGATATTCGCAGCCAGATAGCGGCGGGCGCCCGTCACGTGACGTTCGGCGATCCGGATTTCTTCAACGGCCCCACCCACGCCATGAAGATTGTAGAGGCGCTGCACGCTGAATTTCCGGAGATCACCTATGACGCGACCATTAAGGTCGAGCATCTTCTCAAGCATCGGGATCTGCTGCGTCCCTTGCGAGACACCGGATGCTTGTTCGTCACCAGTGCGGTGGAATCGGTCGATGATCGCGTACTGTTAAAGCTCGAAAAGAACCACACGCGCAGGGATTTTTTCGAGGCTTTGGCGCTTGCGCGCAAAGCCGATTTGACTCTGCAGCCAACGTTCATCGCGTTCACTCCCTGGACCACGATCGAAGGTTATCGGGACTTGCTCAACGTCCTAATCGATTTGGAGCTGGTGGAGAACGTCGGTTCCGTCCAACTTGCGCTTCGCCTGCTGGTGACGTCCGGCTCACGTCTGCTGGAACTGGACGATGTCCGGGAGATCGTCGGGGCGTTCGATTTAAAGTCGCTGGTGTATCCCTGGGTTCATCCCGACCCGGAAGTGGACGGGCTGACCCACCGCGTGTTCCGCCGTGTGCACGAGTTGCAGAAGCAAGGCCGGAGCCGTACCGCAATCTTTCGAGAGATCGTGGCGTTGGCCGGCGCCCAGCCCCTGCCGGATAATTTCGACCTGATGCCGCGCGCGACGATTCCATACCTCGACGAGCCCTGGTATTGTTGAGCGGAACCCACGGAAGCGCAGGTGGCGCTTGTCTAGTAGATTCTTAGGTCAGAGATTGTAAACAAGAATGCTTCAACATTCTGGCAGCTAACATCACGCCGCAGCAAGCAGGGCAACGATATTCTGGATAGCCTTGTCGGCCTTGTGATACGCGACC
>JBEKBK010000054.1:0-24907 GCA_050015435.1 Bryobacteraceae bacterium
CTGGGAAGCCTCACGGCGATCGGCATCGACCTGCTGAAGCACGACATCAAGTTCGAAGAGGACAACTGGGAAGCGCCGACGCTCGGCGCGTGGGGAATCGGCTGGCAGGTGATGCTGGACGGTCTCGAAATCTCCCAGTTCACTTATTTCCAGCAATGCGGCGGCATCGATCTCGATCTGGTGCCCGCTGAAATGACCTACGGTCTCGAGCGAATTGTGGCGTTTCTGCAAGGCGTCGATAGCGTTTACGACATCGAGTGGGCGCCGGGGGTCAAGTATTCCGAAGTTCGGCTCGCCGACGAGTTGCAAGGTTCCGTGTACAACTTCGAGATGGCGGATGTCGAGCGGCTGCGGCGGTTATTCGATGAGCACGAGAGCGAGTGCAAACGTTTGCTGAGCGAGTACAAGAAATATCCCGAGAAACATCGTTTCCCGGTGCTGCCTGCGTACGAGCAGGTGCTGAAATGCTCGCATCTCTTCAATCTTTTGGACTCGCGGGGAGCGATTTCGGTAACCGAGCGGGTGGGGGTGATCAAGCGGGTGCGCGACCTGGCGGTCGGGACCGCGGCGATCTGGGTTGACCAGCAGGCGGAGGCCGCATGAGTCTCGATTTCCTGCTCGAGATCGGCACGGAAGAGATCCCGCACTGGATGATCCCCGGTGCTTTGAAACAGCTCGCGGCGATAGATCTGCTGGGCGCGACGCCGCGCGTCGACGCCACGCCGCGACGTCTCGTGGTTCAAGCTTCGGCCTTGCCGGAGCGCACTCCCGATCAGGAACAGGTAGTCAAAGGGCCTCCGGTTTCGGCCGGCGAGCGCGCCGCTGCCGGATTCGCCAAGAAACAGGGCGTCGATCTCTCCACGCTCGTCAGGGCGGGGGATTACTATGAGCTTCACAAGACCGTCCCTGGCCGATGCACGCTCGACATTCTCGCCCAGTCTTTGCCAGCTGCGATCGTGGGACTCCAGTGGCCGAAGACGATGTATTGGACCACGAAGAACGGTCCGCGGTTTATTCGGCCCATCCGCTGGATCGTGGCGTTACTGGGCGATCAGGTAGTGCGATTCGAAATTGCAGGAGTAGCCAGTGGACGCGCGACGCGGGGACACCGGCAGCTAGGATCATCGTCAATTCCCGTGACTATCGGGGATTATGAGCACAAGCTGCGCGAGAACTTCGTGATTCTGTCGTCCCACGAGCGGCGCCACAGGATCGAGACCCAGGCCTCGGCGCTGGGCGCGAAGCTGGACCCCGATCTGATTGAAACGCTGACCTTCATCACTGAATACCCGACCGCGATTCGCGGCGAATTCGATCCGGTTTATCTCGAATTGCCCGCCGAGGTGCTCACCACGGTGATGCGCCATCACCAGAAGTATTTTTCGCTGGAGCCGGTGCCCGGCATGCTCGCGCCGAATTTCGTGGCGGTGATGAATACCAGCGGCGATCCCGAGGGGTTGGTCAGGCGCGGGAATGAGCGGGTGCTGAAGGCTCGTTTCAACGATGCCCGATTCTTCTGGGACGTGGATCAGGTCAAGACCCTTGCGGATCGCGTTCCGGACCTGGCCAAGGTGACGTTTCATGCCAAGCTAGGCTCCTATTTGGCCAAAACCGATCGCGTGGTTGACCTGGTCAAGGAACTGCGCGGAAACGAGTATGCGCAGCGCGCGGCGAAACTTTCGAAATGCGATCTCACCACGGAAATGGTGAAGGAGTTTACGGATCTGCAAGGGATCGTGGGCGGTCTGTACGCCAAGGCGCAGGGCGAACCCGAACCGGTATCGCGGGCGATCTACGAACATTACCAGCCGCTGAGCATGGACGATTCGATTCCGGAAACGCCGGAAGGGCAGATTGTGGCGCTCGCGGACAAGCTCGACACGTTGCGCGAGTGCTTCAAGGTGGGGATGGTTCCGACCGGTTCCAAGGATCCGTTCGCGCTTCGCCGCGCCGCGCAAGGTGTAGTGAAGATTCTGGTGGAAGCGAAGCTCGATCACCAGTTCGAGGCGCTTGTCGTCGGGGAGTTGCGTGACTTCCTGCTGGAGCGAGTTCAATACTACTTCCGCGAAATTCGCGGGTTCAAATACGATGAAGTCAATGCGGTGCTCGCCTCCGGATGCGGGACGCTGGCCGACGTGGAGGCTCGTCTGACGGCGCTCTCCGCGGTTCGTCCCACTGAGGATTTCGAGCCGCTGGCAGCGAGCTTTAAACGCATCCAAAATATTCTGAAGCAGGCGGACTTCACCGGTGGCCTGACTCTGGATGAGGAACTCTTGGAAGACGGGCCGGAACGCGAACTCTATTCGGATTACCGGCGCGTAGCCGCGCTGGCGAGCGCGAGCGATTATCGAACGGCGCTGGAGGCCATCGCGACCTTGCGCCCGGCGGTCGACAAGTTCTTTGACAAGGTGCTGGTGAATGCGCCAGATGCCAACGTCAGGAGAAACCGCCTGACCATGCTCGATCATTTATTGCGAAGCTTTTCCACGATCGCAGATTTTTCTGAAATTGTAACCGCAGGAGACCAAAAATAATGACTAAATACGTTTATAGCTTCGGCGGTGGTCAAGCCGATGGCGACGGCAAGATGAAAGACGTTCTCGGCGGCAAGGGCGCTGGCCTTGCCGAGATGAGCCGGGCAGGAATTCCGGTACCGCCCGGATTTACGATCTCCACCGAGGTTTGTAACATCTATTTTCAGAGCGGCAACAAAGTGCCGAAGGAGATCGACCAACAGATTCATGTGGCGCTCGAAAAACTCGAATCGCAGATCGGCAAGAAGCTCGGCGACGCTCAAAACCCGCTGCTGGTAAGCGTGCGTTCCGGCGCGAAGTTTTCGATGCCGGGCATGATGAACACCATTCTCAATCTAGGCTTGAACGATAGCACGGTGGAAGGACTGGCGCGCAAGAGCGGCAATCCGCGTTTCGCCTACGACTCCTACCGGCGCTTCATTCAGATGTTCGGCGAGGTGGCGCTCAACATCGATATGGAGAAGTTCGACCATATTTTCGACGAACGGAAGCACAAGGCCAAGGCGAAGTTGGATACCGATCTGAGCGCCGGCGATTTGCAATGGATTCTCGAGCGGTACAAAAAGCTGGTCGAGAAGGAGACGAAGAAGCCGTTTCCGCAAGACGCGCGGGAACAACTCTCCATGTCGCGGGATGCTGTGTTTCGCTCCTGGTGGAATCCGAAGGCGGCCTACTACCGCAAGATGGAAAAGATTCCGGACGAGATCGGGACGGCGGCGAGCGTTCAGGCGATGGTGTTCGGCAATATGGGCGATACTTCGGCGACCGGCGTCGGCTTCACGCGCGATCCGGCGACCGGCGAGAAGGTCTTTTACGGCGAATTTCTGATTAACGCGCAGGGTGAGGATGTGGTCGCCGGAATCCGGACTCCACAGCCTATTTCCGAGCTCGCCAAAGTGATGCCCGAAGCCTACAAGCAGCTCCGCGAAATCACCGGCCAGCTCGAACGGCATTACCGAGATATGCAGGATTTCGAGTTCACCATCGAAGACAAGAAGCTGTACATGCTCCAGACCCGGAACGGAAAGCGTACCGGTCCGGCAGCCGTTCGGGTCGCCGTCGATATGGCCGAAGAAAAAATGATCAGCAAGCAGGAGGCGGTATTGCGTGTGCAGCCTCAGCAGCTCGATCAGCTCCTTCATCCGGTCCTCGATATGCCCTCGGTTAAGAAACTGACATTGCTCGCGACCGGAATCGATGCTTCGCCCGGAGCGGCGGTGGGCCGTGCGGTGTTTAACGCCGACGAAGCAGTGGAGCTGGGCAAAAGCGGTCCGGTCATCCTGGTGCGAAAAGAGACCACGCCGGACGACATTCACGGCATGGACGTCGCGAAAGGCATTCTAACCGCGGTGGGAGGTAAGTCGAGTCACGCGGCGGTGGTCGCCCGGGGAATGGGCCGGCCCTGCATCGTCGGCGCGGGTGCCATCTCCATCAGCGAGCGTGCCAAACAATTTACGGTGGAAGTAGGCGGAAAGACCATCACCGTGAAGGAAGGCGATTGGATTTCGATGGACGGCACCAGCGCCAAAGTCTACCTCGGCCAGGCGAAGACCACGGACCCGGATCCGAAGTTGCCCTTCTTCGCCAAGCTGATGACGTGGGCCGATTAGTTTCGTGGCGGATTTGGCGTTCGCGCCAACGCCGATATTCCTCGCGACGCCAAGGCGGCCCGCAAATTCGGCGCGGAAGGCATTGGGCTGTGCCGCACGGAGCACATGTTTTTCGCCGCGGATCGTATTCCGCATATGCAGGCGATGATTCTGGCGCGCGACGAAAAAACTCGCACGAAAGCGCTTCAGAAACTTCTGCCGATGCAGCGCAAGGATTTCGCGGGATTATTCGAGGCCATGGACGGATTTCCGGTCGTCATTCGAACGCTTGACCCGCCCTTGCACGAGTTCCTGCCCAAGCGTGAGGACCTGATGGTGGATGTCGCGCGCTTCCCTTACGTTGACGCCAAGATCAAGAAAGAGATGTCGGCGAAGTATGGGATTCCTGTCGCTGAACTGAAGAAGCGCTTGCCGGAGCTGTTGCATCGCGTGGAAGAGCTGCACGAGTTCAACCCAATGCTCGGTCACCGTGGTTGCCGTCTTGGAATCACCTACCCCGAGATTACGGAAATGCAAGCCCGCGCGATCTTTGAGGCCGCGGTACAAGTCTCGAAGAAAGGCGTGAAGGTGATCCCGGAAGTGATGATCCCGCTGGTTGGGAACGCGAAGGAACTGGAGAACCAGAAGGAAATTGTGGACCGCGTGGCCAAGGAGGTATTAGCGAAGGCCGGGCGCAAGGATCTCCACTATATGGTCGGCACCATGATAGAGATTCCGCGCGCGTGCATCACCGCGGACAAAGTCGCCGAATTCGCCGAGTTCTTCAGTTTCGGGACAAATGATTTGACGCAGACCACCATGGGTCTGTCCCGCGACGATTATACGAAGTTCTCCAAAGAGTACGAAAACCTGAAAATCTTCACCGCGGATCCTTTCGCGTCGATCGATCAGGATGGCGTCGGGAAAATGATCGAGATGGCGATCAAGCTGGGCCGCAAGACCAAGCCCAAGCTTGAAATCGGCATCTGCGGCGAACACGGCGGGGAACCGACGTCGGTCGAGTTCTGCTATCGCGTGGGTATGAATTACGTGTCCTGCTCGCCCTATCGCGTCCCCATCGCGCGGCTGGCGGCGGCACAAGCGGCCATCGCCGGCGACAAGTCGGAAACGATGCGCACGGCCTAGGCCGACCGCATTTACCTGGCTGCGGCCGAGCTCGACACGTACGCTTCCACCATCGCGGCGGAGTCCGTCACGTTCACGAAGCTGGCAACCTTGCCGCCGCGAATAGTGAAGAAGTGAGCGACGGGACAGTCAAACTTCTTTTCCGTCGCTGTGACGGTCCCCGAATAGCGGCAGAGCGTTGCGACGTGATCGCCCTGAGCGACGAAGGTTTGCGGCGTGAGCTTTTGGCCGCTTTGCGTGGTCGCCAGCGCCTCGAAAAACTTCGTCACCTGGGCGGTCCCTTTCCGTTGTCCGGCGTAGGGAATCGTGTGCGGGGCTTCGAACCCCCAATCGACGTCCTCCGTGAGGTTGTTCAAAATCGTCTGCAAATCGCCCCGTGAGAACGCGTCATAG
Source organism: Bryobacteraceae bacterium (assembly GCA_050015435.1). Classification (GTDB taxonomy): domain Bacteria; phylum Acidobacteriota; class Terriglobia; order Bryobacterales; family Bryobacteraceae; genus Palsa-187. The sequence goes on from JBEKBK010000054.1 coordinate 5,663, forward strand.
ACCTTCTGGATTAAGCCCGTGTTCTGTTGTTCACTCATCTGTGACACCTCCTGGGAATTATACGCAATCGCGGTGGCCGCGGATCGGCTTATCTTTTGGCCAATTTCGCGATATCCTTTGGTCAAGTCGTGGCACAGTCTGGGTGGCGTGGCCTAGAATGAAGACGAGCCGGTTCAAGCCGGCCAGGTAAGGGTTCGCCAGTTAATTACATGCTGTCTTTTCTTCTTCGAGGCAATCGCAAGGCTGTCTTATTTCGAACCGCCCTTATCATCGCGGCGATCGCGTTCGCGGACTGGCGGATTGAGGGAAACGTTCCGCTTGGGTTCCTGTATCTGCTTCCCATGCTGCTCGCCGGCAGCGTGTTGAGCGTCTGGCAGGTTGCGTCGATTGCGGCACTCTGTACGTTCCTGACGGAAGTCTTTGACAGCTTCGAATGGTTCCCGGGATCGGGATTGCCGCGCGACGTTTTGATCTTTGCGGCGTTCCTGTGCGCGGGGCTGTTTGTCCGGGAGGTGACTCGCAGCCGCCAAGTGGCGCTGAAGCATCTGGCAGAGATCGAGAGTGAAAGCCAGGCTCGCAGGGAAGCGGAAGAACAGCTCAAGGTGCTGGTTGACAGTAGTCCAGCCGCCATTTTCACTACGAATGCGGACGGCCGCATTTTGCTCGCGAATGACGCGGCGCATCGTCTGTTCGGCCTCAAGCCCGGAACGCTACCCGACAAATCCATTCGCGAATATCTTCCCTCACTGATCAACGTTCCAGCGCTGGACCGCAATCGACAGGCGTTCCGGACGGTGATGCAATGCCGCGGCCGGCGCGAGGATGGCGAGGTCTTTCTGGCCGACGTTTGGTTCTCTACTTACCATACGAGCGTCGGACCGCGCATGGCGGCCATGGTGGTCGACGCTTCGGAGGATCTGAGAAACCGCGAAGAGCTTAGTCTCCATCAGCTGCTGGCCGGTTCGCGGATTCTGGTGGGGGCTGTGTCGCACGAGGTTCGAAATGTCTGCGGCGCCATCGCGGTGGTGCACCAGAATCTGGCCCGTAGCGGCGCGCTATCGCAAAACAAGGATTTCGAAGCCCTGGGAACGTTGATTGGGGCGCTGGAGAAGATTGCGTCCATGGACCTGCGGCAGACGGCGAATCAAGCCTCTGACGTGGACCTCAGATCGCTTCTCGAGGAATTGAGCATTATCGTGGAGCCGGCCCTTCGTGAAGCCGCGGTCCAAGTGCGCTGGGAAATCGATGCGGATCTTCCGCCGGTGTGGGCGGACCGGCAGAGCTTGCTGCAGGTGTTCCTCAATCTCATCAAGAACAGCGAGCGAGCCATGGTGAATCAGGAGCGGCGGGAACTGACGGTCGCGGCAAGATCGGGCAGGCAGAGCGTAACGGTGCAGATTCGCGACACCGGAGGCGGAGTCGTTAATCCAGACCGTTTGTTCCGGCCGTTCCAGCAGGGGGCCCAGGCCTCTGGACTCGGTTTGTATTTATCGCGAGCTTTCATGCGCTCCTTCCGGGGAGACCTGCGTTATGAACCCGAGCCTCAAGGGTCCAGCTTCATTGTGGATTTATCGCCTGCGCTTTCGGGCGGGAAAGAGAGTTATGGCCAGCGCGATCCGGATTCTGTTGGTGGACGATCACAGCCTCTTTCGCGAGAGCCTCAGCCGGTTGCTCCAGTCCGAACCTGACCTCCGGATCGTTGGAAGTTGTACCTCCATCGCTGAAGCGCTCGAAATCCTGGCCCGCGAACCGGCCGATATCGTCCTTCTCGATTACGACCTCGGCAACGAGCAAGGTTCCGCGTTCCTCGATCGCGCCAAGGAAAGAGGGTTCGAAGGCCGGGTTCTCATGGTCACAGCCGGAATGGGCGAAACGAATACCCTGCGCGCCCTCGAAGCCGGATCCGCTGGCGTCTTTTTGAAACACAGCCCGCCTGCGGACCTGGTGAACGCTATTCACCGAATTTTCGCAGGGGAGATGTGGCTGGATCCCAGGGCCGTGCGTTCGGTGGTGGCGGCCGCGCGCGGGCGAGCCGAAGAACAGCGCAATTTACAACCGTTGAACGCGCGCGAGCGGACCGTTCTCAAGGCCGTGTTCGAAGGTTTCACCAACAAAGAGATCGCGCTCCAATTGCAGACCTCGGAAGGGTCCGTGAAGGCGGTGATGCAACAGCTCTTCGACAAGACTGGCGTCCGGACCCGCAGCCAATTGGTCCGCATCGCGCTGGAGAGGCACGCCCAGGATTGGCTCACCACCGAGTAGCGTATTTTTGTATTTATGAACGCAACCGAAACCAAGCATGCGACCCAGATCTTCCGGAAGACGAACTCCCAAGCCGGGCGTCACATCGCGGTGACTCCCGCCAATAGCACGAATCGCCATTTGTGCTACAGCCGCATCATCTTAACCGATAGCGTCCAATCCGTGGTCTTCCATACCGGCGAGCAGGAGGCCGGGTTGATCGTCCTCAATGGGTCCGCGATGGTCAGCGTGGAGGGCCAGCATCACGACCTTCGGAAGCTCGACGGGATCTACATTCCCCGCGACGCGTCCGTTCAAGTGAGCAGCGACGGCGTGGCGGATATCGCCGAATTCTCTGCGGCGGTAAGCGGGCGTAATCCGGTGCAAGTGGTCCGATACGGCGAGGTCTCGGTCGACCCATCGCTGAGATTCACGGTCGGGGCCGCCAGCCAACAGCGGCAGGTCAGCGTCATTATCGGGAAAAATGTGCAAGCCAACCGGTTGCTGCTGGGCTTCACCGTGTCTGATCCCGGCAATTGGACGAGCTGGCCGCCGCACGAGCACGCCAAGATGCTCGAGGAAATGTACGTTTTTTTCGACATGCCGGAACCGGCGTATGGGATCCAACTGATCTACAACGACACCGAGTACCCGGAACTGGTTACCGTCGTAAGGGACGGAGATGCCGTCGCGATACCGAGCGGATACCACCCGAACGTGTCCGTGCCTGGACATCGAATCACCTTCCTCTGGGCCTTGGCCGCTCACCGCGAACACGAGGACCGCCAGTACGGCGTGGTGAATGTTCAACCGGCATTCATCCCGAAACCGGCCGCCGAGTTATGAACATTGCTGCCAGGTCGAAGACCGTGTTCAACAATGTTGTGGTGCACCGATGCACAAGGAGGCCGTCGTGGACGCTCTGGTAGAAAAGCTGGATGCCCGGTTGCGCGAATGAACGCCGGAGACGGCTACCGAGGCGAGAAGGCGCAATCGTGGCAGTGATTGAACTCGCCGACCACGATGTTCTCGATCGATCGCGTTGTCGCGATGCCGAACAGGCGGTCCTCGATCTGATCGATGATCCCCCTGCCAGGTGAGTGTGGTTGGCGGACCCGGGGCTGGCGGCAAGACGTGGCCGGTCGTAATTGTCTCCCGCGAACATCCGAACCCGCCCCGATCTCTCAAGATCGGTCGGCCTACCCAACGGTCGGACACCCGATGTTAGTGTACGCTCATGCGTATTATGCGGCTCTCCCTCGGCCAGCGTTCTTAGTCGACTCCAGATATTCGGAAAGCTTTATTGGCAGAAGTGATCCATGTGCCAATCGCCGGTGCACCGACTTCTGATAGCGGAGCAAGACTTCACTCATCGCAGTATCGTGTGTGTCGCAAGTCAGGATATCCAAAATGATCTCGGCTTCCCAGAGACGGAAAGAGTTGCGATTCAGACTTCCATCTCGCAGCTGTTGTATCAGGTGATCGAATTGTTCCAGCACCCGAGTACTTCTTCGCGAACAGGCAACCTGTTTCATCGAGGCGCCCCCTCGGTTTGAGGATACGCTCACGGAGAGCCTCGTTTCACTGCGTTGCTCCTTAACCGTGCGAGCGGCTACAAAGAACTTCCCTCAGGTGTAGGATCAAGTCCTACATTTTGCAAAGTCGAGCGGAGGTAAACCAGTACAAGTGCGGTGACATGACAAACAGAAAGGCGCAGAGGTCTTCTGGGCGGTTCCGATTTTTTGTTGCGAGATGCCCCACACCGCAATCAACAATCAGAGCGCACCGTTCTTGTGCGCCCCGCTGTAAAGGGCGAACCTGCTTTCTTCGCCAGGGAAAAGAGTCGACGATGCCCCGCCTTCCATTGTGGCTTAAGCCTGAGCGTCAGACTTTGACTAATCGAGAAGCAGAGGTATTGATCACGATTGCGAAGGGCCTTTCCGAAAACGAAGCAGCCCTTGTACTCGCTATCTCGCTGAGAACCCTCCGAACTCACAGATCAACGATCTACCGAAAACTTGGTTTCCACTCTATGACCGAGTTGGTCAACTTATGCGATTCGCCAGGGCTTGGTTCCCTCACAAATCTAGTGACGTTGCAAAACTGGAGGATGAACTACCTCTTTTTGAGCCCGAAGACCCAGAGGAATCATCTCCGCTAAGCACCACTATCGCAGTTTAGACACTTTCTCCGCGAGATACGAAGGCAGCCTCCACAAGACAAACTGCAACAAGTTTACAGTAAAGGGAAGTGTTTTCCGCTTTTAACCGTGAAGTGTGTCGAGGAACAAAACACTGATTAGCTCGCAAAAGTAAACGGATTAGAACCTTTTGTCGAAGATGATCGCACTGGCAGATGAATTGCGACAGAGCGAACCAGTCGGGTTTTTGCGGAACGTTACCGCGGGCGGTAGCGTTCAATTCGGAGGAGCTTAGCTTCAGGCGGGAATTCTCGCGCTAAACAATACCGTAAAAGCGGTTTCGTGGGTATTGGCCTCTTCGCAAGACCCTACTTCAATACCAGAGGAGGTAGAGTTATGTCCAAGTGCGCCGGATTCGCTCAACTCTTGCCCATTAGCCTGGCGGTTATAGGCACGGCAACGTTGAGCGCCCAAACAAATCTTCTCACCAACGGCCAGTTTGAGAATCGTTTTGCAATTCAGACAGTGCAAACTCAAACCTGCAACGGCCAAAGTAGCGCTGCTAGCTGGAACACGTGGATTAATGGGCCGTGCGTAACTGGAAGCGGCCTGGAGCTGGAGACGGACCTGCTTCTCGGATCGACATCTCCGTTTTTCACGCTGCCCGCCCACTTGATACACATCCGCGCCGAACCTATGGTTTCAGCGCCGGTAGGGGACGCGGGAACCTCTGGCATCACGCAGGTGTTTGACCCGAGCGGGCTCCATACACGGGTGTTGACCTCCTTGTGGGTTTATGTCGTGCGCGGCCAGGTAGGGATAGGCGCTGGCCCTGGTAACAGTTTTCCATTGACCATCCACAACTCCACAATGGGAGCATGGGAGCAACTCGTCGGGGTCAATACTTCCGCCCCTCCCGAGCAATTCAATATCTATAGCACCAACTCGACTGGCTCTGAGTTTTACGCGAGCAATGCGGTCGTGTGCCCTGCGGACACGAATGCTGAATTGGCAGCGTGCGAAGCGTTTGTTGGCGCTCCCGGCAGCGGGGGACAAACCGGGACCATCGCTAGCCTCACCATCGTGCCCTCGACTGTAACTGGCGGGCAACGCGCAACAGGAACGCTTACCCTATCGTCTCCAGCACCTTCCGGAGGTGTGCAGGCGACGCTATCGAGCAACAACCCCGCGGCCGGCGTGCCGCCCTCGGTGATGGTGATGGGAGGGCAATCCAGTGCGTCGTTCCCGGTGAGCACGACGCCGGTAACATCGACGACAATTGCGACCATCACTGCTACTTCTGCAAACACCGTGTCCGCAGAACTGACAATTAATCCCTCTGGCAACCCCGGTGGCGGCCAACCAACATCTACTCCCTGTGTAGGATCATTGACCCTCTCCGTAGGGTCGATCATCGGCGGAAATAGCTTGTCTGGTATTGTCAAACTCACCGCAGCGGCACAAACTGGCGAGACTGTTAGGCTCGGAAGCTCATCTATTGCCGCGGCTGTCCCCAGGGCCGTGGTGATTGCACCTGGTCAAACGAGTCCCACATTTACCATTACGACTAATCCGGTGGCTACTGTGGAAACGCCTATCATCTCCGCGACCGTCGGCGCGTGCGTGAGTGTATCCGCGACGCTGGATGTCTTGCCGGTGCTGAACACGCCGTTACCAAATCCGCCGTTACCTAATCCGCCATTACCAAATCCGCCAATACCAGTTCCCCTGCCAATCCCTCCGCTGCTGTAGCTGCGGGGATTCAGGAGTGCAAGAGCGTGCGGCGCGACCACCAAACAGATCAGGAACTATTCCGCGCCGCACGCAAATGGATATAGATGGGCAACACCGCGTGCGTTCTCTGCCCTCCTGCGCCCAACCGGACGCAACGGGCTAACCGTAGCGCTTCAAAACGGACGGAATCCTCGGAGGCTTCCCTGCATGTGAGCCGGGCTTTGCAATCGCAGGATACAAAACGGGGAATATCTGCGATCTCAAGTCGCGATGAAGAGCGAGGGCGGCCAGCACTGGTGCGGTTGCGCCGATGCCTCCCTGAGGTATCCTGCTGTCTATGAGACGGCTAATTCCGTTGGCCCTCGTGCTTCTCGCGTTCAGCGCGGCGCTCGCGGAGGATTGGCCGCAATGGCGCGGACCGCGTGGAAACGGCGTCAGCGGAGAGACCAATCTTCCGCTCAAGTGGGGACCTAAGGAAAATATCGCCTGGAAACTCCTGCTTCCGTCGTGGAGCGGTTCCACTCCAATCATTTCCGGGGATCACATCTTCCTTAATGTGGCCGAGGGTGGCAGCCTGTATCTGTGGTGCGTCGATCGGCGCGGTCCTAAAGTCGAATGGAAGCGTTTGCTGGGCGGCGGGGATCACCGGGAGCAAAAGCAAAACATGTCCACGCCCTCGCCGGTCACCGACGGCAAGACCGTATGGATCATGACCGGCACCGGCATCCTCAAGAATTTCGATTTCGCGGGGAAGGAGTTGTGGAGCCGCGACATTCAAAAAGACTACGGCCGATTCGGACTGAATTGGGGATATGCGTCGAGTCCGGTGCTTCACGAGGACTCGCTCTACATTCAGGTGCTGCAAGGCATGCGCACACGCGATCCTTCCTATCTGCTTCGCATCGATAAGAGCACGGGCAAGACGCTGTGGCGGGTCGAGAGGCACAGCCTGCGCGTATGGAGTCCCCGGATTCATACACGACTCCGGTGATCGCCAAGACGCAGAGCGATGTCGAGCTGATCGTGATCGGAGGCGACGTCATTACCGGTCATGATTTGAAGACCGGCCTGGAACTGTGGCGCGGAACCGGGTTCAACCCGCACAATGAGGGCGATTATCGCACTGTGGCGTCCGCGGTCTATGACGACGGAATTGTTTTCGCGCCGTCCCGCGAACGGCCGGTGCAGGCTTTCCGGGTCGGTGGACGCGGCGATATTACGAAGACTAATCTGCTCTGGCAGTTCAACAACGGGCCCGACGTTCCTACGCCCGTCGTGGATGGGAAGTACTTCTATTCGGTCAACGATCGCGGAATCGTGTGGTGCCTCGACGCCAAGACCGGGAAGGAAGTCTACGGGCGCAAGCGTCTGAAGCCCGGCTCGTATTCAGCGTCGCCCATTCTTGCGGATGGCAAGATCTACGTGACCAGCGAGGATGGACTAACGACCGTGTTCAAAGCCGGTCCGGATTTCGAGATCTTGGCGGAGAACAATATCGACGAATATGTTCTGAGCACCCTGGCGATTTCCGATGGGCAAATCTTCTTGCGCAGCGATAAAGCGCTGTACGCTATTGGCAAGCGCATGTAAAGCTCACTGGAGCCACCAATCGAGCGTATCCGACGCCGCCGTGAAGAATTCTACTTTATCCGGCTCCGCCGCGGTTCCGATCTCCTGCGTCCAGTTTCCGGCCGGAACGTACGAGGCATCGTGGTAGACCCATACATCACTGCTTTCCGCTTGTGCCAGAATCGGCTTGGCAGCCGTACACTCGAAACTGGCATTGTCGATGGTGAACCGCATCCGTGTGCCCTCGATCGAACCTACTTTTGCGAACGCGCCCCGGTTGGGCGGACCGGTTGAAAAAAAGTAGCCTCCTTGATCTGGGATGTAAAACATGGCGTATCGGCCTGAAACCGAACCAGCGGTCTGGACCGGGGGCCCGCCATTGATGGATACTTTCAAAGACGCGAATCGAAGTGGTCCAGCGGAAGACGCCGCGTCTTCCGGGTTAATCACGACGCGGATCGAATCCGCAACGGTGAGGCCCATTCCGGGGATTTCGAATAGACCGATCTGACCCTCTTCGCCGGAACGGAGCGGCTCAAATTTGTGGTCGGAAGAAAGGCTCGGAACCGGCTTGCCGGCGTCGGAGTAAGGAAATCGAGCGGCAAAATCGTCTTCCGCAGGCTTTGCAATGAAGTTCATCTCATTGCCATCCGCGGAGCGGCTCACGACGAGTTCGTAGGCGAAGACCGCCAGATTATTTTGGTCCTTCAAGATGCGATAAAAGCTGTCGCCCGAAGCTCGCGTCATTTCGACGCTCAGAACCTCCTCGCCCGTGGGCTGACCCAGGCTCGTGGTGACCTCTATCTCGACGCCGTTACTGAGCGAAACGGTCGAGGATAACTGAGCAAGTCCCAGGCTGGAGGTCGCCAGCGCCAGGAGGGGGAGGCTCCGAAACTTCACACCTTCATTGTAGTGTGGTTGCATCTAGCGGTTACGATAAAAGGGATGTTTCGCAGTGAGGCGTTAAGCTCCAGCATCGAGGCGTTGCGGGCGAACAAGTTCCGCGCGTTCCTTACTGCGCTTGGCTTGGTGATCGGCAATGCTTCCGTGATTCTGGTGGTCACCATCTCGCTTACCAGCCGCGATTATATTCTCGAACAGATCCAGCGCATTGGGTCGAATATGATCTATGCGCAGTACCAGGCTGGCAACAATGGGGCCATCGCGGCGGCAGCCGCCGACTACATCAAGATCGCTGATGTGGACGCCATTCGCGAAAAGCTCGGGTCTCGAATCGTCGCCGCCACGGGGGTGATGAATAGTTGGGACCGCTTGCGGATCCAGGGCAAAGAGAACGATGTCGCCATCATCGGAACAGATGAGTATTACCCGATGGTACGGAATTTGGACCTGCTGGCCGGCCGCTTCTTCGATGCCGACGACGTCGGGCGGCGGAATCGGGTGGCGCTGCTCATGCAGAAGCTGGCGACACGGCTGTTCGGGAGCCAGTCGGCTGCCATCGGCCAGACTATCCGGTTGCATGGTTTGCAATTCACCGTCATCGGCACTTTTCGGGAGAAAACGGAGAGCTTCAACCTCTCCGAGCTGACCGGTGAGAATGTCCTGATCCCGATCACGGTGTTGAAAATCTTCACGCCCATCGAACGCATCGATCCGTTGTATGTACAAGCGCGCACCGCGAGCGAAGTAGACGCGGTGACATTGGACGTGCGTGCGATTATCGAAGGCCGGCATCGCGAGGGCGCGCGCTATAGTGTCGATAATCTAACGGCTATCCTGGACGCTGCCAAGCGCATAGCCGCCGTTCTTACCGCGGTGCTCATCGTGGTTTCCACGATTGCGCTCGTTATCTCCGGAATCGGAATCATGAACATCATGCTGGTGACCGTCACGGAGCGCACCCGCGAAATCGGTCTGCGGATGGCGGTCGGCGCCGCGCGGCGGGATGTTCTGGAACAATTTCTCACTGAAGCCGTGCTCATTAGCATGGCCGGAGGAACAGCGGGGATCCTGATTGGTGTGGCGGTTCCACTGAGCATCCGCTTTGTCACGGACGATGTAAAAATCCCGATCTCGCCGATATCCATCATCGTGGCCTTCACGGTTTCGTTCCTAGTGGGCCTGATTTTCGGAATTCTACCGGCGAATCGTGCGGCTCGCTTGAATCCGACCGAAGCTCTGAGGTACGAATAGCGAAGAAACCGCTTGCTGACGCGCGCGGCTCGGTATGGGTTGCCGAGCCGCGACCGTGAGGGAGCGGAGTCCTACGTTACCGTAGAGGAATGAGAATTCCTGCAATCTTGCTTTGCTGTGCGCTGGTTGCTTCCGCTGAAGTAAAAACCATGACGTTGCGGCAGGCTCTGGATCTGGCGCTAGCGCAAAGTCCGGACCTGCTCCTCGCCCGCCTGGATCAGCAGAGGGCGAGCTATCAGGTCACGATCGCGCGCGATCCTTTCATGCCGAAGGTGTACGGCGGAAGCGGCGCTGCGTTTACCTACGGTTTTCCCACCAGCATCGATGGAAGCGCACCGTCTATCTTCGAAGCCAAAACCCAGATGGCGATATTTGACCGGCCGCAAACCTATCAGATCGCTCAGGCAAAGGAAGCGTTGCACGGGGCGGATATCGACATCAGCCAGAAGCAGGACGAAGTGGTGTATCGTGTCGCTTCGCTCTTTCTCGACGCCGAGCAGGCTGCGCGCACGCTCAGCTCCGCGCAGAGTCAAGCCGACAGCCTCGCTCGTGTCAAGGATCTGGTCGATGCACGAGTTGCGGATGGCCGCGAATTGCCCATTGAATCGCGAAAAGCGAGTCTGGCGGTCCTGCGAGCGAAGCAGCGCCTGGATACGCTGTCGCTAGATCAGATGAACGCCGAAGCGTCGCTTGCGGCGGTGTTGGGATTAGCTCCGGATGATCGCGTACGGCCCGCGCAGGAACAACGAGAAGCGCTCACGATCCCGGTTTCCGAGGAACAGTCGATCGAGGGCGCCCTCGCGAACAGCCTCGAACTAAAGCGCCTGGAGTCGAATCTGCAAAGCAAGACGCTGGAGATCAAGGGATACCAGGCGGCGCGGCTCCCTAAGGCCAACCTGGTCGCCCAGTACGCGCTGCTCGGCAATTACAACAACTATTCGGAGTACTTCCTCAAATTCCAGCGCAACAACGCCGAGCTGGGCGCGTCCTTCGAAATTCCACTCCTGGTCGGCCGCTCCGCACGGGCTTACGTTTCTCAAGCCGAAACGGACATGGCGAAGATCCGCATCGAAGTAGCTCGCACACGCATGCGAATTACCCAGGATTTGCGGCGCGTTTACGCCGAGCTGAAGACTGCGGAGGATGCTCGTCAACTGGCGCAAATGGACCTCGATGTGGCGCGGGAACAAGTGGGTCTGGACCTGGCTCAGATGAATGAGGGACGCGTCCCGTTGGCGAAGCTGGAGGAATCGCGCGCCATTGAGAATGACAAATGGGTGGCGTTCTATCAGGCGCAGCACGCAGTGGAGACCGCCCGGCTCAATGTGCTTCGAGGGACCGGGACGTTGATGGCGGCTCTGAGGTAGACACCCCGGCGCCTTCGAACGTCGCCATCTCACGATACAGTTTGACTGCGGCCTCAATGAGATTGATCCCAAGCGCCGCCCCGGTGCCTTCGCCCAGCCGCATGTCGAGGTCGAACAGTGGCCGGGCATTTAGAAACTCCAGCATGTGGCGATGACCCTGTTCCGCTGACCGGTGTGAAAAGACGACGTAGTCGAGCGAAGCCGGCGCGAGAACCCTCGCGGCCAGCGCGGCGGCGCAGGAAATGAATCCGTCAAGGACCACGACTCGCCGCTGTTGAGCCGCGCCCAGAATAAGACCCGTGATCGCGGCGATCTCGCGACCGCCGAGGGCGGCGAGCACGCCTAATGGAACCATGGGATTCGGCATGTGGCGTGCCATGGCACGCCGGACAACATCGGCCTTGCGCGCGACGCCGGCGTCGTCGTGTCCGGTTCCACGTCCCACACAGTGCGCCGGATCGAGTCCGGAGAAAGCGCTCAGAAGGGCCGCCGCGGCAGTCGAGTTTCCGATTCCCATTTCTCCCGCGCCAAGAACGTCGGCCGTGGCAGCGTAACTCATGCCGAGCTTGATTGCGCTTTCCACTTCGGCCAGCGTCATCGCTGGTTCACGAGTGAAGTTCCGCGTGGGATTCCCAACACCCGCGTCGACCACCACCGGTTCGATCCCGTAGTGGCGGCACAACACCGTGATCGCTGCGCCTCCGGCATGGAAATTCGCAACCATCTGGCGAGTCACCTCTGAAGGGTACGGGCTAACACCCTCCTCCACGACGCCATGGTCCGCGCAAAAGATGAGCATGGACTTGCTGGATATCGAAGGCGAATCGGTGCCTTGAATCAGCCCGATCTGCAACGCCAGGTCTTCCAATCGTCCGAGGCTCCCCGGTGGTTTCGTCAGAGAGTTGAGGCGTCGGCGGATGCGGGCTTCGAGTTCCACGTTGGCCACGGGTTGTATATTGTCAAAGTTCATAAGTATGAAACATCTTGGGCCATAGATGAACGGTAATTAACACCGATAAACCGATTCTTTTCATCCGTGTTTATCTGTGTTGATCTGTGGCAGTCTATGTCTTGGCCCTTTGATGGGTTCTACAGTGGTCATAAGGATGTCGTAAACAGGACCAGAATCATCATTTCGAACACCTGCTCCGTCGCGCCCAGGCAATCGCCGTTCACTCCGCCGATCCTCCGGTAGAAATACCAGCGAGCGACGCGCAACAGAAAATAACCGCCAAACAGAATGATGACGCCTTGTTCCAGACCACAGGCGAGTGCGGCGATGAAGCCCTGCGCGATCGCGACCAGCGCTCCCGCTGTCGTGAGCGTCGAGGAAAACGCCAACCCGCCTCCGGTGCCCACCGGCCTGGACACCCACGCCAGCGCCACCATCGCAGCACGCGGCACCGCCTGCGAGGCGATGCAGACTTCCAGAATTCGGGGAGTCGTCAAATGCTCCAACGCCTGCCAGCGAACGATCACACTAAACACGATCGCGACCGCGCCGAAAGTTCCGATCCGGCTGTCTTTCAAGATCGAGAGCATCTTCTCACGGGTGCGCTCGGCGCGTAGAGCATCGGCGACATCGGCCAGGCCGTCCTCATGGAGCACACCGGAAATCCCCGCCCAAAATGCGACCGTCAACAAGGAAGCCAAGGAGGTTGGCAGCGCGCGTGACGCACCGATGTAAATTCCGGCGCCTACCGCCCCGAGCAACGCTCCCACCAGCGGGAAGAAAATCGCTGACTTGCCCGGGACCTCGGACTTTCCAGGAATTTTGAGGATCGTGAGAAACGATACCGCGCCCAGAAACGCCCGCATCACTTTACCCGTAGGGGACAGCCGAAAATCATCCAGTGAACTTCATCCGCCACCCGGGCCATTCGTTGGTTGAGAATGCCGCAGCGGTCCCGATAATCCCGCCCCAATGTTGTTTCCGGAATGATTCCGCAGCCCACTTCGTTGGTCACTAAGATCACCGTCGCAGCGCTCGCTTGCGCGGCTTCCACCAGGCTTTCAATGTCCGCATTTACATCCCGGCCGAACGAAAGCATCACATTAGAGAGCCACAGCGTCAGGCAATCGACGACGATAGCGCCGGCGTTCTGTGCACGGATCACTTTCCAGATCTCGATCGGCTCTTCGATGGTGGTGAATTCGGGCGCGCGTTCCCCGCGATGTTGCGCGATGCGCGCTTCCATCTCTTTATCGAGAGGCTGCGCGGTCGCGAGAAACACGAAACGCGAATCGTATTGAGGAGCGAGTTGAAGAGCATACCGGCTCTTTCCGCTGCGCGCCCCGCCGCCGACCAGGATTATAGCCACAAGCTCCTCCGCCGCGATCGCAGGAGCCAGATGAAAAACGGTCCACCTGCCAGAGCGGTCAGCACTCCCACGGGGATTTCTGTCGGCGCGATCACGGTCCGCGACAGTGTATCGCATATGCACAGAAACGCCGCACCTAACAGGAACGAACACGGCAGGAGCACGCGATGATCCGCGCCGAACTTCAGCCGAAGCGCGTGCGGAACAATCAGGCCGACGAATCCGATTGGTCCGGTGAGGGATGTCACCAACCCGGTGAGCAGGGAACCCGCGACATAGCCGAATGTAGTGAGCGCCGTGGTCCCCACTCCGCGTGAAGCGGCCCAATCATCCCCCACCGCGAGCAGGTTCCATTGCGGCGCACGCAGAGTGACGAGAAGACACACCGGCACGACTACTGCTGCCAGCCACGCGAGCGTAGAATACTCAACTGCATCCAGTCCTCCCATCAGCCATCGGGAAATCGCGAAGGATTCCGAGAAACTTGCCAGGTTGTGCAGGAACATGATGATCGCGAAGGCCATGCTGTTCATGGTCACGCCGGTGAGCAATAGCGTGAAGGAGGAGAGCCGGCGTCCTTTCACCGCGACTCCCAGAACGATCAGCAGCACCAGCGCCGCACCGGCCAAGGACATCAATCCGATGGCGCGAACTCCGGTGCAGATGCCGAGCACGGCACCCACGGAAGCGCCGCTCGAAACACCGAGAGTGTACGGCTCCGCGAGCGGATCGCGCAACATGCATTGGAACAGCACGCCGGTCACTGACAGAGCAGCGCCGCCCAACAAGGCCAGCAGCACACGGGGCAGCCGAGCGTAGAAAAAGATTTCGTAATCCGGAGAAGCATGCGCAAACGCGCGAGTGATACTGGCGTTGGAGCTTCCGATCAGCGGGGCGATCGCTGCGACCGCGAGAAACAGCCCGAGTGACACCCAGATACTAGCGCGCATCAGGCTTCGAATCCGATCCATGGGCGGGCTTGCGGTCTCGAGTGCATCTGTGCCTGAACACCGAAGACGCGGGCGATCAAGTCCGGACGAAGAATATCTTCGGAGAAGCCCTCGGCCGCAATACGCCCATCTTCCAGGACGATGACCCGATCCGAAAATTGAAGCGCCAGATTCAGGTCATGGGTGACGGTGACCACGAGCATTCCGCTCCGGCCAAGCTCCGCCAGCAGGCGGTACAACGCGAGTTGATGCTTGAGATCCAGGAAAGTAGTGGGCTCATCGAGTAACAGCGTCTCCGGCTGTTGCGCAAGTGCGGAAGCCAGGACCACGCGCTGGCGCTCGCCACCGGAGAGCGACCGGAAGTCGCGCGCGCGGAAGGCCTGTGTGTCGGTGATCTCCAGAGCGTGCGCGACTGCCTGATGATCTTCCGGAGATTCGAACCAGCCGCCGGCGTACGGGGTGCGGCCCATGAACACTACTTGCTCGACCGTGAAGGGAAATTCGAGGCGAAACGTCTGCGGTAGAAACGCGACACGCCTGGCGAACTCACGTCTCCGCCACTTCCGCACCTCGGTTCCTGCGTAAGTGCAGGAGCCGAAGTAAGGCGCGCGCAAGCCTGCCATGATTCCCAGCAGCGTTGATTTACCAGCGCCATTCGGTCCCGCAATTGCGACCATACCGGAGGAAGGAAGCGAGAAAGTAGCCCCGCGCAGTCCGTACGAGAAACTGAGTTCGGTTGCGACGAAGCTCACTTGCTCTCCGGATGCAGCATTTCGAAGAAGGCGCGCGCGGCTTCCACTACGCGGGGGCCCGGCACGACATAGATATCTGCGGCGACCGCGAACACGTGATGCTGCTTTACCGCGGTTAGCATCGATGCACGCTGCCATAGTGCCACCACGCCGCGCTTATGCTCGTCGCTGACGTTAACCGTGTCGGACATGTCCCCCATGTCGATCACGACGTCCGGGTTCCTCGCCATCACCTCTTCCAGCGAAACCGCCGGATACGCGGCGACCGAGTCGCGGAACACATTGTCACCGCCGGCAAGCTGTATTAATTCGTCGAGGTAGGACGCTTTCCCTGCAACCACCATTCCGTCCAGGCGATTCGGCGTCCGGCCGATTACGAACATCACCCGGACCGGCTTTAATCGCGACGCCCGTTGGCGAATCTCGTCCAATTGGAAGCGAATCGAATCGATCAACTGGTCCGCGCGAGGCGAGGTTCCCGTCGCCGCGCCGATCGTGCGGATCGAAGTATAGATTGAAGCGATGGTGTCTTCATTGACCTCGAGCGTGCGTACGTGGAGCGGCGCTAAACGAGCCGCGAGGTTGTTCGGATTCGTCTGGGCGATCACCAGGTCCGGCTTGAGCGACGCGATGACTTCGAGGTTCGGATTGATCCAATCCCCGATCTTCGGCTTCGATTGAGCCTCGGGTGGATAGTGGCAGAATCGCGTCACGCCCACGACCCGGTCCCCTAAGCCAAGAGCGTAGAGCAGTTCTGTAATCGCGGGTCCAGTGGAGACGATGCGCTGTGGTTCACTACGGGCGAGGCGAGCGGTTAGGGTCAGAGCGAAGATCAGCAAAACCGCTTGCTGACGCGCGCGGCTTGGTAAGGGGCTTCTCATTTCCACTGCCAGCGTACCATCAGCTGACGGACTCGACCGCAACTGCGTCGGTCTCTGCCGGCGAAAGGCTCAGCTTTGGAGCGGTGGCCAGTCCAGCCACCAGCAAGGCAGCGGCTGCGAGTAACGTGTCGCGGTTCCCGATGCGGCTGGCGAGCGCGCCAAAGCTTGCGCTGCCAATCGCCATGCCTCCTTGAAAGATCAACAAATAGACAGCTAGCGCGCGGGCTCTGATCCACAGCGGCGGCGCGGTTTGGGCGCAGACGCTGAATGTCGACATCACGGTCATCCAGGCAACGCCGCCCAGCAACATGGCGACGGCAACCGGTACAAAGCGGCTCGTGAGCGACAGAGCCATGGTCGCGGCCCCGAATAACAGGACGCCCGCGGCTACCAGTTGGTCGGGCGAATAACGCGAGCGTAGCGGCGCGAGAATCGCGGCCCCCACCACCGATCCAGCGCCCAAACAGCCCAGCAAGATCCCGTAGCCGAGCGACGTGGTCCCGATTTCGGTGCTCGCCACCACCGGCAACATCGCCCACAGCGCGCTTCCCGCGAATGCGAAAAGTCCGGTGCGCACCAGAACCGCGTGATACGCAGGCGTGGAAGAAACGTAATGTAAGCCCTGGCGCATCGCGTGATGGAGGCCGGCATCCCGCTCGTTCAATGGCTCGTGCGCGTATTTCCATCGCCACAAAACGACGATCACACCGAGGAACGAAACGGCATTCACCAGAAACACGACACCGGCGTTACTCGCGGCCATTACCAAGCCGCCCAGCGCCGGGCCCAGCGCGCGGGCAATGTTGAATCCAACGGAATTGAGCGCGACAGCCAGCGCTAGTTCTTCTCTTGGCACAAGCTCCGGAATCGCAGCTGCCCAAGCCGGCCCATTCATCCCAGAACCTAGCCCAAGCGCGAACGTGAGCAGCAATAGCCACCACGGTCCAATCGCGCCCGCCAGAGTCAGCGCGCCCAACGCCGCGGCCACGGCTAACATCCAGGATTGCGTGAAAATGAGGAGGCGCCGGCGATTCACCAGGTCGGCGATCGCCCCGGCGGGCAGTCCGATCAGGAACACCGGCAGCGTGGTCGCGGTTTGCACCAGCGCGACCAGCAACGGCGATAGCGCCAGCATGGTCATCAGCCAGCCTGCCGCCACGGTGTGCATCCAGGTCCCGATATTCGAGGCCACGGACGCAATCCACATCGCCCGGAAGAACGGATGCCGGAGCGGCGCCCATGCCTGGTTTATGGAGTGGGTTAAGGAGTTTTGACCAGCCATTCCGTTTCGCGCCACGTCACAGCCGGGAGCCGCCGTTCAATGCCGCTCCGAACACTTTCGAGCCACGGTGGAAGGCACAGACCCGTGCCCAGAGCCTCTGGTGGTTCATCTACGGCGAAGCCAGGACCGTCCGTCGCTATTTCGAACAGAATCCCGCCTGGTTCGCGAAAATAAATCGACCGGAAGTATTTTCGATCCCGCACCGCGCTGACCCGCAAGAGGCTTTCAACCAGCTTCGTTCGCCACTCGAGCTGTTCGGCCTCGTCCTTCACTCGCCACGCAACATGATGAATGGCGCCCACGCTCATCTTGCCGCGTTCCGCCCCCGGGATCCGGACGATATCCAGATGCGAGCCCGCAAGATCGAAACGCGCCCGAGCTCCCTCTTCGGAAATCGAGCGGAAGCCAAGATTCTCCTGAAGCAGAGCAGTAGTTCCTTCCGCATCGGACTCGCACAACGTCACCGAATGTAGCCGAACGATCGCGTCATCGTCGCTCTTCGGCGCGCTCGCCACCAGTTCGATCGCGACCCCGTCGCCGTCTTCGATCGTGATCAGCTCTTCGCCGAATCGTGTCTCCGGACCGGTCCGCGGTACGCCAGCGATACGCGCCCGTTCGATCCATCTTCCAAGCGTGTTCGCAGGGATGGCGAAGCTTACCGCGACGGCCTGACCCGATCCTCTGCGCCCGCGGAATGCGCCAGGCCAGGTAAAGAACGTGAGAAGCGTACCGGGCGTCCCAGCTCGATCGCCAAAATAGAAGTGATACGTGTGGGGTTCGTCAAAATTGACGGTCCGCTTCACCAGGCGCAGGCCGAGGAACCCGGCATAGAAATCGAGATTGCGCTGCGGATCGCCGGCCAGCGCGGTGACATGATGCAACCCCAGGAGCACTATTTACAGTTTGGCAGAACCACTGTCGGCGTGCGCTAGTCTGGGAACGCATGTCGAAAATGCTTGACGAGATCCGCGAGCAGCCTGAAGCGCTGGAACGCACCCTTCGAGGAGGGTTGCGGGAGTCCGCACGTTTTGCGCGCACGCTCCGCAACCGCCAGCCGAAATGGATTCTATTGGCCGCGCGCGGCACCTCCGACAACGCCGCGCAATTCGGACGTTATCTGCTGGAAATCACCACCGGTATTCCAGTCTCGCTGGCCGCTCCTTCGATTTTCACGCTGTATCACGCGCGGATCCGGCTGGAAGATGCGATGGTGGTGGCGATCTCACAGTCGGGCGAATCCACCGACATCAATGTGGTAATGGAGCAAGCCCGGGCGCAGGGTGCGCTCACCGTGGGCATCACCAATGAGCCTCGAAGCTCGCTTGCGCGGCTGGCCGAGCACCTGTTCCTGGTTCGTGCACGACGGGAGCGAAGCATCGCGGCCACTAAGACCTACACGAGCCAGATCATGTTGTTCTACGTGCTCGCCAAAGCATTGGGAGCTCGCATTCGCAGCGAGGATCTGGAGCGGATTCCGGAGTGGACGCATGCCGCGCTCGCGCTCGAGCCGGAGATCGCCGAACGCGTCGAACGTTATCGCTTCATGGAGCGGACCGTGGTGATTGGACGCGGCCTCAACTATGCGACGGCGCTCGAGTTCGGGCTGAAGCTGATGGAGACCTGTTATGTCGCCGCGGACGGTTTCTCGGCGGCGGACTTCCTGCACGGTCCCATCGCCATGATCGAGGCGTCCTCCCCGGCTTTCCTATTCGCCCCAGTGGGCGTAACGTGGCCCAGCATTCGAGACATGCTGGATCGATTGGCGACGCTCAAGGCGGAGACGCTTCTCTTTACAGATTTGGGCCACAAGGAAGCGGTCAAGTCGAATTCCCGGGCGATCGTGGTGCCGGTTCG
>JBEKBK010000055.1:0-24850 GCA_050015435.1 Bryobacteraceae bacterium
CCCCGGTGAGCACCGCGAAACCCTTGCGTTCCATGATCGTGTAGGTGATCCCCGCCAGCGCCTCCTGATGGGAGCTGGTCATGAACAGGAACTCCGGGTCCGGAGTCATCGCGAACGGTTTTTTTCGAAGTCCGAAGAACGCTTCGTACATGTTTTAGAGTTGCGGACCGGCAGGAACGTCGCGAAGCAAATACTATGATAGCGCAGGGGTTATGCGGATTCAGCGAACGGTGAGTTGCGGACATCGGCGGCTGAAAACTCGATTCTCGGCACACGGCCTAGTATCGTAATGTCGTGCGGGAGCTCCCATTCGCCGAGAACGACGTTGCGCTTTAGTTCTCGAACGAAGGCGGCCGCAACTCCGATGACAAGCGCGAATATAATCCCGCCCCAATAAAGGAGCGGACGCATCGGTTTGAAGGGCTTTTCAGGGATCCGGGCAACATCCAGCACGGTAAACTTCTCGGCCTTTTGGCGCTTCTCCATATCCGTCGACATGTCGGCCGACAGGTTCTTGGACAAGAGTTGTTCGTAATTGGCCTTGGATATCTGGTAATCTCTCAGCACTCCCGCCATCTCCTGCTCGCGGACCGGAAGGTTCTCGACGCGGCCCTGATAGGAATTGATGTCCGCCAGGATCTTCGATCTTTCGGCTTTCCGGTCCTCCAGATCTTTGGCGGCGGCGGCAGCCTGAGCTCGAAGGGTCGCCACACGTTCCTGCTCGCGGCGGATGTCCGGCGTATACTCGACGCCGGAACTCGATCCTTGAGCTTGCGCCTCCGGGGTTTGTGACGTGGATGGTTCGCTATTCTGAGCAACTGCGGCGGCCCGCGCGGACAACTGCTTCGCCCGGGCTTCTTCCTCTTGTAGAGTACGCTCGAGCATCGCGAGCGTTTCCTGCACCTCGGGATACGAATCCGTATAGCGCGCCCGCAGAGCGTCCAGTTTCACTTTCAACTGATCGGATTCCTTCGGTCTCCCGTCGTTCGGTGCGGAAGCAATTGCGCCCTGCGAGGTGCGAATGGTCCCGTCTGCCCGGGTTTGGCGGCCGGCGCTCATCAACCCAGCGAGGGATGACTCGGCCGCGGAAAGGGTAGTCTCCAGGATCACCTTATTCTCTTCCGCGCGCGCGGTCGCATCCTGGTTCCCTTGCAATTGGAGGTGCAGGTTCGCCAGGGCACCTAGAATCGAGTTTTCCTGCTGCGGAAGCTCACCTGGGTGCTGCCGTTTGTATTCGCTCAACTTGCGTTCCTGCTCTTCAAGACCCTTCTTGGCCTCGTCCATCTGGGCTTTTAGAAATTCCGAGGTGCCCGTGGCCTGTTCTTCGCGCGCCTTCAGATTCTCTTCGATAAAGAAGTTGCCAATCTGATTCACCACTGCCGCGATCGTCTCGGGATTCGTCCCCTGGTAGGTCACACGGAAAGCGCCGGGCTGATTCCGGGTCCAGCCACGCTCGAGTTTGATGCTCATGTCCTTCCGCATCATTTCGATGATTTCCTCTTGGACATGGCTCCCGCGTTCGACCTTGTACAGACCGAACTTGTCAATAAGTCCCTGCAGTCTGGTCGCGCTGAGGACCTCTTGGCTGATGGTTGCGAGGCGGTCCTGCAACTCGGCATTCACCGTCGAGGATACAAGCTTTTCCGGGATCTTTTGAGACTCGACCAGAATGAGGGTTTCCGCCTTGTAGATGGACGGCAAACGGTACACCGTCGCGACGGTCCCAAGGCTCAACACGGCCCAAACGGCAAGCGCGGTCCCTTTATTCTTCCAGGTGGCACGCAAAAGAGACAGAGGAGAAAACTCAGAACGTCGCATGGAGTTCAAATTATCCTTGGCCATAACACTGAAGTTGGGATTTCTTACTAGGGAAAAACGGCAGGAGAGAAAGACAGCTGGACAACCGGAGCAAGGTCCGGACCAATCGAAGGCCCGGACCCTTGTTGCTTAGAGACGATGCGCCAGCATTCGCTTCCGTCCGATGAAAGCGACGCAAACCAAGCCGAGTCCGATAAGCAAGACCGACGACGGCTCGGGGATCGCGGAAACGTCGAGACTCAAGGTGCCGCCGCCTAGAGACAGAGTTTGGGAGACGCCGGGGTTGTGGACCGTGATAGTACTGAAATCCAGAGTCCCAGTGCCCTCGAAAACAGGCAAATTAAAGGCTGCTAAAATGCTCAGAAAATTCGGACTACTAAGCAGATTCACGCTCACGGGGATGGAAACGTTGTTAAACGTAACCGAGCGAGGAGGGACAGGGCCAGTAGGGCCACCCGTAGGGGACGTCCCACCAGGAGGAGTGTACGCATCAAAGGAGCCGCTCACCAGGTTCCCACCGTTGATTCCGCTGTTGACAAGCGCAGGTCCACTCGTCCCCGAAGACGGAAAATATAGGGTGCCGGTTGTAGACGCGGTAAAAGAACCGCCCGCCCCGATACTGAGCTCATAATAAGTGTCGCCGCCAAAACTAAACTCGGGTGTCGCGGTGACAGCGCCGAGTGACGCATCAAAAACACAGTTAGTACACGAAGCGGAAGTTCCAGTTCCGGTATTCACCGCTGATATCGTGCCATTCGCGGCGAAGGTTATATTCAATGATTCGGCTTGCAACCAGCCGCTTCCGATCGTGGCTAAAAGACCCACGATCAATGTTTTCTTGATGTTCATACGAGCTAGTCCTCCGAGACTTTCTTAGTCGTAACAGTATAGAGTATACGGGTCATCTGGCACCCCTTGCAAGCGGTTTGTTGGGGGTAACCGATACCCCCAAATCACTCAATTACCTGGATGTACTGGTCGTTCGGGCCAACAGGTCCTGGGCCATCTTCGCCTCTGGCATGCCGGGATTCATGTGGAATGCGGAGTCGAAGACCTGATGAGCCCGTTTTTGGTCGCCGAGCTGCGCGTAGAGCATCGATAGATGATACAGGCGGACCGGAATCTTACCGCTTGCGGAAGCGCTGGTCAGGTACGGCAAAGCATTCTTATAAAGGCCTTTGCGGTAGTAGGCCCAACCGATCGTATCCTGAATCGCAGGATTGTCGGGACCGATTTCGAGCGCAGCCTGGGCGTACTTCAACGCTTCGTCCGATTGGTTCGAGTCGTTTGCCAACCGGTAGGCCAAATTGTTCAGTGCGAATAAATTCCTCGATTCGTTTGCCAGTACTTTTCTATAGTTTGTAGTGGCCTCGTCGAACTTTCCTGCGACCTCCTCGACCATTCCTAATAGAAGCCGGGCATCGACGTTGTCCGGATTTCCAGCCAGGACAGCGTTCAAGCGGGTTCCGGCGGCATCGAGTTTGCCTTCGGTGAGGTCCAGCTCAGCTAAAGCGAAATCGGCTCCAACGTAGTTCGAGTCGCTCGCCTTGGCTGCTTCGAACGCGTTTCGGGCTTCGACGAATTTCCCTGTGCTGGCCATGGCCATCCCAAGAAACTGTTGCAACGCCGGTGACTTAGGACGCTTCGCGGCATAGAGCTTCACTTGATCGAGCGCCAAATCAGTCTGATTTTGAGCCACAAAGCTCCGGGCTAAGGTATCCAGGGCTCTGAGGTCCTCCGGATTGGCGTTTAAAACGTCCTCCAGCAACTTTCTTCCCCCCGCGACGTCGCCGTCCTTGAACCTGAGAAGAGCCTGCTGCAACACCAACTCAGGATTATTGGCGGCCGCCAAGCCCTTGGCGACGCCCTTCCTCATTTCGACCAAGTCGCCCTTTCCCCACAGAGCCCAGTTTCGCTGGACGACTGCAGCGACATCGTCGCGCTGCCGTTCCGGCGTGGCATTCATCAAGTCCAGTGCGGCCCTGGCGTCGCCGCCCGCAATCAGCGATCCGGCAAGATCGATCCGGGCAATCAGAAGATTGGGGTCGAGCTCCAGCGCCCGGCTCAGCTCATGGCGCTGATTCATCGCGGCACCCTGAAGCTGGTGAGTCCGGGCCAGGAAGTAATGAGCTTCCGCGGAGTCCGGACGGAACTGGAGCACCCTATTGAGATCGGCCTCGGCCGGCGCCGGCTGGTTGGAGATCAAATAGATTTGGGCCCTTTGCAACAGGGCGTCCACATCCTTCGGGTTTTTCTTCAATGCTGCATTGAGTACCTGTTCGGCATCGCTAGAACGGCGAGATGCCAGGTATGCGGAAACCAGCTGGCTGCGAAGCGTGCGATCCTCCACATCCTTCCGCCACAACTTGTTCAGCTCATTAATCGCGTCTTCCCGCCGGCCGTCCTGGAACAGGAAGATGGCGTGAACAGCCCGGTATTGTTTATCGCCAAGCTGAGAGACCTTGAGATAGGTCTGTTCGGCCTGGGCCTTTTGTCCTTGAGCGGCTTGAATGCTGGCCAGATCCATGAGTGCCGCGCTATTCCTGGGGTCGACCTGGAGGCACCGCTGAACGTAGACTTGGGCTTCCGTGAGTTTGGAGATGGATACATAAAGCCGCTCCATGGCGAGCAGCGCATCGGTCGATTTCGGCAACTTATCCACAAGCTGCTTGAGGACCGCTTCGGCGCCGTCCGAGTCCTTGTTCTGCAATCTCAGGGTCGCCATCAGCACCGCCGGAGCGAGCTCCTTCGGAAACTGGGACAATGCCGCCTTCAGATGTTCCTCCGCGCTCGCGGTCTCTCCTAATCTCATTTCGGCCAACGCCAGCGTGGTGACCGCTTCAGAGTTTCCCTGCGACGCGGCCATTACGGCGCGGGCACGCTGCTCAGCTTCGCGAATCACTGCGGGGTCCGAATGCAAAGCCATGAGCTCGGCCATTTTAAGCTGTGACGGCGTGTGTTGGGGATCTATCGTCAGGGCAACCTGAAGGGCCTTTACCGCCGTATTCACGTCGCCGATTTCGAGGTATGCGAGCGCAAGCTGGTAGAGCGGTTCAGGATCCTTGGGCAGGCTTCGCGCGGCGATCTTGAACTCGATCGTTGCTCGGGAATAGTCCTTCTTCTGAACCGCCTCTTTTCCGAGGCGCATGGCTTTTGCGGCCTTGTCGGCCGGGGTGCTGGCGCACGCTGAAGAAAACAGAGCGAGCGCCAAACAGGCTGTAAGTCGGTATCTCATGATTATGAACATTTCACGATCTGCCATTTCCGGATTTGTCAGGCGCCGCGATACGGGCAATTTCTTCCGAAAGAAACTCCACCTTGGCTCGCAGATCTCGAACATCATCCTCCATGGTGGCTCGGGGAACATCCTCCCCAATTGCCTTCTGGATCGCCGTGCGAGCAAACTCCGATACACTACGAGCCCCGTATTTTGTGCAGGCGTCCTGCATCATCCGAAACTCCACCGGGGAGAGACGTACACTCACTGTCCTACATCTGCGGTTCAGGCCGGTCACGGTCGCATCTCAGGAACAGACATTTGGTTGGGGAGGAGAGTCCTACCGGGGAATAGTTTAAGGAGCCAGAGAAGTTCACTCGGCCAAGCTACCGCCATTTTTGTCCCAGTCCCCCGGAGACAATCTTAGAGAAAATCAGCAACAGATACCTTATAGGTCGGCACCGGAGCCCTAGGCCATTAGGGCTAAGATCAATCTTGTTAGGTGCGCCAACCGGTGCGCGTGTTTCGAGCTTACAGCCGGTTGATGACAAATGTCAACGACGTTTGTAATACAGAAGTCTGTCAAGAAGGTACTAGGATTACCTAGCCTGGCCGGCCAACATCACCTAAGAACCGGGCTAAGAAGACCAGCCTTCGCGAGTCCGGCTGGTTGAAAGCGGCCGGATCCAGCTACGATCGATTTCCACGCATACAGATCTTTGAAGCAGATGGACAGAGAGAATGAGCCGATCCGAACCACGAACCTGCGCGACCAAACCTTCCAGCCCGGCCAGGGCGCCATACTCGATTCGAATCCTGTGGCCAGCCTCGATGTAGGGCCACGGAATCGCTGCCGCGCCGGACTCCGCGACTCTCTGAATTGCCGTAATCTCGGAATCGGGTATCGGCACAGGGTTGTTGCCTGCGCCGACGAAGTGTTCGACACCCGGCGCCGTCAGAATGGGCAGGCGATTGGCCGGATCGATCCGGCAGAAGAGATAGCCCGGAAACAAGGCCGCCGGTGTCTTCTTGATGCGGTCCGAGTACCGTCGAAGTTCGAGATACGTCGGAAGGAAGATTTCAGGACCTCGATGACGAAGCGATTCCGCCACCAGCAGCTCCCCGCGGGTCCTCACCTTCAGGGCAAACCAGGGCAGGCAGCTTGGCACGTGAGTCTCAGGCATCCGGCATCACCTCGTCGTGTCAATTATAACCACGGTGGCGGCGGCGTTCGGGGAGGCTTAAGGCTACCTCCAGTTTCCACACTAGGCGTCCGCCAAATGGTACTTAGCAGCCCCAAACTGCTGGACTAGTACGGCTGCTGCATGCTAGCATTATCCCGTTCGGAGCGACATTCTCTCGGGTGATGGCTCGTTCGAGCTATTGAGGATCGTAACAGGGCAGGTCGCATGACTCGGCACTTTGCTTCTCGTCGTTTTATTAACTCGCGCGCACAACGGAGCCTGGCGCGGCCGATTACAGCAGTTTAACCATGATTCGGCTGTTCAAAGTTTTCTTTCCAACGCGAGCGCTGGCCCTGCTGATCTCCGAAGCGACGCTTATTTACGCTTCGTACCTTGCAGCGGCGTATGTAGTGCTCGATTACCCCGACATCGCGCTTACCCAGGAAAACGGGTGGACTCGAATCGCCATCGTGGTGACCTCGATGATCGTGGGACTGTATTTTCAAGACCTGTATTCCCAGTTTCGCGTCCGTTCCAGAACGGTTCTGTGTCTGCAATTCTGCTCCGTGATCGGCTTCGCATTCTTCGTTCAAGCGCTCCTCGAATATGCGCACCTGGCGGATTGGACCCTTCCGGGCTCGTTAATGTTCGGCGGAGGCGCGCTGGCCCTGGTGGTGGGGCCAGCATGGAGAATTCTCTATGAGCAGGTCTTACTACGAACAGTCGCGAGCGAGAAGATCTTGATTCTCGGTACATCGCCCCTGGCGCAAGCGGTGGCGGCCCGCCTGGCTGAAGATCCGCACTTAGGAATGACGGTCGTCGGCTATGTCGACACCCCGCCGGACGAGAGCGCGGATATTCTCGCGGAACGCTCCTATTACCGCGCCGCCTCGCCGGTCGCGGGCACCGTTCAGACGGTTACCTCCGAGCTCGAGTTGGCGGTCGGCGCCGGACCCCTTGCGCTTCCGGGTGGCCGTTTGCTGGGGCCCATCGCAAACCTGCAAGCGATCGTCGAGCAGGTGCGCCCGGATCGCATTGTGGTCGGAATGACCGAGCGGCGCGGCCGGATTCCAATGGAAGAGCTTCTGGATTTGCGATTTGCGGGCATTCGCATCGAAGACGTGACGAACACCTATGAGACCGTCTTCGGGCGTGTGAGCGTCCGCGAACTCCCGCCGCTGCAGTTCATTTTCATGCCGGATTTCGCGCCCGCCAGAAACAAGCTTTTTTGGCACGATTTGTTTACTTTGGGTGTGGCCCTCATCGCCTTCGTGGTGGCGCTCCCGGTGATCATCCTCGTGGCGATTCTGGTCCGGGTGACCTCGCGCGGGCCGGTTCTGTACCGGCAGGCGCGGGTTGGCAAAGGCGGTGTGATCTTCACGGTTCTCAAATTCCGGTCCATGTATCAAGACGCTGAAGCCGCGACCGGTGCGGTATGGGCCGTCAAGGATGATCCTCGGATTACGCCGTTGGGACGCTGGATACGCAAGCTGAGGCTAGACGAATTGCCGCAGTTGATCAATGTACTGCGCGGGGACATGTCGATTGTGGGTCCCCGTCCGGAGCGGCCGGAGTTCGTCCACGTTTTCGCCACACAGATCCCCTATTACCGGCAACGCATGGTCGTGAGGCCGGGAATCACCGGCTGGGCGCAGATCAATTACAAGTACGGCGACACGCTCGACGACACGATTTTAAAGCTGGAATACGATTTGTACTATATCAAGAACCTCACCTTTTCTCTGGATGTGTACATCATGTTCCAGACCGTAAAGGTGATGTTGCTCGGTCGTGGCGCGCAGTAGAATCGTCGGAAATTCGGCGTTGCCCGTCTGATTTGCGACGCTCGACGTGGGTTCACTTCCTGCAACATCAGTACGTTCCCATGGCATGACGATTGCACGGACCGAATCATGTCACAGGGACTGTCGTTCCAAACCAATATCACATCATTGGTGGCCGAGAACAATCTACAGATCAACAGCCAGGCACAGTCGAAAGCCATCACGGAGCTCACGTCGGGCTACCGCATCAATTCTTCGGGCGACGACGCGGCGGGTCTCGCGGTCGCCAACTCGCTTCGGAGCGGAATCGCGGAGCTTCAGCAGGGTGTGAGCAACGCAAACGATGGCATTGCAGCGCTACAAACCGTCGACGGCGGATTGAACAATATTTCGAACATACTCGACCAGCTCAAGACTTTGGCGACGCAGTCCGCGTCCGGCACGTTTGCTGGAAATCGCACGACGCTAAATGACGAATTCACCACGTTATTAGGGGAAATTGATCGCCAAGCTGCGAATATAGGCCTTGCCAGCGGCACCGCCGGGACCCCTGCCACGCAATACAACGTCTCCCTGTCCGTTTATATCGGCGGGGGCGACACGCAGGCAGACGCTCAGGTGGTCGTAAACCTGAGCGGCTCGGGGAACATCGTCGACTCCAACGGCCTCGGCATCGCCGGGGACTTGGTCGACACTCAAGCCCACGCTTTGACTGCGATCGCAGACATTGACGCTGCCGTGATAAACCTCGGCAATGTTCAAGGCGCGGTGGGAACGGGTGAGAACGATCTCAATTACGCGGTCGACCTGGCGAATTCCCAGCTCACGAACAAATCGGCTGCGGAGTCCAACATTCGCGACGCGAACATCGCCCAGGAAGCAGCGGCCCTCACCCAAACCCAGGTCCTCGAGCAATCTTCAGTCGCAGCCCTTGCGGCGGCCAACGCAGCTCCACAAACACTTCTCAAGCTTCTCCAATAACAGCCTGCTTAAGTATCCAGGCGGGGCTAGATTGGTCACGCGATCTAGCCTTCTTTTGATCTCAGGGCCAACGCTAGGCGGGAACGGCGTCACTCTGGCAAGCGTGCTGCTGCTCGTGCTCAGTGAGCGCCCGCTGAGCCAACTCCTTCTTTAACCGAAGATTCTCGGCCTCGTCTCACGCCCTATCGAATTCTCAACGGTTTAGCGCTTTTATGCCGCGGAGTGCGCCACTGTGCGCGGCAGTCGCGAGGCCATCCATCAGCTTACGGCGCTCTTCGCATGGCATCTCTGGTAGATCGGAACAATGCGGGCGTTGCTCTCTGGCTCTTTATAGCTAAGGGCCTCCTCAGTCACGCGTGAAAGCGGCACGACTACCGTACTAGCCAGGCCCACAACGCCTGCTCTGGGCATTGAAGCCAACCGATAGAAAACAAGCCCAATTTGTTTAGATACAACCCACCCTTAGCCTATCGGGCTACGCCGTTTTGAGAATTGAGCCACACGCTCAGCAATGTTACCGTTCCGTAGGATTCCTGTGCCCCGGGACAACGCCGGCCTGCGGCGAAGTGCCTATCGAGCACGAGGATGAACGGAGGCTTTTACCATCATGCGATACGTGTGTCCGGCGGCGATTCTTGTCGCCCTGGTGGGGGTGGCGCCTATCGCCTTGAATGCACAGGGGTTGTCCATTACGAATTATCAACTCGTGAACCAGCAGGCGGCGACTGCGGGCGAGTGGGACCTTACGTATAGCGCGGTGGTAGTGAACTCTGGCCCGGCTTTAGGTTCAGTGGCGGCGACTCTAACCAGCACCAACCCTTTTTCTCTTCGTGCCCTGCCAGGAACAAGCACGCTGAATTTTGGCCCGGTGCCGGCCAACGGCCAAGTCGCCAGCAGCAACACATTCACGGTAATGGCCAGCTCGGCCACTCTCGATCCAACTCAGATTCAATGGACGTTCCAGACTACCCCGGCCGGGCCTATCGCGAACGCCGGACCGAACCAGACGGCCACCGTCGGCAGCACGGTAACTTTGAACGGCAGCGCCTCGACGACGCCATCGGGAATCCTGTCCTACAAGTGGACGTTTTCCTCCCGGCCGGCCGGAACCTCGACGATCCTGATCAATGCGACGAGTGTCATGCCCTCGTTCGTGGTTGATGTCGCCGGAACCTATGTGGTCACCCTGACAGTAAGCAACGGCAACCAAGCGAGCGCTGCGAATGTGATCATCAGCACTACATCCACGCCGCCGGTGGCCAATGTTGGTCCGAATCAGACTGTCGCGGTGGGAGCCACGGCGCTTTTGAACGGAAGCGGTTCCTCCGATGTGGACGGCAACCCGCTCACCTTCTCGTGGACCATGACGAATCGCCCTACCGGCAGCACGGCGAGCCTGGTGGGAGCCACCACGATCACGCCCAGCTTCGTGGTCGACAAGGCGGGCTCGTATACGGTCCAATTGATCGTGAAGGACGCGAGCCTCAGCAGCGCCCCGTCTTCTGTGACGATCACCAGCGAGAATTCACCACCGGTGGCCAATGCGGGTACTGGACAAGTGGTCACCGTTGGATCTACCGTCCAGTTGGACGGCTCCGGATCGACTGATACCGACGGCGACGCGCTGACCTACCAATGGAGCCTGATCACCGTGCCGGCCGGCAGTACCGCGAAGCTAAACAGCTCAACGGCGGTCAAACCGACCTTCACGGCCGACAGGGCCGGCACGTACGTCGCGCAGTTGATCGTTAAAGACGGCATCACGGACAGCAACCCGGCCACGGTTACGATCACGACGATCGCGGTCCTTCCGCCGACGGCGAACGCCGGAAGTAATCAAACGGTTTCAGCAGGAACAGTCGTTTCGTTGAACGGAAGCGGGACTGATCCGCAGAAGCTCCAGCTCACGTTCCATTGGTCGCTGACCACACTGCCGGCGAACAGCAAAGCAACCTTATCGAGCGCCACGATCGCGAATCCGAGTTTCTCCGCCGACCTTCCCGGTACTTACATCGCGCAGCTGCAGGTGAATAACGGGACGATGAACAGCAATCCAGCCACGGTGACGATCACGGCGACGGCTCCGTCCGGACTTCAGGTGCCTGCGAACACCGTGGTCGCGCCAGGTCAGACGATGCCCCTAAACGTGACGTTGGGGTCCCCTGCTCCTGCCGGCGGACTCTTCGTCAGCCTCGCCAGCAGCAACCCGTCAACGGCCACCGTCGCGGCCGCATTCATGATTCCTGGTGGAGCAACGGCCCCGGTGACCACGCCGAAAGTTAACGGTGTCGCCTTTGGATCGGCCACGATTACGGCCACGGCCGTCGGGTTCCCGCAGGTTACTGGGGCGGTCCAGGTTACCGAGACTTTGAGCTTTTCCCCGGCGAGCCTCGCTATAACCGGCCTGACCAAAGGGCAGCTCTATCTATTCATTCCAGAAGCGGCTCCTTCTTCAGGCGTGACGCTCAACGTGAGTTCGTCTAATCCCAGTGTGGCAACGGTGCCATCCACGGTGGTCATCGGGCCCGGCGCAACGAACGTGAACGTACCGGTGACGGGCGTTTCGTACGGATCAACGGCGATCCAGGCTAGCGGCGCCAATATCGCGGTTACGACGGCCAGTGTCACCGTCAGTGCGCCCGTGGCCACCGGACCACCGACGATTGCGGGGGTCAGCGGAGGGAACCAGAGCACCCAAGTCAGCACGGCATTCGCCGCGCCGCTTGTTGTTGTCGTTAAGGACTCAAACTCCAACCCGATCCGCGGCGCTACCGTGACTTTCAGCACTCCGAGCAGTTCCGCCAGCGGCGCATTCGGAGGTGGAGTAACCACGGCGGCCACGAACGCCTCCGGCATCGCCACATCCGCTGCATTCTCGGCCAATGGAACGGCGGGCTCCTATTATGTGGCGGCTTCCGTCTCTGGAGCGGTGACACCCGCCGCCTTCTTTCTTACGAATGTCAGTGCGGCGCCGTCGGGATCGACGGCCCCAGCCCCGAGCGCCACCATCCAGCCCGGTACGCCCACCAGTTTCCGGTGCAGCGTCGGCACCGGCCCTGGCTCGGACACGATCGTCAGTCTCACCTGGAATCGGGCGGACGACACGGACGCTTCCATCGTGCTCTCGCGGGCTACGTCCGTAAGCGGTACGTACACCCCAACCACGCTCACGGCACACTCGAATATTTTCAACGATACGAACGCGTATCCCGGAACCACATACTATTACAAAGTCCATGCCTCGAATGGCGGAGGCAGTTCCGCCGACGCCGGGCCGATCAACTGCACCACGATCGCCAGCCAGGCAAACTTCACTGCGGCTGGAAGCTTCGCGGTAGTCAATACGGACCCATGGACCAACACCCTCACCTGGACCGATTCCAACACCGTGTTTCGTTATTGGCAAGTACAATACTCACTCGATGGCGTATGGTTTCAAACCGTGAATCCCTTGCTCGGGGCGACAGCGGCAACCGGGTTCGTGCATCCATCGCTCACGCCTGCCACGAAGTATTGGTACCGCGTTCGAGTCACCGATAGTTCCTCAAAATATTCGGACTGGACTCCGCCGGCTTCGGTTACCACGGCAGCGCGGCCCGCTGGAGTGCCGCTGGAACTCACCAACTTTACCTGCGTGGTCAATAGCGCCACGAGCACGCAATGTACCTGGACAAATTCAGGCGGGGCAGGTGTAAAGATCGAAACGTCAGCCTACAACAACGGAGCCCCGAGTTTCTCCCAAGTCGTTCAAACTCCCGCGGGAGCTACAAGCTATACGCTGACCACGACCGCTGAGACGTTTTATTACGTCCGCGCGCGCCCCTCGAACGCCAGCGGCAACGGAGGCTATACGCCAGTGGTAAAGATCCGCACTGCGAGCGCCGGGAGCGGTTCTCCCCGGACTTATACCATCGATCAAAGCGGAGCGGGCGGGGCTTACACCTCGATTGGAGCGTCTCCCATCGTAAGCGGTCTTGGACCCGGAGACGTTGTCAACATCCACGCGGGAATCTATCACGAGAAGTTCATCATGAGCAACAGAGGCACCGCGGCAGCGCATATTACCGTGAACTGCGCGGCCGGCGCGATCATCGACGGCACGAACGCGGTGTCGTTAGCGGCCTCGGAGCAAATCGGCAATGGGGCGAATTTCCAGGATTTATTCCTGGTCGCCATGAGCCGCCGTTCCTCGCAATCCTCCGCCGGTGCATGGTCTCCCGGCTACATCGATTTTAATGGCTGTGAATTGCGCAACGCCGTGAACGGGCAAACCTACACGTCATCCACAGGCACGCGGACCTACAGTACTACGGGTTGCATGTACATATACGATGGGGATCACATCACTCTAGCCAGCAACACGATCCATGGTTGCTCGGATGGCATCTTCTCAGCGGGTAATAACGATACGCGAAACGTTGAAAACATTCAGGTCGGCGTATGTCCCAGCGGCAATTACATTTATGGCAACGGTGCGGTGGGTAGCGCTACCGTGCACAATGCTTATCAAGAAGGCATCAATATGATCTACGAGTGCAATAAATTCGGAGATCTGGTGGCGGGAGCATCCGCGACAGCGGTCGCCGGCATTAAGGACCGAAGCGCGGGATTGATCGTTCGATATAATAAATTTGCGACAGCGATCCAAGAGAACGCCTGGGTGATGATGGGTTCGCCGCAAAATTATGCGACGTTTACGGTTGTCAACCCGCTCTTCAACAGCATACAAATCTATGGCAATGACTTCGAGGACTTGAGCGGACCGTGTGGAACTCAGCCAAATTGCTCCAGTTCTCCAGCGCTACTGAGTTCATGGGGCAACGATCAGGGTTCGAGTTCATATTCTGGCGCGTACCGAACGGGGCCTCATTATTTCTACGACAACGACATCACCTTGCAAAGTAATCGCCCGACCGTTCGGTACTTTACGTTATTTGGGCCAGAGACGCCCGTATCGACAATAGACGTTCGGAACAACGTCATTTGGAATGGTGCCGTTTCCGGCAGCACAGCCGGACACGTCTATCTGATGAACTATTGGGCTGGTAACATGGATTACTTCGGCTCCAACTGGATCTCCTCTGGCTATTACAATTGCAGCGAGTACCAGACCTGCCGCGGCATCCTCGGAGGCGGCTCCGCGATCGTGAACAACGGGAGCACGAACAATCCCGGATTCACCACGATCCCGGAGAGTGCGACGTTCAACCTTTCGCTGACTTCTAGTGGACAGGCACTCGGCCACGGTGGCGTGCTCGGTGGAAACTGGGGAGCCGTAACAGAGCAGTACGTGGAGCCGAACGGCGGCCAGGCGCGCACAAATATCAATGACCTAGGTGCGTATCAGTAAGCGGCCACCCAGAAACCGAACCATTCGCAAGCAGAGCTGTTACGCAAGCGGCAGTAGGATGTGTCGAGTAGGCAGTCGAATCAAGAGGCTACAGGAGACTGCTGCTCGCCTCATCGAACGGTTGCAGCGGCCGGCGTTGCCCAAGCCGCGTTCCGGAGCCATCAGCTCTGATTTCGATTCTGGCGAGTTTCAGTGTCGTTCAGCGAAGTAGCGAGGCGGCTTTTTTGACCAGCCTTCTGCCCTGGTAGTTCAGGCGCTTGTACGCTATCTCAGCAGCTTGACGAGATGCCGACATTTTCACCCACGCTTGATAAGTTGGAAAGGCAACCGCTTTCAGATAGTCCATCCAAATGCGAGTGATGCTTTGCGAGGAGAAAGCCGCGGCTCGCCGGCGACCATTAGCGACCATCTCTTGTCTCAGTTCCGAACTCCGCAGGGCGGCTAAGCCTTGAATCGTCTCCTCAACAGAGTGAACCTCGATGTAATCCAAATCGCCTTGTCGGATTTGCCGAAAGGCTGATTCGCAGCCAAGTATGGCGGGCAACCCCGCTCGCCAGGAGTTAATCAGTTTGGATGGTGGTTTGTGCCCGTGGCCTCCGGCATTTCTGTGCGGAAGAAAGCTTCGTACCGCGAGTATAGCGTCCACGTCACCATAGTCAGTCCAGACACCGCCGATACGGTATGTGCGCGCGTCATCAAATTGGAATTCGCCAGCTTTGATGTCCCAATTGAGTCCCATTTCCGTCATCCTTGCCTTCCAAGCAGAGGAGCTGAGTTCCGGGGCCAGGTTTTTCTCATTGCCCACAAATGCTATCGTTTCGAATCGAGTTCCGCGATTCTCATTCCGCGGGATAAGGCCGGGTTCCGGCCAATGCGGCATATAGAAACAGTCATCATACCAATGGGCCTGCAATTTGTTCTGCACGATCTGAAGATTAGCGGCTGGGTATAGTGGGTGGTCCGCGGTTAGGTTGATCAGGAGCCGGCGGCGAGACGGCAATAAGGAAGCGCCATCCACAACCAGACACTCCCTGTGCACCAGAACGATCCCCTCGTCGGGAAGGTGATTAGTCAAAGAGCAGTCTAGTCCTGCCCGCCTCAAGTGAAGATAGGTCATGATGGTCCAGCAGTAAACACCAAAGTTAAAGCCAGACCAAGGAACATCCGGATCATCCGGATATTCGCAGCGTGGCCAAAATCGCGGGTGGATGTAAAAGATAACCGCTGGATTTGACATTTGTCAGGACCGGAACCCTTCCAGGTTATCAGACCATCGGGAAAGGACAAACGTCTCGTAGCAGAAGTCGGTCGGCAGACCGAGAAGCGAAGCCAACTCAATCCAAATCAGTAGTCGGCGCGCGTTTTAATGGCCGGTGTGCCAATTATTCAGCGGCACCACCCAGGGCCACGCCGCAGATGCGCACCGCCCTCCCAAGGACGCCACCTCGTCGCGAACCGGCCTCGCACATCCGCGCCGCGATTTGACGTCGAGCGCCGCCCCTTCCCATGACGCGCTCGTAAAGATCCCGATGTTTACGAACCAAAGCGATGTCGTAACGAAGGATTACAAGGGGTCGCCGCGTCGCGCGTTCGTGGTCAGTCCGACGGAACCGGATCAGCGGAGTTGGGATGAAGTCAATCCGATACCCTTCGCTGACCAGACGTATACAGAGCTCCCAGTCCTCGCTGCACCTGAAGGCTGGATCGAACCCACCGACGGCCCTGAGCGCCGTCGCGCGTATGGCAAGGCTGGAAAGGCAAACATGGCCCGGCGGGGCCTCGATAGCATCCATGATTGCAAGTGGACTGGGTTTCTTGTCGTAGACTCGCTCTGTTCCGTCCGAATAGAAGGCCCTGACCCCCGTGTGAACGGCAGCGCAGTCTGGATGGCTTTGAAGATACGAGACCTGCGATTCTAGCTTCGATGGCATCCACACATCGTCATCGTCCAAAAACGCAATCACGTCTCCGCCCGCCGCGTCGCAGCCGGTATTTCGCGCTACAGCGGGTCCCTGACTTGGGTCCAGACTCACTATTTTGATCTTGGGCAAAAACGAATTCAGGAACCTACGCTGGGCCGGCAGTGAGCCATCATCCACCACGATGATCTCACTGGGTAACAACGTCTGCGCGAGTACCGAGTCCAGGCACTCCGCGAAAAATCGATCACGGTTATGAAACGGAATTATCACAGAGGTTTTCAACATACGAGTTCTCGCTATGGTTGGGGATGGTGATCAAGTCAGCAAGGATCGATAAACCCTGGCATATTCATCAACACCCTTTTCGATGGTGTACCGGTGCGCCAGACCTGACCCAAGGTGAAGCCCACATCGTACTTGGCGGAGTACTTTGATGTCAAGGGAGTAAAAGCGAGTAAAAGGCGTGGTGTTCACCATTGAGTTGGAAACGAGGCTACATCCTCCGTGCGGCGAAGGAACTGATTCCCCTTGCACAAATCCTACGAAGGTAGCTCCTAATTCTTGACAGGGGTTATCCCTTCTCGCATGAAGACCACATCTGTCTGCTTGATGATCGGGCCGTCTATTTTTCTCGGCAAGACCTCAGCCTCGTCTTCCCTCAGATAGAACTCGGCCTGGTACTCGTTCTCCAGCGCGTATGCGCCGAACCCATACGACGCGAGAACGCGGATGATTTCATCCGCGTTACGCCCGCGTCGGCTTAAGACTTCAGGCGAGATTTCCATCAATATACAGAGATCAGTAGGAAACTGCGGCAGTATCGGCAACAAACCTTCAAGGACCTCCAACTCCGCGCCCTCTGTA
Source organism: Bryobacteraceae bacterium (assembly GCA_050015435.1). Classification (GTDB taxonomy): domain Bacteria; phylum Acidobacteriota; class Terriglobia; order Bryobacterales; family Bryobacteraceae; genus Palsa-187. The sequence goes on from JBEKBK010000055.1 coordinate 17,121, forward strand.
TCGATCTTCAGGAGCGCGGCGGTCCGGATCTCTTCGGGAGTCAGCATTTCCGATAACGGCCTCGCGTGTATTCGTACTGATCGCCGGGAGGGCGCTAGAACGGGCCGGCCCTCCAGCACATCCAAGAATTCAGGGACCAGACTTGAGGTCCCGGTGTTCCACTCAGTTACCGGAAAAAGATCCAACTCGGTAGCTTCTTTCCAAGCCGCGCACGGTATCAGCCGGACATTCCGGAAATCATTCACCCCAACATTCCGTTCTAGGCCTTCGAAGGTTGAAGGCGAGGCTTCGATTGCGATTACCCGGCCCTTCGGCCCTACAAACTGGGCACCGATCAATGTGTACCACCCGAGATGAGCCCCGACGTCGATGAAATTACGCTCTGAAAGTTTGAGCGAGTGGATCCACCTCGTTACCGCTGGCTCCCAAACCCCGAAGTGGTAGACGAACCGCGGGATAAGATCGCAGCTATTGCCACAGAACTTGAAACCGAACTTGGTGCGCGAAACGAAGTTGTGGGACTGCCACATCAGGCGGGTACAAATCGTTTTCCAGACGAATCGGCGCAGGCGATTCGGTCCGTATCGAACGATCAAACGCGACGGCGGTATTAAAGCTCCAGCAATGACGGCTTTGAGGCGCCTCGACCGCACGCAAGCAGCTTACCTGAAAGGACACGGGGTACACAAGTCACACAGCTCCGATCTCGCGCAAGTCCTCCCGACGAACTCAGGTACCGCCATGAGGCAACCTTGCCGGCGACCGTGATACCTCCTCTGAACCGAATCCGGCGGCTCGCTCTTCGGAGTGCCGCAGAACGCTGTGGCGTCAAGCTTATACTAGAGACCGACCTTTATGAAATTTAGCTGTCTTCTTCTCCTGGCCCCGTTGCTTTTGGTGATCTCTCTCTCAGCCCAAAACCGCTCTCTACCGACGCCAGCGGGCGGGTCGCCTATGATCGCGGGCTGTCCGGTATTTCCCCCTGACAACATCTGGAATACGCCAGTCGACAAGCTGCCGGTGGACCCGCACTCCAGCGCCTACATTCAATCGATCGGCGAGGATAAACCGGTTCACCCGGATTTCGGCTCGGGAACTTATCAGGGTGCGCCGATGGGCATTCCGTTCACAGTCGTTCCCGGAAACCAGAAGCATGTCCGCATCATCTTCGACTATCGGAACGAGAGCGACTTGAGTAATTATCCGATTCCTCCCGACGCTCCCATCGAGGGAGGAGCTCGGTCCAAGGGCGACCGTCACATTCTGATTGTGGACCGCGACAATTGTGTGCTCTGGGAAATCTACAACGCCCGGCCGCAGCCGGACGGAACCTGGAAGGCCGGCTCGGGTGCGATCTTCGACCTCACCTGCAACTGCATGCGTCCGGATGGCTGGACTTCCGCCGATGCCGCCGGTCTGCCCATCCTGCCCGGCTTGGTGCGCTACGATGAGGTCGCGGCCGGCGAGATCAGGCACGCGCTCCGGTTCACGGCGCCACGTACTCGAAATCAGGCTGTATGGCCGGCCCGCCACGCGGCGTCGAAGCTGACCGACCCACAGCTCCCGCCCTTGGGCCAGCGATTCCGGCTGAAATCCAGTTTCTCGGTCTCCGGATTTTCTCCCCAGGTGAAGGTCATTCTCATTGCGTTGCAAAAGTACGGGATGATGGTTGCGGACAACGGCAGCTCCTGGTTTATCTCCGGGACCCAGGACGAGCACTGGAACAATACCACTTTGAAGGAGCTGAGGAAAGTGACCGGGTCCGACTTCGAGGCCGTCGATGCTTCCGGTCTGTCCCTCAGTCCCAACTCCGCTCGGGTTCGGGTCCAAAAGTGAGCCTAGCTCGGGATTCGTTCCCCGCTTGAAGGTCTCCTGACGGGGCTGGTACGGGGCAGCCGCCATCGGTTCCGTAATCGTAGCGCGGGAGATTCCACTGCCACAAAGGAAATCCAGGCCATAAGAAACGCGAGCAGGACATTCACGGGGAACGCGCAAACGAGACGATCTGACGCGCGGTTCAGAAATAGCTGCTGCCAGAGATAGAGGGAGTAGCTGATCAGACCGACAGCTCGCATCGGCCCCAGGTTGAGGAAACGACCCCAAGCAGTTTTCGGCATCCGGACCGCCTGATCGATGGTCAGCATGATGCAAAGGTTCATCGCTGTGAATCCCACCAGCGCCTGCAAGCGCCATATCGGGTTGAATAGAATCGCCAAAGCCCCGAGCGGCACGAACCAGAACGCACGCGAGTTCTGGAAGCGCGTATACCGTGCGCTCCGCCACAGCCTCTGTTGGATAAAGGCGAGTGCGCATCCCGCGGCCAACGTGTCGGCAACTGTAAAGAACAATTCGTCGGAGTGGATGATCATCGATCGCGCGACTAACAGCAGAGACACACGAATCAGCGGCACCACGCCAATGACCGCAAAGCAAACCGCCGGGGCGCGCGATCCGGCCCACAAAAGGGCGGCGGGCCAGAGGAGGTAAAACTGTTCCTCCACGGAGAGCGACCACAGGTGTCCCACCTGCCAGGCCCGATCGAAATGAAAATTCATGGTGTAGGTGAGAGCATGAATCACGTCACCTTGCCGAAGAGTGATTTCCCCGGCCGCGCTCAAGGCAAAAATCACGCCTAGATAGAAGAGCAGCGGGGGCGACAGTCTCATCAAGCGCCGAAAATAGAACGCGGGCAGATGAACGGTCCCGGTCGCCTCCCGTTCCTTCAGCAAAAGAGAAGTAATCAGGTATCCCGAAATGACGAAGAACACGCGTACGCCGAACTCTCCCAGCCCCGGAATATTGAGGTGGAAGAACCCGCGTGTTCCAGAGAGATGCGCGAGGAGGACAAACCCGATGGACAAGGCGCGCAAGCCGTCGAGGCTAGGTATCCCGCGATTCATTATCGTGTTAAATCGGAAATTCCCTTTAGAACGCCCAGGTCCGGTTTAGTATACCCCAGTCGCATCCCATGATCCCGCCTGGCGGGCCTCGATGAAAATCTCCAGCTATACGACAGGACTCCGGACGGCGTCGTCGAAGCGCTGCCGTTCAACGTAACGGTACTGCCGGCGTGGGCAGTCTGGTTGGGTCCCGCGTTCGCGATGGGCCCGGCGGCGGTCGTCTGGAACGTCCATTGAATTTGGCTGGTATCGAGAATCGCGGAGCTCGCCAGGACCATGAACGTGATTGCTGCTGGTAACCTGGCTGTTGGCCGGAACCGGCGCAAAGTTCAGGTCGCTGGTTGCGGGTAACGCGCGCACCGCGAAAATGTCACTGCTGGTCAGCCTGGCGGTCACCGAGCCCAGAGAAGGGCCGGCGTTCACGACGTCGGCCCTGTAAGTGAAGGTACACAGCGACGGCGTCACGACTTGCTGGCTGACGGCTTGGTAATTAGTAATGGACAATGCCTGTGCGCTCATTGCGATGGGTGCCACAATCGATAACCCGGCCAATATCGCCGGACACACGTATCGCATGATGTTGATAGCCTCCGTTCAGCCTTATGCTCGGAACGTAGTTCGCCGGCAGACCGGCGCTGTCCCGAGTGTGCACGGCCCGTCCCAGCGCCATGTTCCCGCTGCGCTGGCCGAGAATTTTGCGCAAAAGATGGAAAGCTACGAGGACCTGCCGGTCGCGGGAGTCCTCGCGCTGTTCCGCCAAGCCTGGGCCTTCGAGCGCGAGCAAGCGGAGTTTCGCGATGATGAGGACCCGGCAGAGCTGGCTTCCTGTGGCGAGATCCTGGTGGCGAAGTACCTCGACCGTGGGCGGGTCGGGATATCGAAGGCTGTGCTTAAACCACCAGCGCGCCTGGCAGTCCATGAAACAGCGGACCTGGCTGGGCAAGAGTACCGGGGCTAGCTCCGCTGGTGGTGAGACGCCGTTCACCGCGGGCTCCTCTCGCTCATATTAATCAGCACCGTGATCGCCATCGACTTGATCGCATCCGCATCGAAGCGCACGACGTAGCCGATTTCGGAGCCGAATTTCTCAGCATTATGAGCCGCCGAAATTGCGGTCTTGAGCGCTTGCTCTAGCTTGGTGGCTGGCGCGGATGGCACGAGCGTGCAGGGTGACGGCGCACTGCCGTTTTCGCGGTTGCCGATGTGCCCATTGTTGATAGGCGCAAACCGTGGAATATCGTCCCGGTCGATGCACGTGGTCGGCGGGACCCCAAGGCCGGCTTTTTTGGCGTTGGCCATTTCTGCCGACACTCGCAAGTCGTGTTCTAACTGAGTCTCTGGCGCGTCCACTCCGTCGGCGGGGTTCTCCCCCTGGTCGGGGTCTAGCCGCTCCAGATGCCATTCAATCGAGCGCTTTTGACCGGTCCTGACGGCCGCCTTGCGGAGCTTGAAGGTTTCGCCGGGAGGGATGCCTTCAATTTTGCTGGCAATGATCGGGGGAACGTACATCACGCGCCCGTCCGCTAAGGTAAACATGATGCGAGTGCCATAGCGGCCCTCGACGGCTACACCCTCGGAAGACTGCAGCGTCACTTCCGTCGGCACATTCATTTCAAAACGTACTATGTTCATACCCTGCTCGCTTTCATTCCTGAATATTGATTGCTAATGGATTCGATAGACACGCTCTCCGGCGCGTTTAAACGACTTGATTCGGAACCCCAAACGCTTGGATAGCTGACCGCTGATGAACCCCCGCACGCTGTGGGGCTGCCAGCCCGTCTCCGCCATAAGTTCGTTGAGCGTCGCGCCCGAGGGCCGTTTGAGCAGCGCAATGATCCGTTCCGTTTTCGTGCCGTCGCGGCCGCCAGTCTTGGTGGGCTCTTTACCTTTGCCAGGCACGATTGTGTGGCTCTGTGCACTTGGCGAGGGCTTGAGCTCTTGAACGACTCCCCAGATTCTCCGGACGGCCGTCTTGCGATTCGTAAACCTTCGGAGCGCCCTTACCTTCGGAAGCTTGTTCCAGATCTCAACCAGGCGCGTTACTGACCAACCAGCGGCCAGCGTCGCCAGCTCCGTCGCGCTCGCGAACTTGTACCCGCCGTTTGGAACATTGACCTGACTGGTCGCGGCGAATGCCGTGACGTGACGTTCCGCGTCATATGCATAAATTCACCTAGACCCGCCCGCGTTCGGTCTTTATTTGCGGTCGCTTTGGTCGTCACCATTCATGCCTCCGGTCGCGCAACGAGTCAAGCGAAATGTGCGGAATTATGCCGTTAAATAGGCCTTCGCGAAAGCCGCTCCCAGCCGCCGGTGCTGGCGCGATCCGCGCATTTTCGACCGGATCAATGCAAAGGCCAGGCGATGTGAAGCGGCACGCGAACCGGGACACACCCGACAAAGCGGCCGGGGCATACCGCGCCCGCGCCAGAGTTGACTGCTCCGAGGGAATCGAGCCATCAATGGCTAGGAGGGTAGACCGTACCGTCCAAGGGATGGGGTCCGGCGCGCGTGCGCAGGAGCCGCCAGATTTAAAAAATGGATCTGCTGTGCTCGGGCCGGACAGCTGTCATTCGGTGACCTTCATGGTCCTGCGATCCGCTCGGCCTCAGCGAGGGACCCGAACCCCATTCGCTGAGCCTCCGTCTCACAAAGGGCGCGATACGCCGCCAACGCCACCCGCTCCGTTTCCGACGTTGCCCGACGCACCCCTCGCAGCATTTCGCCTTCCAGGATTATCATCACCTGCAGATCGTCATCGGAAAGTTGCCGCAGGGCGAGACTCTCGATCTTTTCGAGCGGACCCGGCGGGGCTGGAATTGAGGTAACCGTTCGAGCTTAGAGAGGCGTAGCCGGATATTTCGCATTCAATTCCTCCTGTTGTTTCCGCTTGGCCTCGGCCGTTATCGCGGCCTGCTCCAGAGCAGCGACTCGGACCTCGATGTCCTCCTGATCGATGCCCTGCTTGGCGTGGTCCAATACCGAATCGGCTGCGCGCACTCGGCGTCGACGCCGGTGCGCTAGGGTCCAACATAACCTTGAACAGCGTCGAAACGGCGGCGCTCGAATACTGTTGCAGGCGTGCGTTGGATTGGGCAACCGTTGCCCCGCCGCGCTTCCAGATAGGCGGCCTGAAATTCCGGCAACTTCAACCATCGATACAGCGTTTGCGTTCCGATGCCGGCGGTCTTGGCGGCTTCCTCCATACTACGCTGCGAAAGCAACGCAACCGCGGCTTCTTTCTTGCTGCTGAATTTAGAGCCGTGGCCGCTCTTCTGTGAATTCCCGAGCTCACCGGCGGGTGGCTTTCCGCTCATGCCACCCTCCTTAGGTGATCCCTTCGAAGGGCCCTAAATGTACGGGCCGCATCGTTCCTGCGCGGGTAGCACGCGTAAAAGACCGGCTTGTCGCCGGACCAAACTTGGACTTCAGTTGATATGTCAGTTGATATTTCAGTTGGCATAATAATGCCTCGCTTTCGGGCCGGCGCTCATGCCGGTCTCTGCGCCGTGGGTTTGAGTTTGCCGATTTAACCGGCAGCCACAGCGACCCTGGAATGGGCGAAATCGCCATTCCTCACATAGATAGTCGCTACTTGTGTTCTAGCGGTGATTGGCCGGCACTTCAGAGCAGACGGCCCACCCCACGATAGGACTGAAACGAACGTTTAAACCCTCAGCCCGGCGATGCCCCGCAGCAGAATGTTCCCGAGTCAAGCCCGTTCAAAGTTTGATCGCGCCCCAGCGGCCAAGGAACGCGAATCGCAGACCCAATTGCGCCTCGCGTCGAAACCTCGTATGCCGCAAAGCAGATCGGGACCCCGGACCGAACCATACCCATCCCGAAACGATCCTAAGTATCTGATAACAAACAGAACAGTGCCAATCTCGACATCGGGATGTTTCGCGCCAGGACTACCATCTGCAACCATCTGGCCGGCCTTCTGGGCTTTCCCGAGAGGCAGCGGGGTAGAGCAGAGGAAACATCTGCAATGCAAAACGAGCCCAGCGGTTCCAGACGAGCGAAAGGAGGGATTCGCCACATGGAGTCACGCTAGAATCAGAAAACGTGCCTTCCTCAATGTCTCCTGAAGAGTTTCGCCGCGCGGCGCATGAAGTGGTCGACTGGATGGCGGACTATCTGCGTGATATCCGCGACTACCCGGTGTTGCCCAAAGTCGAGCCGGGCGCGCTGATCGATCGCCTGCCGGCGAGCCTTCCCGAGAAGGGTGAGCCGATGGAGGCGATCCTCGAAGATTTTCGCAAGCTGATCATGCCGGGGATCACTCACTGGAACCATCCCAGCTTTCACGCATATTTTTCCATTTCCGCATCAGGTCCCGGGATTCTGGGCGAGATGATCGCATCCACGCTCAATGTGCAGCACATGCTCTGGAAAACGTCGCCGGCGGCTACCGAGCTCGAACAAGTCACGCTGGGCTGGCTCCGCGAATGGATGGGCCTGCCCACTGAGTTCTTCGGGATGATCCACGATACTGCGTCCACCAGCAGCCTGCACGCGATCCTGGCGGCGCGAGAGGCAGCGTCACCCGAGACCCGCTTGACAGGGCAGCATCCAAGGATGATTTTGTACACTTCCGAGCACTCGCACTCCTCCATTGAGCGGGATGCGCTGGCACTCGGCATTGGCCGTGAGAATATCCGGCTGGTGGCGTCTGATGCAGAATACCGGATGCGGCCGGATGCGCTCGAAGCGCTCATCAAAGAAGATTTGGCCGCGGGAAAGAAACCATTCTGTGTGGTCGCGACGCTCGGCACTACGTCGTCTTCAAGCGTGGATCCAGTGCCGGCGATTGCCGCGATCGCC
>JBEKBK010000056.1:0-24449 GCA_050015435.1 Bryobacteraceae bacterium
GGCTCTTGATTTTCACAGTGCTAATCTTTTTCACAGCCGGTCTCCTTTTCCGCGCCTCAGGCGCCTCATACTTGGGAGCGTATCGCATCCCGCTCGGAGACCGGCCTTCTCATTCCATCTGGATGACGGCGCATCCGCACATTATCCGTTTCGCAACCAGTCGCAAACGAGGTCTCACCCCCGCAGGACGTCGTTCGACCGGTCATGCGGCGTCGTGTAAGCGAGGGTTCCGGCCCTGCCCCAATGTCCCTTTTTGTAAGTAATCACCGACAAGTCCGTGTTGTAACTCGCCTCTTCACCGGCTACAGTGAAACGAATGGCGCCGGAGAACATGTGCGCCTTGTCGAAGGAGGCGTGCAACACGCGCGTTTCGGGAAGCTCACCATATACCCAGCCCCAGTTGCCCACGCCGGACTTCGGAAACAATGCGCGGTAACCGGCGTAATCCGCCACCGGATCGGCGCTCGGCTGGATCTTCGCCACGCTTTCCTTGGTGACCTCCGAAACCCGGAGCCGGCTCTTCACACCCTTGACTTTAAACTGTTCCATGGCGCGCCCGGCTGGTCCGAGTGTCCACGGCTGCCCGCCCTGATTCGCTACCGCGGCGGTGCGGCCCAGTTGCCCGGTGGGCGCGTCCACGCTGCGGTCCGAGACCTGATAAGCAAGATCGTGATCGATCCTGCGCTTGGCCGCTTCGATCGTGTCGGTAAAAACCACACCAGTCATCTGCGCGGGGGTAAAGATCGTGGACATCATTTGAATCCCCCAGCGGCCATCGTTGTTAGTAATCGAATAAATGCCTTCGCAGCGGTGCAGCTTCTTGCCGTCGCTACCGTATCGGTTGTAACGCAGAGACAATCCGCAGAGGACCGGGTCATAGGCGAGCACCTCGATTCCATCCAGAACATCGTAGGCTCCGGGCTTCAGATAACCGTCGTTGGTGGTGAATCGCGCCGGGTCGGTGCTCATGTTCAGGGATGCTGGCGGATGGGCCAATAGATCTGCCGGAGTCTGCACAGTTACTGCTTCCGTTCCTTCGAACGTCGCAAAAGGAAAGTGCAGCAGGTCCGCTATACCCTTCAGATTTCGTTCGCTGAACGCCACAAAATATTGGGTCAGCAGGTTCACCCCCTGCGGGACCGAAGTCGCGTAAGTCACCGGAAACCGGTTGTCCACCATGGCGCGCGGACCCAGCCCCGTGGGCGCTTGCGGTTCCGCGGTCTGCTGCGCCATCGCGAGGCCGGCGACCCCGGCCGAAAGTGCGGCGACCGTAAGGAAACTCCGCCGGTCCGTAACCGTCTGGTCTTCTGTCTGCTTTAGACTCTCACTCATGCGAATCTCCTTTATTCATCAAAAATGCCACAACTGAGCATTTGATTCTCGTGATGTCGGCGCTCACGAGCAAATCTTACCTGAAAAAGGAGGCCCGATATGAGGTTATCCGAAGTTCGCCCCGCACCGAGGGCGCGTGGTCGATGTTCTGGGCGCGGGGCATCTCTCGATGCCACTCGCCAGCCGTCTCTCTAGTCCGTCGGGGGCTTCGCATCGATCCGGACTATCTCGACTCTGCGATTGCGAGCACGGCCGTCTGGCGTCGAGTTGTCGCCGACCGGCGCAGACTCTCCGTATCCTCTTGCACTGAGGCGATCGCTAGAGATTCCGCGGTCCATCAACCACCTCCTCACGCTCTCCGCCCGCTCGCGGGAGAGCCTAAGGTTGACTGCCTTGTTGCCGACGTTGTCGGTGTATCCCTCTATTCGTACCCTCCATTCCGGGTGATCCTTCAGAGCCTGCGCGAGGTCAGACAAAACAGGTTCGGCTTCGCTCGGAATAGTCGATTGAGCAGTAGCGAAATGGATGCGTTCTTCACCTAACCTTAATCGCCCGCCGGGTGCGCTCAGCTCCGCGGTTGCGGTTTCCGGGCGACGCGGGGCGATGCCGGAATAGCGGTCGAGAGCCGCTATAAATCCGCGCGCACCGGGCGGAGGCAGAACACCTCGTTCCAGGATCTCGCGATTGGAAATGTCCCGGCCGTAAAGTTTCCGATCTTCACTCCGGTCCGGCCGGAGCGTCGAACCTTCTAACGAAATGCCTGCGAACAAACCTCTCGATCGCGACCACGTGAGGATCTCGGCACGCATTTCCGCATCGGTAAGAGCACTCGTCTCGCGTCCCACCGGACCAGCAGCCGCGGCGGCGTCACCGCCTAGCGTGAATTTATCGCCCAAGAGGTGATCCATTCCTCCTCGGTTCATCCCCAGCATGATCAAGTCCGTGGAAGAACCACCGAGTTGGAACCCGAAGCTTCCTCCTTCGATTCTGATCGCGGCCGGCGAGCTCCACCCGGTGCTATGGCGGCAAGACGCGAAACCACGTCCGTATTGTCCGCCGACCAGGAATGCGCCCTTCAGCAGATCCGGAACAATCACCACGCACTGTGATTTTTCGAGCAAGTCGTGCGGAATTCCCCTGTCAGGACTCTTCATGATTTCCTCGAATGCAATAGTTGCGTGCCGAAGCCGAGCGTCGGGGAAGGCCTCGCTTGCAACCAAGCTAGCTGACACGCTCAGCAGTGCAATTAGGATTCGTCTTTTCATGAGCCCTACCTCTGCCGGTTCCAGGCAACTGACGCGCCAAATCGGAAGTGCAGGCCAACGCTATGGTTTTGGAGTGGAGCATGTAATTTTTGCAACACGTCCGCAGGCAAAAAAAGGACAGATCTCTTTTGGACCTTCGAAGCGCTATCCTCGTTGGTGAACGCAAGAGAACTCGAGGTCGCAAGGAACGGAGGTGACATCGTGACATTTCAGGAGTTTGTTGGATTCGGGAAATCTCGGATTCCCCGAATGCTTCCCCTATGCCTGTTACTGCTGGCACGCGCTGGAGCCGCGGTTCCCACCCCCGAAAGCCATTTTGGACACAAGATCGGCATCGACAACGAACTGCTCGATTGGGACAAGGTCGTCAGCTATTTCAAGGCGCTGCCGAGTTTTAGCGATCGAACCAAGTTTATGGAGATCGGCAAGACTTCGGAGAATCGTCCCATGATCGCCGTGGCCATTTCCTCGGCTGCGAACATCAGAAATCTCGATCACTACCGCGAAATCCAAATGCGCCTCTCGGATCCTCGCAAGACCACACCCGCTGAGGCCGCGCGCCTGGAAGCCGACGGCAAAACGATCGTGATGATCACGTGCTCGATTCACGCTACCGAAGTGGCCTCAACGCACACCGCGGTCGAGTTCGCGTATCGTCTGTTGACGGAGGAAAACAACCCGAAGTTCAAGGCCATCCTGGACAATGACATCATTTTGCTCGAACCATCGCAAAATCCGGATGGCGTGGACATCGTGACGCAGTGGTATCGAAAAACGCGCGGCACCCCGTTTGACGGCACTTCGCCTCCCATCGTTTACAGCCACTACGCGGGCCACGACAACAATCGCGATTGGTACATCTTCTCGCTCCCGGAGACGCGGGCCACGGCCGGACTCGAAAACCTATGGCATCCGCAAATCGTGTACGACGTGCACCAGCAGGGCCAATACGCTTCACGTATTTTCGTTCCACCATGGATGGATCCGGTCGATCCGAATATCGACCCTATTCTCGCAAGCATCTGCAACATGATCGGAGCCGGGATGGCGACCGATCTGGCGGCAGCGGGCAAGACCGGTATCGCGATCAACGCGCTGTACGATTTCTGGTCGCCAGGGCGCCAGTACCAGGCTTATCACGGCGGTGCGCGAATCTTAAGCGAATCGGCCAGCGCCAAACTCGCGACTCCGCTGACGATAACGCCAGACCAGATTCAGGATCGCGCGCCCGGTTACAATCCTCGCGAGCGAAGCTGGAATTATCTGGACCCATGGATGGGAGGGACCTGGCATCTGCGCGACATCATCGATTATCAGGAGGTTGCTTGGGAGTCCGCGCTCTACCAGGCGGCGATCCGCCGCACCGACATGTTGCGCTATTTCTACGAAATTAACAAGCACAATGTGGAACGGAGCGCGCCGTACGCATTCGTCATTCCCGCGACCCAGAATGATCCCAGTGCCGCGAAGAAGATGCTAGAGACGCTCGCGTTCGGCGACGTCGAAATCGAACGCGCCTCGGGAAACTTCACCGCGGACGGCAAACAGTATCCAGCGGGAAGCTACGTCATCAGCATGCATCAGCCGTATTCGGGCTATGCGAAGACGTTGCTGGAAACGCAGAATTATCCGAATCTGCTGGAGTATCCGGGCGGCCCTCCTAAGCGTCCCTACGACGTCACGGCTCAAACCCTGCCCCTCCTCATGGGTGTAGACGCGAGCGCCGTCAAGGACAAATTCAACGCCAACCTGACGAGAGCCACGCAATATAGCTTCCAGCTTGATCACAATACGCCCGCTGGGGCGCTCGCCGCGACGGACGTTTACTCGTGGAAGGAAGTGGCCCGGGTCTGGGCTTCGGGCAAGCCGATGTACCGCGATACCTCGACGGGCGACTTTTATACCTCGGCCGGTAGCGGCCGCAAGGAGATTGCACCCCTGCGGGTTGGGCTTTATAAGAGCTATGTCGCCAACATGGACGAGGGTTGGACGCGTTGGATCTTTGACGATTTCAAATTCCCCTATACCAACATTTCCAACGCCGACATTCAGGCGGGCAACCTGAAGCAACGGTTCGATTCGATCATCATTCCAGACGCCGCCCGCCAAGCGATTCTAGCCGGACATAAAGCCGGCGAAATGCCCCCTGAGTACACGGGCGGAATTGGAACGACGGGTGTAGCGGCACTCAAGGATTTCGCCGAGCAGGGCGGCACGCTGGTTCTGCTCAACCACGCTTCCGATATCGCGACGCAGGATCTGGGCGTAAAGGCTCGGGACAACCTGCGCGGCGTCGCGACCAAGGATTTCTATTCTCCAGGATCGCTGTTGAATGTTAAGTTGGACACCCGGAGTCCGCTCGCCTATGGCATCCCGGGTGAGATCACTGTGTGGAGTGAACAGAGCCCGGCTTGGGATGCACCTGCGGAATACGTGGTCGCACGCTATCCGGAAAAGGGTGTGCTGGCATCCGGTTGGCTGATGGGCGAGAAGTACCTTGCCGGAAAAGCCGCGCTGCTCGACGTGCCGATCGGCGCGGGGCATATTGTGATGTTTGGGATGCGACCGCAATACCGCAGCCAGAGCTATCAAAACTTCAAGCTGTTCTTCAATGCATTGGCTTACCAAAAATAAGCTGAGGTTCCCGCGCCGGGTCAGCCAATCCGAAGGGCGGCCGCACATCGGCGCAACGCATTCTTAACGATGCAGCAATGAAGAGACGCGCGAAAGACCCGATCCCGGGAAGATCGAATCCACAACGAAGCGATCGTGGATGCTTACGGACCGGAAGAGCAGGCCATGAGCTGGTATTACTATCTGGAAGGTAAAATCCGCTTTCCGTTCCCGGCAAAATGCATAGCTGCGAAGGTGGTTTCGCCACTCAAAAAGGGAGAGGCCGTCGAAGTCCTCCGCCTTGCCCCGGAGGATGTCTGCTCCAGCGAGATGCTGGTGCTGATCCGATGGCAGAGCCGAAACATAGCGGTCCCTCTTTCGCAACTGATGGCCGTCGAACCGGACGAATCCACCGCCGAAGCGATCGGCGACTGGCATTACTGGGTGGCCCGGGGCTATCTCTTCTGAATCGCGTCGGGTCACTCAGACCTCAACGGTGTCGTGCGGCATTGCTCCTCCTGGGAAGGAGTTGTGCGCGCGCTTGGCAAAATCCGGAGTCAATCCGGTAGAACGCTGTCCAGCGGGCCTGCGGGACAACCATAGTCCCGCAAGAAGGTCTTCTTTTGAGTCCGCGCCACGTCACGGGGCCCCACCGCCAGGCGAGCGCGAATGGTATCGGCCGCGGCCGCACAGATGTGCTCGTGAACGAGTTCGCACGCTGGATTGATCGCCGGCCCATTGGGGCCTGCGACGATCGCGCATTTTTGGGAATCAATCCCGCTTCGATAAACATTCATAAGATCCTGCCTTAGCCCCAGATCGGAGGTGATGAACATTCCCCGCATCAGCACGACTGCGGCCTCTTCCGCGCGGTGATTCGCCAGCAGAACGTCCGCCATCCGCCGGTAACCTTCAGGATTCAGAACGTCGCCAGAAAGAGCATTACCAGCTGCCTGGGAAGCTTTATCCGTATCGCCCAGTCGAAGGTATGTGGCGGAGAGCAGCCGGTGCGCTTCCGCAAGAATCGGAGAAGCGGAAGGTATCCCAGCCCCCTGTGCTTCAAGGCGCCGGTTGTAGGCTGTCTGGCCAGCTTGGCCGATCGCAAGGCATCGCTCGAGAATCTGACGAGCTCTCTGGTAGCCTTCCTTATCATGATTCTGGGCCTGGAGTTCGTTCTTGGTAACGTAGTAAAAGCCAGCCCACAGATACGCATCGGGCGTGTTGCGTGAATCAGGGAGCGGATCGAGAATCGCAAGAGCCTTTTCTGCCTCGGCGATCACCTGGTCGATATTCGAATGGCTTGCGTCGGAGTCGAAGAGAGAATGCGCCATCAGTTTATGAGCTTTGGCGCTGTTCGGGGTGCTTCGAATCGTCGCCGTCGCCATGGCGAGGTCGTCTCGCCAATCTTGATTACGAACCCAGGTTCGAACGGCAAATCCACAAACGATGACGCATAACGCGACCGGCACAAGTGCGGGCATGGCTGAAGTGATGGTTAATCGTTCCGTCGAAGCGTAAAGCAACATGACCAAGCACGCAAGCACTCCGATCGACGGCAGATAGAGGAAGCGCTCGGCCATAGTGGCGCCGATCGGAAAAAGGAGGTTCGATGTGGGTGCGAACGTCACCGCGGCGAAACAGGCCATAAAAAATGCCACGCGATTCCAGCGATAAAGAGCAACCACAACGGCGATGACAACCGCGACGATCGCCCAGGCGATCCCATCCTGCACGCTGCCATGAGCAAGCGGGATTGCCGCGTACGAATAATCGCTCGACAGCTTCGCGGGCCAGAGAGTCAGCCACAAATAACGGGGGATCGTGGCAAGCGCAGTCAATCGTGCTGTCCAGAAATCCGCTCCAACGAGTGGGTTGTCTGTAAACGGGAATTCGGCGGGCGGCGACGCAGCCAGGACCACGGATCGCTGGTACAGCATCGCGACGATCGGGACGAGTATGGCAATCCAACCGAACAGGAGGCCTCGATCGTGTTTTCGCTCCCTCCACCAAATGAGTTCATAACAAGCAACCACACCGACAATCGCGACGGCGCTTTCTTTTGAAAAGATTCCGACGGCGGTAACGGCAGCCAATCCAGCGAGGCAAATCAGGCGGACCGAGCCCGTGGCCTCAGTGCTCTTGAGGTACAGCATGAATCCGCTCAACAGCGCGAAGCCTGCAAGGAGGTCGGCTCGTCCAACGATATTGGTTACGGACTCGGTCAGCACGGGATGCACAGCCCACAGGGCGGCGATGAAGACGGAGGGCCAGAAGCCCCGGACCAGGCGTAGCGCCAGAGCAAACACCAGGAGCACGTTGCAAATGTGCAGAATGAGATTGATCCAGTGATAAACGGCCGAGTGATTCGCGTTCCCCAGGACCGCGTAGTTGAAAAGGTAAGTGAGAGTGGTCAGCGGACGATACAATCCGGACTCGCCCGTCGGCCACCAGTACGTGTGCTGGAAAATCAGGTCAATATTCTGGGGGGTTGCTTCACGGACACGTGGATCGTCGAGGAGAATGCCCTTGCTGTCGAGGGTGAACCCGGCTTGGAATGAATTTGAAAAAGCTAGTAGCGTGATTGCGCACAGGGCAAGAACTGCAATCAGTAGCTTCTTGAAACGACTTGGGTCGCGCCCAGAGGCTTGGGGCGAACGGGGGCCGTGTTTCTGAGGCTCGATGCCACTCTTTTTGGTGGGCTTCACTGCTGGCGGACCGTAAACGAGGCCGACGCGTTACAAAACCTCCGTCAGTATACCATCGGGTCCATTCAGCACAGCTAGCGCGGCGCCGGCACCGTCAAGAACTGGTCAGGCGTGAGAGCGCGCCGGGTAAAACGCGCCTCCCGAACGGACCCTTTGAAGTAGAAAGACTTGTTGATGCGAACGCCCACGGAGGAATGTCCCCGTCCTTGTGGCTCGAAGTGAATGGCGGCCTTCCCCTGCAGCACTCCGTTGACGTAACTCCTGAATTCCTTCCCGTCGTAAACCATCGCGACCTGATGCCAGACATCGAGAGGATGCAGGAGGTCGCGAAATAGCAGTGCCTGGTCGGCTGCCGGGGTGTGAACGAAAGCGTCGAGGCACCATTGGTCGCCAATGACTCGGATTTCGAAGAGGAAACGCGTGTCGGTGTCCACACCGGTAGCAGGATCCTGTTCGGCCAAGTGAAACCAGCGCTGCTCAGGCGCTCCTCCGCGTTCCGGCCGGAAAATGGCTTCGAAGGTGAAGGTCTCTGCTCCGGCGAGCGGATGCTCCGGAATAAAGATCCCATCATCGACGCCGTTGAACTGGACCGCCTTGCCCAGTGGCGTCCGGATGACACGCGGATGGCCGAGAACAGTGGCGGAAAGGCCCCCGATTTTGTCCAGACGATCGAATATCCAAACCTCTGGACGACCTTGCGCCACCGCGATCGGCGGCAGTGATATCAGTAAAAACGCGGTGAGATGACGCCGGAGCACTTTATTGATTCGCAGTCGTGCGCGCCGCCGTCGGCGGGCTTGAGCCTTACGACTCAAGAACGCAAGTAGATCCTGGAATTCAACCGGGGTCAGGCGTTTATCGTAGTCGGTCGGCATCAAACTTTTCTGCTCGTACACAACGTCGCGCAACTCATCGCGGTTGAACATATGGAGTGCGTTGTCGGAGCCCAGCACTTGCAGAGAAAAGTTGTCCTCGTTTCGCAGCACACCCGCTATCGTTTGCCCATCACGGGTCACGATGCGTACCGGCTGATAGCCAGCCGCGGGCGCAAGACTGGTTTCGTGGCGACCGCCATCGGTAGTGACACGGTGGTCCGGTTTCGTGAGAGCGTCCCGAATCGAGGCGAGTTTCCGCTGGCCCGCCACATTCGACAGGTCTGGCCCCATCAACCCGCCTTTGCCACGGAGCATATGGCAGTTGCCACAACCACCCTTGCCCCAGAAAATTTCCTCGCCATGCGCAGCATCGCCCTTCACCGGAGAATCAATCGCGGTGCTGCGTGGACTGCGCAGGTACGCCGTGACCCTCCGCGCATCCATTTCGGAAAGGCCGGAAGCCGGCATCATGGTTCCGGGAATTCCCTTTTCGATCGCATCGAATAGTTCGCGGTCCGTGGTTCGGAGGTAACGCCGCGCACTGGCTGCCAGAGCGGGACCGCGCTCGCCCGCGGCGCCCTCAAACCCGTGGCACGCGGTGCAGGAGCGATTATAGATTTCCTGACCCTCGGCAACGGCCTGCTGGTTTCCGCGAAACGGATTGCCATCTGGCGCGCGAACGAGGTAATCGTAGGATTCAGGTGTGTGTTGTTATTGGCGTTCATTCACGTTCATGCACGGCTAAGACGTGTTTAAAGAGCCTTGACCGCTTCCTCCACCTGCTGAGCGAGCGACGCGTAGGATTCTCCCTGCAACGAAATCGGCTCTCCGATGGCCACCATGACACGGCCTGGCCGAGGGAACTTCGCGCTTCGGTGCAGCACCCGTTCGAGACCCTTGATTCGGATCGGCACGACCGGCAACTCGAGGCGTGACGCGATCATACCTACTCCCGGCTGAAAACGGTGGATTTCCCCAGCCTCTGTACGATCGCCCTCCGGAAAGATCAGAACCGACCAACCCTCTTCCGCCAGTTCGCCCATGTACCGGACGGTTTGAGCGACGCCGGCCTCTCTTTGCGGAATGGGGAAGGCGTTGAAGAATAGAGTTGAGAGCCGGTAGTAGGTGCTGTTCAACCAGCGCTCGCCCAAGCGATGCCGCTCCGGGAAAAAATGAGCGTCGAAAAATTCCTTGGACATCGCCGGCGCCACACGGTAACGCCACCGCGAGGGCAAGCTGGCCAGGATGACGGGAACATCGAGGTGACTCTGGTGATTGGCCGCGAAAATCACCGGGCCTTTGAGCGACGCGAGATGTTCGCGGCCCGACACGCGAATGTGCGCGAAGATCCGGGTCAGCGGAAGAAGGAAAGCCGGTAGCGAGATCCGGCGGATCACCCTCGCCAGGCGGGTGCGATTATACGTGGGAAAAACAATCGGCTCAGTCTGTGGTGACGGCCGAGCGAGCTCCGCAATCGTTTTCACGGAAGAGAAGGCTCGCTCGTCCACTTCCGTTTCGAGCTTTTGCTCCAGATCCATCATGAGTTGCACGCGGTCCAAGGAACTTAGCCCCAGCTCGTCGAGGGTCGTTTCGGAGCTGATGGTACGGCCCGGCGCATACTTCTGAATCAGGCCGACCAGCTCATTTTCGGGTTTCGACTCCGGCTCGCGTCGGCCCTTTAATACCACCTCAGCGATTTCCGCGCGGCGAAGTTTGCGCGTGGTGTGGGTGCGCGGCAACTCTTCGTCGGTCCACACTGAGAAGGAACGAATCTTCTGATGGTCTTCGAGCCGCTGGTTTGCCTGGCGCACGATGTCATCGGCATTTGCATCAGGCTCGGGGACCAGGACGGCGTGAACCCGGTCCTTTCCAATCACAGCCGAGTCGCGAACTCCCTCGATCTGATTCAGCACCTTCTCGACGTCCTCGGGAAAGACTTTCAGCCCCTCGGGCGTGACGATCATCTCCTTTTTCCGGCCCCGGATGACGAGATGGCCGTCCTGATCGAGCGCGCCGATATCGCCGGTGTGAAACCATCCGTCCTCAAACACAGTCGACGTCTGGCCAGGACTTTCGAAGTAACCCTGCGTCACATTTTCGCCGCGCACCAGAACTTCACCATCCTCCGCGATCTTCACTTCAACTCCCGCGAGCGGTTTCCCGACGGTGCCTTGGCGGTTGTGGAAGGGATGACTCAAAGTCACGATGGGCGCCGTCTCCGTCAACCCGTAACCTTGTACGACCAGATATCCAAGGCGGGACCAGAACTGTTCGACATCGGGCGCGAGAGGCGCGCCTCCGGAAATAAAGCACCAGAATTTCCAGCCGAAGAGGCGGTGCACGCGCCTGAATCGCCACCAGCGGAGCGGCCAGGGACCGCGAGCACGGGTAGGATCGTTAGTCTCTGGAAAACGATGTACCGCCAAATCCCGCAGAACTTCGAGAATCTTGGGTACGGCCACCAGCGCAGAAATCCGCCGCTCATGGATCTGCCGCGCAATCTCCTGAGCGTTGTTTCCGGACATGAAGACGACGGAGGTGGGTACCAGGGGCGGGATGAACAAAGCGAGCGATTGTCCGAACAGATGACTCAGCGGCAGAAGATTCAGAATACGGAGCGGCAGGAAGGGTCCGGCGTACTTCCGATATTTTTCCATCTCGCGCGCCACTGGATCGAGATTCGCGACCAGGTTGCGATGTGTGATTACGACGCCCTTGGGCTCCGAGGTCGTGCCGGAGGTGAAAACAATCTCGGCAACGTCATCGTCCGAGACCGCGACCGCCGTGGCGGGTGGATCGCCCCTGGCCTGCTCGATCTCCGCCATGCGCCAGATTGCAGTCGCGCTTTCGATGATCGGCGCCACACGCTCTCCAGCCAGCACGAGCTTGGGCTGCGCCTTCTGCCGGATCTTTTCGAACAGACCGATCGAGAATTGTGGATCGACCGGCACCACGACAATCCCTTCCAGCAGGCATGCCCAGAGTGCGGCGACCCACCCTGGCCGGCTCTCCGACCAGAGCATCACCACATCGCCTTTCAACACTGCCGCGGCACGGAAGCGCGCCTGCAACGCGTGCGCTATACGCGCGATTTCTTTGTAACGGTAGGTGTGACCGCGATACCCGTCGTCATAAACAATGAATTCCGCATCGAGCTGCTCGCTGCGCTGAAGGAACGGAATCAGCTTGCTGTCCGTAGAAAATCTCCTAGAGCCCGGAGCTCCACGCCCTCCTCGCGCAGAAGCTTCGCGACCGCCGCGGCAATTTGAGGAGCGCCAGGCGTGTCGCCATGAATGCAGATAGTCTGCGCCGTTCCCTGCTCGACGATTCGAAGCGCGTGTTGGGCGGCCTCGGCTGGATCGCGAATCAGTGCGTCGTCAAACTTGCGGGAGCGAAGCGTTCCGTCCGCCTCGTATCGCCGGTCCGCGAAGGCCTCGGCAGCGACGGCGAATCCGGCGTTCCGGAACACGTCAAGCATGGGCGATCCAGCAAGACCCATGAGAACTACATCCCGGCTCCATCGTGCGACACCATTCGCGATTGCCTCGGCAATCGTGCGATCCCGCACCGCTTGATTGTAGAGCGCTCCGTGCGCCTTGACGTGCATTACCGGGACGCCACAACTTGCCGCGACCTCGGCGAATCGTGTTACCTGTTCGTATACCGAATCGGCGATGGCTTCGGGCGGCAGGTCCAGTTCCTTCCGGCCGAAATTCGCCGGATCGGCATAGCCCGGGTGCGCGCCCACACCAAGCTTCCAGCGGATCGCCTGTTCGATCGTGATCTTCATCGTCTGGTCATCGCCGGCGTGCCCTCCGCAAGCGATGTTCACCGAAGTGAGATTCGGCATGAGTGATTCCTGGGTGCCGTCGGCGATCGCCTCCGGTATTTCTCCCATGTCGCAATTCAAATCAATCGAGCGAGGCAAGCAGTTTCTCCTGTTCCATTAGCAATGATCGCGCGGTTTCGAAGCTGACCAGCTCAAATCGAATTTCGTCGCGCGGGCGAAGTTGACCGACGCTCGACAAGTCCGCCGCGATCACGTTGGCGACCTTAGGATAGCCGCCGGTGGTCTGCTGTTCCACGAAGAGAATAATGGGCTGGCCTCCCTTCGGAACCTGGATGGCCCCGAGAGAAACACCCTCAGTGATCATTTCCCGCGCCGGGAACGCGAGAATCGGTGATCCTTCCAAACGGAGTCCCATGCGATTCGCTTCCTCAGTGACTCGATAGGGGCCGGTGCGAAACAGATCCCAGGCCGAATCGGGGAACCAATCGGCCTGCGGTCCGGCGGTCACACGAATAGTCTTGCGCGGCGCCAGGCGGTTCAGCAAGCTGGCCGGGAGTCGTTTGTTTCGAGGCGTCCTCACCGCAGGGCCGATATGCAAGACATCGCCTTTACGCAAAGCTCTGCCGTCGAGGCCGCCGAGCCCGCTCAACACATGCGTGGACGCGCTGCCGAGAAACGGTTTCACCGCGATTCCGCCATGAACGCAAAGATAGCAGCGTGCGCCGGACCGGGTGGGTCCGAGGCGCAGCGTCTGGCCGGGGCTGATGGTGAAGGAAGCCCACGTCTCAATGCTCGCGCCATCTAATGCCGCATCGAAATCCGAGCCGGTCAGAGCGGCGATGGCGCCCTCCGGAAAGTAGAACGTCGCGCCAAGAAGGGTCATCTCGAGACCCGCCGCGCCTTCGGAGTTCCCGACCAGCCAGTTGCCGATCCGCAGCGCAACCGGGTCGGCCGCTCCGCCGGGAGAGACGCCCAGGGGACCAAAGCCTTCGCATCCGAGGTCTTGCACAGTAGTAAACAGGCCCGGCGCCTGCACCTGAATCACTCCCATGGACTCATTGATCCCAGCCCCGGGCGCTGAACTGCTCCTCGGAAATCGGTGTAAAGTGCACGCGGTCGCCAATCGACAGCCTGCTCATGTCCGCTCGATCAGGCTGGAACATTTGTACAGGAGTGCGTCCAATCAACCTCCAGCCGCCCGGGGTGGAAAACGGATAAATTCCGGTGTGTGTGCCCCCCATTCCGAGAGTGCCCGCAGGCACTTTTCGCCGCGGCCTATCGAGTCGAGGCGTGGCCAGGACTTCCGGCAGGCCGCTCAAATACGCGAATCCAGGCACGAATCCAAGGAAAGAAACGAAGTAGGTGGCCGAGGAGTGCAGTTCGACGACTTGAGCCGGAGTCAGATTGTGCAGGTGCGCAACGTCCTCGAGGTCAGGACCAAAATCGCCGCCATAGCAGATCGGAATCTCGACGTGGCGCGGCTCCGGCAGCGGGAGGTTCTCGATTCGATCGAGATAGGACGCGAGAATCGCCTCTAATTCGTGATGCGTGCGCTCGAGCGGATTGAATTTGACGAGCACTGACCCATAGGCGGGATGAAGATTGCGAATCCCGGGGATCGGTTCCGCTTGGAGCAGCCGGGTGAGCTTGACGACTTGATGGTGCGCGTGTAGCGAGGGTTGCGATTCAAAGTAGACGAGTAGCGTCTGATCGCTCGCGCACTGGAAGGTTGCCACGCTATCGAAGAGTATACGGCAGCCGGAACACCGGCCGTGCATGAACGTGGATGAACGTGAATAGGAAAAGGCGTTTTTATTTATGTTTATACACGTTCATGCACGGCAAGCTGACTACTTGGATGAGCCGGCACCGGCGGCCGCAGCGGCGGCCTTCGGCTGAGCGATGTCGATCCCGCCTTTAAAAAAGGCTCCATCTTCGATCACGATTCCCGCTGTTTTCACGTCGCCCACCAGGTGCGCGCCTTTGCGGAGGACGATACGTTCTATCGCTTCCATGTTGCCCTTCACATTGCCGGAGACGATGATTTCCGTCGCCTTGATGTCGGCTGTGACCTTCCCGTTGGGGCCGATGGTCAAACTATTCTGCAGTTCCAGGCTGCCCTCCAACTCGCCATTCAGATTCAAGGCTTCGCGGCTGAAAACGCTGCCCTTGATCCGCATCGACTCGCCGATGGTGGTCGCCTGGTTGGAAGGCCTCTCAGGGACGGGGGCATGGTGACGCGGTTCCGGTTCTACCGCCGGCTGAACAGCGGGCGACGGAGTGTTTTGTTCTCTATTCCACACGTATAGTATTCCTCTCGGCTGCTGAAATAATAAGGACTCAGTGCAATTCAGTCGCCAGGGCTAAGGTATTCATCTGGCTCTGTCTTGAGGCGGCAACATGGGAGAAATTTCCCGAAGTCAGAAAAACTTGCGGCTTTCAATCAGCGGGATCAGTGATTGCTACCGGCATCTGCGGAACGGATCGAACTCGATCCGTTCTGCGACCGCTTCTGACCGGGGATTCAGAAGTTCGCCCAGTGTCGAGCAGCGTGGACTTCAGGGCCTGCGCCATGACTTCGACGTTGGGTTCGACAAACATATCCCGATGATTGCCGGGCACGTCGACCACGTTCAGATTCGTAACAAGCTTCGTCCACCCGAATGCCGCGTCAAAATAATTTCCCGGTGGCCTTTTCCGCGCCCGGAACAGCAGTGCAGCCCCTTCGTAGGGCTCTGGAACATACCGGCTTACCGCGCCGCGGTTGATAATTTCTGCGGCGCGCACCCCCGCATCCATCCGGCGGTTCGGGCGCAATTGAAGCCGGTAAAGAGTGCGTGCCGCACGCAGCTCCAGCTTATGTCTGATGGTCGCGAAGCGCGTCAGGCCGTAAGTGACAGCCTCTTTCGGCTCCAACTCCGCGAGATTCGCGAGGTGGAAGCCCAGGCGATCACTCCAACTTGCCCACCGGCTTTCTCCCTGACGGCGGGCAGGGTTGAAAGAGTCGAACAGCACCAAGAGCGGAACCTCTTCCCCTTGCGAGCGTAGCTGCTGGGCCATCTCGTACGCGATCACTCCATCGGCGCACCAACCCGCGAGAATGTACGGACCTTCGGACTGAAACTCGCGCATCGCCTGGATCTGCCTGGCGGCAATATCCTCCAAACGGACCGGCAAAGGAAGCGTGGAAGGATCGACATCCGAAATTC
This sequence comes from Bryobacteraceae bacterium, assembly GCA_050015435.1. Lineage (GTDB taxonomy): Bacteria > Acidobacteriota > Terriglobia > Bryobacterales > Bryobacteraceae > Palsa-187. The sequence goes on from JBEKBK010000056.1 coordinate 15,790, forward strand.
CAAACAAAGGCTGATCACCTGGCAGCCGGAGAGTAAGAGCGCGAATCAGCGGCTGAGGAGAGACTATGAATACTGGCGTTCCCCCACCGGAGGATCGGATTCCGATCACCTGCGAGGCCACTAGAGGATTTGCATCGGACCTCAACAGCGCAGCCATGCGCGCGACCGTCGGAGCCTCGAAGAAGCTCGCCAGAGTCAGCGTTTTGCCAAATGTTTTCTGGATTCGCGCCGCCACGCGCATCCCGAGCAGTGAGTGGCCACCGAGAGCGAAAAAGTCCTCATCAATGCCGATTGGCCGGCGATCGAGGACGTCTTCCCAAATTTGCGTGAGCAATGTCTCCACCACGCCGCGCGGATCCGCGCGACGTGAATTGGAGCGCCGGCTGCGTCGCGGGGTCTCTCGAAGAGCCGGTAGAACCAGCCCCTTACGATCCACTTTGCCGTTCGGCGTGAGAGGAAGATCGGCAAGAGAGACGAAAGCCGACGGCAACATATAGGCCGGAAGCTTTCGCGCCAAATGTTCGCGCAGATCGCCTTCCTCAAGACGCTTTCCCGCGGGCACGACAAAGGCAACCAGGCGTTTGTCGCCAGAGGACTCAACCAGTTTTACGGCGGCCACCCGCACTCCGCGATGTTCGCAGAGCGCCGCTTCGATTTCCCCCAGCTCAATGCGGAATCCACGGATCTTGACCTGGTTGTCGATTCGGCCGAGAAATTCGAGATTACCGTCGGGCCAGTAGCGGACCATGTCGCCGGTGCGATACAAGCGCGACTTCTGGTCGTTGGTAAACGGATCGGGGACAAACTTCGCCTCAGTTAAAGTTGGGCGGTTCCAATAGCCTTGGGCGACTCCATCGCCGCCGATATATAACTCGCCTGGAACGCCCATCGGCGCCGGATTTCGCTCTCCATCGAGAACATAGACACGCGTATTCGCGAGCGGGCGGCCAATGGGAGGCGCATCCGAGGCCGGCGCCAATTTCGCGAATGTCGAATAAACGGTGGTCTCGGTCGGACCATAACCGTTCCATACATGACCCTGCTGCAGCAACCAATTAGCCAGCGAACGGGATAGCGCCTCGCCGCCGGACACGATTTTCAGTGGCTTCGCGGCACGCCAGCCTGCGTCCAGCAGCAGCTGCCAAGCCGCGGGGGTCGCCTGAACGATGGTCGCGCGGGAAGTGGCAATGACCTCCGCGAATCGACGCCCGTCCATGGCTACATCGCGGCTCACCATCACCATACGGCCTCCTGTCACCAAAGGCAGAAAGAGTTCGAGGGCAGCGATGTCAAAGGAGATGGTGGTCGCAGCCAGAAACGTGTCGTCAGGCCCCGCCTCAAGATGGGAAGCCATCGAGTGCAGAAGATTGGCTAGGGAACGATGCCGGATGGCAACTCCCTTGGGTTCGCCGGTTGAGCCCGAAGTATACAGAACATAGGCCAAATCCTCAGGGCAACACTTCGCGAGAGGAAGATCGCCGGGATCATCCTGGCGCTCATCGACCAAGACAGTCGGGACGTTCACGTCCGAAAACACGCTTCTCAGGCGTCGCTCGGTCAATGAAACCGACGCACCGGCATCCCGAAGAATGAAAGAGAGGCGCTCTTTCGGATAAGAAGGATCGAGGGGGACATACGCCGCACCGGCTTTCCAAATCGCTAGCAGTCCGGCCAGCATTTCGAGAGACCGGTCCAGGCACAGCGCCACCAGCATGCCGCGATTCACGCCCAAGCTTCGCAGGCGGCGCGCAATCCGGTCAGCGTTCTGGTTCAACTCCGAATACGTCCATCGCAAATTGTCATAAACTGCGGCGACGGCTTCCGGCGTCTTTGCGGCCTGCGCCTCGAAGCACTGATGGACACATATAGCCGGATAATCCGTCGGAGCCGGATTCCAATCCACGAGAATTTGCCGGCGCTCGGCTTCCGTCAGCAACGGCAGGCGCGAGAGCGTTTGATCTGGGTCGGCCACGGCCGCTTCGAACAAGGTCTGATAATGGCCGAGCATGCGTGCGGCTGTGGCGGCCTCAAACAGCGTGCTGTTGTAATTCAAGACGCACGCCAATCCGTGAACGTTCTCGGTGACGTCCAGCGTCAAATCCAAAAGAGCAGTGCCGGGGTCGAATTCCAGGGGCGAGACGGTGAGCCCGTCGAGCCGCGTAACGATCTCCGGGTGATTCCGCAGTTGGAACATCACCTGGAACAGCGGCGAGTAATTCATGCCGCGCTCGGGCTGCAGAACTTCGATCAGGCGCTCCAGCGGAAGGTCCTGATGATCCTGGGCGCCCACCGCGGTTTCTCGAACGCGCGCCAGCAAATCGCGAAAAGAGGGATCGCCGGACAGGTCCGTGCGCATGACCAAGGTATTCAAGAACGCGCCGATGAGATGCTCGGTTTCCTTGCGGTCCCGGTGCGCGGTCGGCGTGCCGACGCAAATGTCGGTCTGCCCCGAATATCGCGCGAGCAACGCCTGAAAGCCCGCGAGCAAGGTCATGAACAGAGTGACGGACTCGTGCCTGCTCAGCGCCCGAAGACCTTCCGCGACCTGCTTGGGGAGGAGCCTCGATACGACGCCGCCACGCGGCGTCTGCCGGGCTGGACGCGGGTGATCGAGCGGCAGGCTGAGTAAGGCGGGGGCGCCGGCCAGCCGTTCCTTCCAGTACGAAATAAGCCGTTCGCCGGCTGGACCCGAGAGCTGGCGGCGACGCCACACAGCGTAGTCAGCGTACTGAATCGGCAGTGCGGGAATACCGGGATCGGAACCCTTCACGGCCGACTCGTAAAGCGCCTCCAGCTCGCGGAAAAGCACGGACTTTGACCATCCGTCGGAGGCGACGTGATGAATCGTCAACAACAACACATGTTCGTCTTCGCGCAGCCGCATCAACGAGACCCGTAGAGGGAAATCGCGGGAAAGATCAAAGGGCCGGACGGCTTCTTCCCTGGCGAAAGAGTGAACCTTAGCTTCTCTCTCTCCGGCAGGCAGGGATTCGAGATTGATTTGCGGGACGGAGACGGAATACGGCGGCGCGATCACCTGGACTGGAACTCCATCCTCATCCGGCAGTGTGGTCCTCAGCACTTCGTGGCGCTCGACGATTCGGTCGAGGCTCCACTGCAGCGCGTCCTTACGGAGCGCGCCCTGGATGCGGAGCGCAACCGGAAGTGCGTAGCCAGCGCTCCCCTCCAATTGGCCCACGAACCACATCCGCTGCTGCGTAAAGGATAGTGGAATGGGCGCGTTCCGGCCAGCCGCTGGAATTGGTTCAAGAGCCTCCGCATCCAGGCGCGGAACCGAGTCAATCCATTCCGCCATTCGCGCGATGCAAGGCGCGGCGAACAGACGATACAGCGGGAGCTGGACTCCGAACTCCTCCCGGATGCGTACGACAAGTTGCCCCGCGAGGATAGAATCGCCGCCCAAGTCCAGAAAGTTGTCTTCGATTCCGATGCGCGCCACCCCGAGAAATTCACTCCATATCGCGGCCAGCCGCTTCTCGACGGCACTACGCGGAGCAACGAATTGCGGCTTTGGCTCAGGCGCATCCAGCATGACGGATTCGAGCCGCTGAGCCAAGCCAATGCGTTGAGGTTTTCCCGTCGGACCTTTCGGTATTTCGGCCAGAAAAACGAACCGCCGCGGAATCTTGAAATCGGCGAGTCGTGCCGCTGCGAACTCCATCAGCTCAATTTCAGTGGGCTGGGACGCGCCGTCTTTCAAAACGATCGCCACGGCCACATCCTCGTTCAAGCGCTCATCGGGAATCGCAAATGCCATCGCTTGCGCCACGGCGGGATGATCCATCAGGACGTCATCGATTTCTCGCGGAGCGATCTTTTCGCCCCCGCGATTGATGATCTCCTTTGAACGGCCGGTGAGGAATAGGTAGCCATCGGCGTCGAGCCTGCCCAAGTCTCCAGTGCGAAACCATCCGGATTTCGTGAAGGAACCAGCGTTAGCTTCCGGATTATTCTGGTAGCCGGAAGTAATGCTCGGGCCCCGGACGGCGATGTCTCCGCAGGTCTCTGGCGGAAGGGGATCACCGCTTTCGTCAAGAATGGCAATCTCACATCCCGTAGCTACTCCGACCGATCCGGGTTTGCGCACGCCGGGCGGCAGAGGGTTAATCGCCATCTGGTGGGACGCTTCCGTCATTCCGTATGCCTCGACCACGGGCACTTCGAAAACGCGTTCCAGTTCGTCCATTAATTTCGGTGATAAGGCGGACGAACAAGACCGGATAAACCGCAGTCCGGAACGCCGAACCTGGTCCCGCTTCTGGACCACTTGCGCCAAAATCGACTGGTGCATCGTCGGCACGGCCGTGTACCACGTCGGCTGGAATTCTTCGCACCAATCGAAGAAGTTCAATGCATGAAAACCGGGCGTGCACACCACGCTTGCGCCAGCGGCGAGCGACGACAAAACCGCTCCTACCAGCCCGTGGATGTGAAACAGGGGCATGATGTTGAGACATCGGTCTGCCGCGCTCAGGTGAAGCGAAGCGGCAATCTCTCTCGCCGAGTTGCAAAGATTGGCGTGAGTCAACGGGACCATCTTGGGCCGCGAGGTGGAACCTGAGGTATGTAGGATCAGGGCTACGTCGTTGGGCTCGGGGGAACTCGGATGCTCTACTGAACGCTCAGTTGACGCGCCTTCCGGGGAAAACCGACCTGCTTCGTGGTGGATTACCGGGATTCCCATGGATTTCGCCACGGCGATGGATGGGGAACCGCTTCCAGACTCGACGACCAGCGCTTTCGCCTTCAGATCGGCAAGATAAAATTCGAATTCGGCGGTGGAGTACGCCGGATTCAACGGTGCGCTGACTGCGGCGGCGGCTACGGATAACCAGCAAGTGGCCATCTGCGACCCATTTGGAAGGACCATGGCGACGACGTCAGAGCGCCCTATGCCGAGCGCGCGCAGGGAGTCGCCGGTCTGTTCCACCTGACGGAGCAAGTCATTGTAGGTAAATGGCTTACAACCAGGCGCCAGGAGGGTGGGCGCGGCGGACGATCGCTCTATCGATCTAGACAACAGAGAGAGTATGGTCTCTGTTTGAAGCAATGCTCCTCCGAAACAATTCGTCCGCAAAGGCGCGGATCTAGTCATCAGACATGTTAGTAAGATTTTGGATCACGCCGTAACAAATTGTAAGGTGAGTCCAAGTATTCTCTCGGACTATTATGGGTGGAACCTACTAGCTCTTTAGAGCCAACAGGTTCAAATCTGTAACGTTGCGCCCGTCACCAACAGATCCTCCGCCACTTTCCACCACCCGTGGACCGGCCTCGCGAATCCCGGGCATGACGCGCTGAAATTGTGCTCTTCCAACTCCACGGAAATCTCCGTGAAATCCACGAATCGCTGGAAGCTTGAGGAAATCGCCTTGATGACGGATTCTTTGGCGCTGAACAGCAGCACGCGGGCATCGATTCCTGTTCCGGCGATCCGTCGGGCCCTGCCCTCTTCCTCTCCGCTCGCGATGAATCCGGAGGCTTCCTGCAACACGTCTCCCGCGCGCGTCAGATCCAGGATGTCGATTCCGATTCCCTTCCATAGGCCGGTTCGCACCACGACCGCCGCCGAGACATGGTCCGTGTGCGTTATCGTTCCGATGAAGCCGCCCGGCCAGACCGGCTCTCGTAGTGATCCCATGAGAATGGGCGCGGGCGGCGCGCCGAGCTGCGCCAACGCTTCATGCGCGCACCATCGGCCCGTTGAGAATTCGAGCCGGCGTTTTAATACGGCAGAACGAACCGCCTGCTCTTCTTCAGGAAACAACGAACAAAGACCGTCCAACACGCGGACGGAAATACCCGCGGATGTTCCGAACCAGGTTCGCAATGTGGCGGTAATGTCTTTGGTGGCGGTGTCGATCTTCCTATCAGAGCATGATCAACCCTTGGCGGATGCCCGTGGTCACCGCCTCCGTCCGGCTGGACGCGCGAAGCTTCGACATGATGGACGCCACGTGAAACTTGACCGTGTGTTCCGAGATCCCCAGCCGGTGCGCGATTAGCTTGTTGGAAAGGCCTTCGGCGAGCATGCCCAAAACTTCCGTTTCGCGTGAGGACAAGGGCTCTGTCGTGTCGGATGGTCGCGAGTCCGGGAGAAATCCCGGCTCCAGGTCTTCGGGCCGCAGGGTGATCAGTCCGGCTGCGGCGGCGATCACTGCGGCGATCGTCTGATCCGCGCTGGAATGGTCCGGCAGTACGGCGCGCACTCCGGAGCGAAGCAGTGCGTGCATTGCCGCAGGATTGGGATCGGAAGTAAGTACCACCAAGTTCGCGTTCGGATGAAGTTCCAGGAGTTCGTCCGCGCCATCCTCGTCCGCGATGATCACGTCTGGCTGTTCCCAATCGTTCCCGCTGCCGATCACTTCGATGTTTTTCGCGCGCTCCAGCAGCGACTCGAGTCCAGCCGGTGCGATTGCAGCAATGAGAACGCGAATCATCTTTTTAGGAGCACGCGCAAAACGGAGCGCGGCGCGAAATGGTTTCTGACCGTCTGGCGGTGCGCGCCGCACCCTTTGCGCTTCTGGGATTCAGGCCGCAGCCCCGATCGCACGCAACGAAACGCTGACTTCCCGTTGCGCGCGGCGATCGCCGCGTAAGAACTGCAGGCGGAGGACGCCGCCGGATTGTTCGATCGCGTCTCTCAAATCGTTCACGGAACGGAAACACTCGCCGCCCGCCCCCGTCAGAACATCTCCTGGAAGAACGGACGCCCGGTCCGCCGGCCCGCCATCGGCAACCTCAAGAACCAGAAGCGCGAAAATCCCGCGCTCCAATACTACCGGCTGCACGACCACGCCCAGCAGCGGACGCGAACCCTTGTCGCGCAGAAATTGTCCCACCGCATTACTGGGAACGGCAAGTCCTAAGTCCCCGCCGGCGAGCATGGTATTCACACCGACCACGCGGCCCTGGGCATCGGCCAACGGCCCCCCGGAATTCCCCGGGGCCAGGCGAACCGTGGCCTGAACCCAGGTCCGGCGACCCAGCGCCGGCACGGGACCAAGTGCGTGAACTACGCCGGTGGTCAAGGCGCCAATGAATCCCATCGGATTTCCCACGGCCAGGACGACTTCGCCCGGACGCAAAGCGTTAGAATCGCCCGCCATCGCTGCCGGTAAATCGGTCGTGGGGATTTGCAGAGTAGCCAAATCGCGATCCTTGTCCCGGAGCGTAACTTCGCCATCGAAGCGCCGTCCGTCCCAAAGTTCAACGATGGCACGTTCATTCCGCGCGACATGGGCGTTAGTGACGATCAGCCCATCCGCCCGCCAGATCACTCCGGAACCCATCCCTCGCTCGTGGCTGTTTCTGCGGATAATGTGGACCGTCGAACGCCTGAGCTTTTCGGCAACCTCGCCGAATCCTGTCGAAAGCATTACGGCCTCCCGCCTGGTCTTTCGCCGACGACAACCGGCATTTGCTTCAGGACCCCACCGCGCACGATGGATGCAGTCACGGTCTTGCCGACAAACTCGGACCCCAGCACCGCCTGCACGTCGTCCGTGTCTCGCATCGGTTTGGAATCGATCGCCACCAGAATATCGCCGATGAGCATCCCCGCCTTTCCGGCCGGGCCTTCGTGCTCCACGCTTAGCGCGATCAGTCCACGCGAGTCCGCCAGATTGAGGCTGGCTTTCAGATGCTCCGGAAGGGCGATTCGCTGCAGCCCAACTCCCAGATACCCTCGCGCGACGTGACCTTTCTCCATGAGTTCGTTCGCGACCCGGCTAATCGTCTCCGCCGCTATCGCCAGCGGCGAGGAACGAGAGAGCCCGGTCGTGCCAATCCCGATGCATTCCCCTGCCGCATTTACAATCGCGCCGCCGGACAAACCGGGGTACAGCCTCAAATCAAGCCGGATGAATCGATCCAAACGTCCGCCGCGCCACGTATTCCACGGTCCGCCGACGCCGCTGATGACCCCCATCACGGCGCTAACTCCGGTGTTCTGGGTGCGGCCCACCGCGAGCGCGATTTCGCCAGCTTTCGGCACACCTGGATGGACATCGGCGGCTGGACCGCTGGAATCTTCTATTTTCAACACGGCCAGATCGGTTCCAGCGTCCCGGCCGGCCAAACGTGCGGTTGCCGGCTTACCGTCGCGAAGCGTGACGCGTATTTCATCATCCCTGCGTATTGAATGTTCGGCCGTGACGATCACTCCGGGCTTCCAGATGACTCCGCTCGACGGCAGCCTCGGATGGCCGTGCACGCTGACGACATATTTGCTCGCGCGCTCGACCACCGCTGCAAACTCATCGGAAAGCGTTACTAGTGAACTGCTCATTGAATTCTCCTGATCCCAGGATGCGCCGGGACGGAAGGATTCCGCATCGGAAGATCGGCTAGGTCGGCCCGGAAAAGCGGTTAGGTGTATATTGAAAACTTCTGAATGCTTGATCCGGGCCGAATCCTCGCCACAGGGCTGCTTTGGTGCGCTTTCTTGGGTCCCCTGAGAGCTGGGGACGAATTGCTGCCCGTTCCTCCGACTCCGAAAAAGCCGGTTACCGACAATTATCAAGGGGTCAGCGTCACGGACGACTATCGCTGGCTGGAGACCCCCGGTCCTGATGTCCACGAATGGAGCAATCAGCAGAACGCGCGCACGCGGTCTTATCTGGACCAAATTGCCGCAC
>JBEKBK010000057.1:0-24026 GCA_050015435.1 Bryobacteraceae bacterium
AGGCTGCCCACTTGCCCAACTCGTTTCGTTGTTCGTCGGTCAATCTCAGCACGAACTGATTCCGTCTCATGATTATTAGACGGATCAGAATCAATAACGTTATGACCGGGACAGGTTACTAGCAGGGTACTATCTTGGGCCGCAGATTAACGCTGATGAACGCAAATTACCCGCTTCTTTTCAATGGGCGTTTATTGGCGTTCATCAGCGGCAAGCATGTGTTCGCCTTCCTTCATACCCGCGATTGCTAAGCCTCTTCGTCGGCAGCTTTGGACCTTTCATGCGTTCGTAATGTCCGGCCAACTATAGTAGTCCTTGATGCGCGTTCCAGAGGGAAAGATTCGAGAGCTCCTATCAGGCAGCCGGCCAGATCAAGCGGTCACGCAATTGCTGCGCCTGGCTCCCTCGGATGCCGCGGACCTGTTCATGCGGATGCCGTTTGAGGCGCAGGAGGCGGTGTTCCGGAAGTTGCCCGTGGATTTCGCCACCGCGCTAGTTGCGGCTTTCCCGTATTATCACGCCTACGTGCTGCTGCATTCGCGACCCGCCGGCGAGATGAAGGCCATTATCGATCGGATGAAGCCCGGCGACCGCATGCACTTTTTCGACGAGTTGCCTGGCGAGGCCTGGCAAGAGCTCATGGACGAGCTTTCGGAACGAGAGCCTCTCGATACGTCCCTTGAGGAACCGGTTCCCGCGCCGGTTCAGCCTGAGACTGAGGCCCCGCCGACGGAAGCCATCATCCAGGCGCACCAGATTGAAAAGAGTTTCCAACGTCCCGGAGGGATGGTTCAAGTAATCGCTCCGACCGACCTGGCAATCGAGCCGGGAATGATCATCGCGCTGCTCGGCCCTTCCGGATCCGGCAAGTCCACGCTGCTCCGTATCCTTACTGGTCTTACGACGCCAACCGGCGGCGAAGTACTCTGGCACGGCAGGCCGCTGAACGAATCGATTCCGAAAATCGCCATCGTGTTCCAGAGTTTCGCATTGTTTCCGTGGCTCACCGTGATCCAGAATGTCGAGGTCCCGCTGGTGGCGCTGGGGATGAAACACGTCGAGCGGCATCGGCGCGCATTGCGCATGATTCACGCGGTGGGGTTGAAGGGGTTCGAGGGTGCGTTCCCCAAGGAGCTCTCAGGCGGAATGAAGCAGCGCGTCGGATTCGCGCGCGCACTGGCGGTAGAACCAGAGATTCTCTTCATGGACGAGCCTTTCTCCGCGCTCGACGTCCTGACGGCCGAGAACCTGCGCGGCGAACTCCTGGAGCTGTGGCTCGGCAAGAAAATCCCGACCCGGAGCATCTTCGTCGTGACCCACAACATCGAAGAGGCGGTCCTTCTCGCGGACCGGATCATCGTGCTCGGTCGCAATCCCGCCAGGATTCGCGCGGATTTCCACGTCCCCTTGCGGCAACCCAGGGAGCGGAACGCCGCCGAGTTCCTTCTGTACGTCGACTACATCTACAAATTGATGACGCAGCCGGAGTTGGAAACCGGGCCGCCCTCCGCACTTGGACACGCGCCCCGCGCGCATCCGCAAATGCTCCCGTCCACCCGCCAGGGGTCCATCGCGGGGTTGGTCGAGTTGCTCAACGATCGAGGCGGAAAGGAAGACCTGTTCCGCGTGGCGGAGGAGCTGCTGATGGAAGTGGATGATCTCTTGCCGATCGTCGAAGGGGCGACGCTTCTCAAGCTCGCCAAGTCCGAACGAGGCGACGTCGAGATCACGCCGGAGGGCAAAGCATTTGCCGAGGCCGATATCGCGACGCGAAGACATTTCTTCCGGGAAGCGGCGCTGGCCCATGTTCCCCTGCTTCAGCAAATCCGTTCCGCGCTGGCCAGTAAGTCCGACCACACTATGCCGCTCGATTTCTTCCGCGACATACTGGAGAAGTCTTTTTCCGACGAAGAAGTGCAACAGCAAATCGATACGGTGCTGAATTGGGGCCGGTACGGCGACATCTTCACGTACGATTCGGAAAGCGACCGCCTGTCGTTGCATGAGCCCGCACAGACCGCGGAAGAACCCAGCGAAGTGCCTTTACACTGATGGCACGGGCCCCAACCAAAGCCGGTCTCCCGCCGTGGGGATTTCTCCCGGCAGCGGTTCCCTCAGTGCTGCGGGATCTGCCCGTGATCCTGGCGGCGCTCGGCGTGTTCTACGGATTGATATCGCTGACGCGCTACTGGACCGCTCCGCTCAACATCCAGGCCGAAATTCATCTGAACCCCGGCGCCCTGCCGATGTACGCGTTATTTTCCGTGGCTCGGATCATGGTGGCGTTGGTTTTCAGTCTGGTGTTCGCCTTGGTTTACGGATATACCGCTGCGCACCATCCCCGCGCAGAACGATTCATGGTTCCGTTGCTTGATACCCTGCAGTCCATTCCGGTGCTGTGCTTTCTTCCGGGCGTGATGATCTCGATGGTTGCGCTTTTCCCGACTCGACAACTGGGCATCGAACTGGGATCCATCCTGCTGATTTTCACAGGGCAGGTTTGGAATATGGCGTTCAGCATTTATTCCTCGCTGAAGAACATGCCGAGGGAGCTATTGGAAGCCGCGGATGTGTATCGCCTTAGTTGGTGGCAACGCGCCGTGCAACTGGAGCTGCCCTATGCCTCCATCGGACTCATTTGGAATTCGATGATGTCGGTCGCGGGCGGCTGGTTTTCGTTGATGGTGTGCGAGATGTTCGTGCTGGGCAACCGTGATCTGCGGTTGCCGGGCCTGGGCTCTTACCTGCAAACTGCATCGAATGCCGGAGACATGCGGGCGATCCGGTGGGGATTGTTTGCCATGATCGCGGTCATTGTCTTGACCGATCAACTACTCTGGCGGCCCTTGATCGCGTGGAGCGATAAGTTCAAATTTGAGCAGGTGGAGGCAGCGGACGTGCCGCGCTCCCCGGTGCTTGACTTCCTGCGGTATTCGAGAATCGTCAAGCGAGTCGTCCAAGCGACGGTCGCGCCCGCGCGCGAAGCCCTGACGCTGTACTTCGCCAAACGGCACGCCTTCGCGAGCCACCACACGGAGACTCCGGTCGTCTCACGATGGCGGTCCCTCGCGTTGCCGCTGGCCACCCTGGCCGTGATCCTCTACGGGACCGAACGAATGGGCGTGATGCTCGCCACAGTCTCGCGGCCTGAAGTCTGGGAAATCCTGCGGGGCGCAGGCGCGACCTTTTTGCGCGTCGAGTTCGCGCTTTTGCTGGCGGGATTATGGACGATTCCCGTAGGGGTCTTCATCGGGTTGCGGCCCAGGCTGTCCGCCATCGCGCAGCCGATCGCGCAGATCGCGGCTTCGGTGCCCGCGCCGGCGTTGTTCCCCATAGTGCTACTCCTCTTGATTCGCATCGGCGGCGGACTGGGGATCGCTTCAATCGTCTTGTTGCTGCTCGGCACGCAGTGGTACATCCTGTTCAACGTCATCGCCGGAGCTACGGCCATCCCGTCGGATCTGAAGGAGGTCTGTTCGCTCTTTCACCTGAGCAACGCCCAGCGCTGGCGGACGCTGTTCCTGCCCGCGATCTTTCCCTACCTGGTGACCGGATTCGTCACCGCGTCGGGCGGGGCGTGGAATGCAAGTATCATCGCGGAATATTTCAAGTTCAGGGATCAGACATTCACCGTCGTCGGGCTTGGAGCGGTGATCAGCCGGGCCACGGATGCCGGAAACTTCCCGGTATTGCTGGGAGCAACGGTCGCCATCACGGCGATGGTCCTTACCGTAAACCGCCTCCTGTGGCGAAGGCTCTACACGCTGGCGTCGACGCGCTTCAAGCTCGAGACATGAAGAGCCTATTCACGTTGTTCTGAAAACACTTTGCAACTCATTGATTCTTCAATGGGACTGCCGGTGCTGTTTTCATGTTCCAGGGTGGCCGGTCTGCCGGCCATGTGTGGTTCATGCACGGCCCAATATTTTTGCACCAAGTCTTGACGGATAAGTTTTCCAGCTCTCGGCGGGCTAACCTTAGAAAGAGAACTATGAATGTGACCGTTGAAATACCGGATGACCTCGCGCTGCGGCTAACGGCCGGCGGACGCGATTTGTCGCGCGAGGCGCTGGAGATGATAGCGGTCGAGGCCTATAGGCAGGACCGGATCACTAAGCCGGAATTGCGGCGACTTCTGGGAATTGAGACGAGCTATGAGCTTGACGGTTTCCTGAAGGCTCATAACATCTGGATCGAGTATACGTTGGAGGACGCCGCTCGCGAGCAAACTAGTTTGGACCGCCTGGGCCTCTAGTGCGGCTGATTGTGGCCGACACCAGCCCGCTTGTTTATCTGGTTCTAATCGATCACATCGAAATCCTGCCGCGGCTGTTCGATACTGTCCTGCTCCCTGACGCAGTCGATGCGGAACTCCGAAATCCATTGGCTCCCGCGCCTGTACAGGTTTGGGCATCGCCGTTATCCTCAGGGATCGAGGTTAAACACGTACCCAATGCGCCCGATGACGCCGCCCTTCGGCCGTTAGGGGAAGGGGAACGGGCAGCGATCGTCCTCGCATTTTCGATTCATGCCGATCTCGTTCTCATCGACGAACGCAAAGGGACGCGAGCGGCGATCGATAAAGGCTTGGTTGTCACCGGTACCCTCGGCATTTTGCGGCGCGCCGCTCGGCGTGGCCTGCTCAACCTGGCGGAGGCGTTCGATCGGCTTAAGCAGACGAATTTCCGTTATCAGCAAGAGATCATGGATAAGCTTCTCGATCAGGGTAGTCGGCATTTAGACCCCGCGCTTCTCACGGCGAACTTTTTTTATTCACCTATTGACGTTCATTCACGTTATACACGACTAAACGCTTAGCGCGGCTGCATCCGCAACGCGCCATCTAGCCGGATAACCTCGCCGTTCAGATACCCGTTCCGAATGCAATGCTCGACGAGCTCGGCAAAATCGGAAGGCTGACCCAAACGCTTCGGGAAAGGAACAGCAGCCGCCAGGCTTGCTTGCGTTTCCGCCGGGAGCGCGCCCAGCAGCGGCGTTTGCATGATCCCGGGAGCGATCGTCATCACACGAATTCCGAACTGAGCCAATTCGCGCGCGGCCGGCAAGGTCAGCGCGACGATTCCGCCCTTGGACGCCGAGTACGCTGCCTGTCCCACCTGCCCTTCAAAAGCTGCCACGGACGCGGTTGAAACAATCACGCCGCGTTCGCCATCCTCCAATGGCTCGAGGGTGGTCATCGCGGCGGCAGCGAGCCGCATCATGTTGAAAGTGCCGATCAGGTTCACGTGAATGACTCGCTCGAAATCCTCGAGCGGCATCGGTCCGTCCCGGCCGACGATCCTCTTGCCCGAGGCGATGCCGGCGCAATTCACCAGGATTCTCGCTGGGCCATGCTTATCCTGAGCGACGGCTAGAGCCGCCTTGGCGCTCTCCGCGTCCGCCACGTCGCATCTCACCGCGACCCCATCGGTACGCGAGGCAACTTCCTGTGCGCGTTCCAAATTCAGGTCAAGGATCGCCACTCGCGCGCCGGCTTTATGGAGGCGCTCCGCCGTTGCTGCACCGAGGCCCGACCCGCCCCCCGTTATGATGGCAGCTTGACCATCGAGATTCATGTCATTCAGAATAACTGGATGATATGGTTTGCGTGTAGAATCGCTCTGATCTCGATCGCCGCAACCGCGTGCATGGCCGGCGAACCTCGATTCGAGATTTCTTATCCGGCCGCGCTGCACGCCGGACCAATCACGGGTCGCGTGTATGTAATGATCTCCCGCCGCGCGGATCGAGAGCCTCGGCTTGAGATCGCACGCACGGGTGTTCCCTTCTTTGGCCGCGACGTGGAAGGCCTGGCGCCAACGCAATCCGCCGTACTGGATGGTTCGGACTTGGGCTCGCCCGTTGCCAGCCTTGGTGAAATTCCGGCGGGCGATTACTACGTTCAAGCGTTCGTCAACGTTTATTCGGAGTTCAAGCGGTCCGACGGGCATACCGTCTGGATGCACGATGATCAGTGGGAAGGCCAGCGCTGGACCCGCTCCCCTGGGAATCTGTACAGCACCCCCCAAAAGGTCAGGCTCGATGCGTCCAAGGGCTACCGCATCTCGCTGGTGTGCGACCACGTGATTCCGCCGGTTGCGATCCCGCCTGATACAGCGTTCGTGAAGCGCTTTCGCGTGCAGAGCAAGATCCTCACCACATTCTGGGGACGGCCCATCTACATGGGCGCCACCGTTCTTCTTCCGCGGGATTACGATAAGACGAAGCTTCTCTATCCGGTCCTGTATCAGCAGGGACATTTTTCGCTCACCGCTCCGTTCAACTTCGAAGGCACGGATCGTGAGATGGCCACGGCTTGGAACCAGGATAATTTCCCGCGGATGATCGTGGTGACGTTTCAGCACCCGAATCCGTACTTCGACGATTCGTACGCGGTCAACTCCGTCAATGTCGGTCCGTATGGCGACGCGATTCTGCAGGAGCTCATCCCGGAAATCGAGCATCGTTTTCGAGTGATACGGCAGCCCTGGGCTCGCCTCTTGTCAGGAGGATCGACGGGCGGCTGGGAATCGCTGGCGTTGCAAATTCAGCACCCGGACTTTTTCGGCGGGACATGGACGTATTGTCCGGATACAGTCGATTTCTCCGACGTGGAAGGCATCAATGTTTATGAGGACAAGAACGCCTTTTACAAGGAATTCGAATGGCGTCGCGTGCCCACCATCAACAGCCGTGAGGTCAACGGGCAAATCCGGCAGACTTCAGAGGAACGGAACCGGTTCGAACTTGTTAACGGTACCCACGGCCGGTCCGGTGAACAGCTCGACATATGGTCCGCTGTATTCGGCCCACTCGGCGAGGACGGTTATTTCGATCCGCTGTTCGACAAACACACCGGTGTCATGAATCCGCGCGTGGCCGCGTATTGGAAAGAGAATTTCGATCTCCGCTATCACCTGGAGAAAAACTGGTACACGCTGGGGCCGAAGCTGGTGGACAAAGTTCATATCTACGTCGGCGACGCGGACAACTTCTTCCTCAACAATAGTACCCGCAAACTTCAGGAGTGGATGAAAGGCACGAAGGACCCGCACTACGAAGGCTTCTTCGTGTACGGCGCCGCTAAGGGTCATTGTTATGCAGGGCCAGAGACGAATCCGGATCGTTTGAAGGAAATGGCCGAATATATGTTGAGCAAGATGCCTAACGGCACCGTCGCGGAATGGTGGAAGCCCTAGAGTAGGGGCTTCCACGAAAGCTCTGGATGACATAGAATAGTGCTGCCCATGGCCAACGAGATTCTGAGCAAACGCGCGCTCAATATGTTGAACCGCGCTGGCGAAATCAAGGATGAGATCGATTTCTGCGGCGAAGACGGCGGCCTTCCAAAGGAGATGCGCCACTTCATGGAGTGGCTCGGCGACCACCTCCGCTCTGAGCGTTCTCGTTTTTGTGGCCTAATCTGTTCGAGGATCCGCCGTGCGTACAGCTCTACCTTCCGGCTGAGGACGTATTCGAGCAGCGCAATGGGCTACTCAATCGCATTCGGCCAAAACTCAAACGGAGCGGGTTTACGGACTACTATGGGAAAGGCGACCCAAATCCGTACTGTCCCATTTGGAAGGACATCCGGCTTGAGGAGTTCCACCGGGAATCAGGGTTTGATCTGGATTCCTTTGTGGCGAAGATTGTCGATGGCTTCCGGCTGTTGTTAGAGATCGAATCGCTGATTGAGGATGCCTTTCGGTCGCTGCCGCCGACGCATCCCCCTCCATCAGAGTGTAACCTCAAAACAATCGCATTCCTCGACACTGAGTGTGAGGGTGCCGGCACGGCCCGCACGATGACCGAACTTGCCATTTTGAACGTTGCTTACGATACAGACGAGGACGCCGTCGTCGGCATTCTCGAAGAGTATTGTATGAACGCGGGTCAGAAACTGGATGAGGCAAACGCCCACGGCGCGCTACAAAGGGCCGACTTTATCGTAGCCCACAACGCTTTTGGCGCCGATAGACCTCTCTTGGCCCGTCATCTACCCGGAACCGAGAACATGAAATGGCTTTGCTCTTTTCAGGGAATAGACTGGAAAGGGCTGCTGGGAGTCCAGAGCGAAAGTCTCGAAACGCTCATGGGCAAGGTCGGTCTTCGGTTCGAGCAAGACCACATTGCCCGCGCGGATGCTCGCGACCTGAAACGCTTGCTCGCCCTCAAGCACAACGGCCGCACCTACCTGGGGCGGTTGCTCGACGGCCACCGAACAGTCGAGGCCGTTAGTTCCAGATAGATTCACATTCAGTAAACTAGGACATGCGACCATGCGTGAGTCTTCTATGCATTGCCTCCATTTGTTTTGCGGCTGATCCTTCCTGGGAAGAGAAATTCCGGGCGATACCCAGCCCGCAGAATCTCCGCGATTATATGCAGCGCTTGACAGCGCGTCCGCACCATGTCGGCTCGCCCTACGACAAAGACAATGCCGAGTGGATCGCCGCCAAGCTCAAGGGCTGGGGACTGGACGCCCAGATCGAAAGTTTCGACGTTCTGTTTCCGACGCCCAAAGAACGCCTGGTCGAGATGATCGAGCCGGTGAAATTCACCGCCAAGCTCGAAGAGCCGCCGGTGGCCGGCGACCCGACCTCGGATCAAAAGAGCGAGCAGCTTCCCGTATATAACGCTTATTCGATCGATGGCGATGTCACCGCGCCGCTGGTCTTCGTAAATCAAGGGATTCCAGCGGATTACGAGCAGCTCGAACGCATGGGGATCTCAGTAAGCGGCGCGATCGTGATCGCCAAGTACGGCGGATCATGGCGAGGCATCAAGCCCAAGGTGGCGGCCGAACATGGCGCGCTCGCCTGCATTATTTATTCCGACCCTCACGACGACGGTTACTTCGTCAACGACGTGTTTCCGGCAGGACCAGAGCGGCCGCGGGATGGCGCACAACGCGGCAGCGTGATGGACATGCCTTTGTATCCCGGGGACCCGCTCACGCCTGGAATCGGCGCCACCAAGGACGCCAAGCGCCTCCCGATCTCCGAAGTAAAGGTTCTGACGAAAATTCCGGTCCTGCCGATGTCGTATGGCGATGCTCAACCCTTGCTCGCGGCGCTGAAGGGTCCCTTAGCGCCCGACGCCTGGCGCGGCGCGCTACCGATCACTTATCACATCGGGCCCGGTCCAGCCAAGGTTCACCTCAAGCTCGCTTTCAATTGGGATCAGAAGCCGCTCTACGACGTGATCGTTCGTATTCCGGGCTCTCAATATCCCGATGAATGGGTGATCCGTGGAAATCATCACGATGGATGGGTGAATGGTGCCGAAGACCCTACCGCCGGCGCGGTTGCCCAAATGGAAGAGATGCGCTCCCTGTCTGAACTCTTGAAACAGGGTTGGAAGCCTAAGCGAACCATCATCTACGCCTTCTGGGATGGAGAGGAGCCTGGTTTGCTAGGTTCCACCGAATGGGTTGAAACCCACGCGGACGATTTGACGAAGCACGCCGTCCTGTACATCAACTCAGACGGGAACGGCCGAGGCTTTATGAATCCTGGAGGTTCGCATACGCTCGAAAACTTCATCAACGGCGTCATGAAGGACATTCAGGACCCGGAGACCAAACAGACCGTGTGGAAACGATCCCAACTGCGCGCCGTAGCCAGAGCAACGCCGGATCGGAAGCGCGAACTCCGTACACGCCCCGATATGCGCATTGAAGCTCTCGGCTCGGGTTCGGATTATTCCCCTTTCATCGACCATCTGGGCATCGCGTCATTGAGTCTCGGGTTCAACGGCGAAGGCGGCGGCGGGGGAGTCTACCACTCGATTTACGATGACTTCTATTGGTACACGCACTTTGCGGATACGGACTTTGTGTACGGCCGCGCGCTGGCGCAGACTGCGGGCACGGCCGTGATCCGGGTCGCCGACGCGGACCTGCTGCCCTTCCAATTTGGCGATTTCGCCGACACGATTCGCACGTACCTTGAAGAGTTGAAGAAACTAGCTACCGATCAGCGCGCGCAGATCGAGGAACAGAATCGGGAGATTGACGAAGGGGCCCAAATTGCGGCCGCTGATCCGCGGAAGACCTTCGTGCCGCCTTCCAAGGAACCGGTGCCGCCGCACTTTAACTTTGCTCCGCTGGAGGATGCCGTGGATCTCTTAGCGGGCAGCGCGCAAAAGTACGACGCGGCGCGGGCGAAGGCAAACGCCGGCAATATTCAAGCTGTGAACGCCTTGCTCATCGAGAGCGAGCGGCGTCTCATCGACACGGCTGGTTTGCCGGGAAGGCCCTGGTACCGGCACATGATCTACGCCCCGGGGTTCTACACTGGTTATGGCGTGAAAACGATCCCTGGCGTGCGGGAAGCAATCGAGCAAAAACGCTGGCAGGAGGCCGATGAGCAAATCCAACGTGCCGGCCACATCCTGACCAGAGAGGCTGAACTGATTGACGAGGCGACCGCGGCGCTGAGTAAATAGAAGTGTATGAAGCGTCGTCTTCAGCAAATCGGCGTCGCGATCGTGCTCTTGACGTTGATCACGATGGCGGCGCTCGCCCAGCGAAGACGATATCAGGCGCCGGATGACGATGAGGCCATCGCCCCGCCCCGTGACGCGGAGTTTCATTTCATCCGTACTCAATACACCGATCTGCCGCAGTATCATCGCGGATTCGGATATTCCTCGCGTGACGGACAAGGATCGGGCTGGTGGATCGTCGACTGGCCCGCCGCGGACAATCACTTCACCACCGGCATCCAAAGGTTGACCAGGATCGACACGGGCGACCCGCGCCATCTCCGGCTAACCGACGACAACCTGTTTGACTATCCGTGGATTTATGCGACCCAGACCGGGTGGTGGGGTTTGTCGGAAGCGGAGATTCTGCGGCTCAGGGAGTATCTGCTGCGCGGCGGTTTTCTGGTGGTTGACGATTTCTGGGGATCAGATGCGTGGGATGTGTTCCAGTCCACCATGGAGCGTGTTTTACCCAATCACCCGATTGATGACATCGCCTTGTCCGACCCGGTGATGCATGTGCTCTATGACATCCAACAGAAGGACCTCACGTTCATTCCGGGATCCCGTCATCTCTATCGCGGCCCGGGAGGAACCGTTCAGGTAATCCAGCCCGAGGGCACCGCTCCCGCATGGAAGGCCATGTATGACGATAAGAACCGAATGGTGGTCGCGGTGAATTTCAACACCGACGTCGGCGATGCGTGGGAGTTCGCTGATGTTCCCTATTACCCCGAGGCGATGACCACGCTTGCGTATCGCTACGGCATCAACTACATCATCTACTCGATGACGCATTAGGCGCTCGCTTCGGCTAAGCTTCCAGAACCACCGGCAGTTTCGCGGCCTCCCAGGCGGCGAGGCCGCCGGCCATCTCGATCAGATTAGTGATCCCATATTGGTGCAGGATGCTGGCGGCAATGGAAGAGCGGTACCCGCCCGCGCAATGGACGGCAATGCGACGATCGCGCGGGATTTCAGCGATGCGCTCTTGCAGATGGTTGAGTGGAACGTTCACACTGCCATCGATATGCCTCGTCGCCCACTCGCGCGGATTTCTGATATCCAGCACCAGCGGCGGATCGGCGCTCGCTAACTCCTCCGCGACCATTGGGGCGCTGATGCGCTCGGTCGGCCACACCAAATCCGGTCGCCCGGCAAGCGCTTCCATGCCTCCATTCATATAGCCTTTCACGTGATCGAAACCGATGCGGCCCAGGCGCAGAGCGGCTTCCTGCTCGCGCCCGGGCTCCGCAATGATCACGATGGGCTTGGTGCGGTCGAGCACCGTACCCGCCCAGGTAGCGTATTGGCCGCCGAGTCCGATATTGATGCTACCGGCCAGGTGTCCCTTGGCATACTCGGCCGGCTCGCGGACGTCGAGGATCTGAGCGCCCGCATCTCCCATCCGGAGGACTTCGGCGAGATCGATGGGATGGAGAACCTGTTCAAGATTCTCGTCCAGAGTGGCGCGCTCGCGGGTGTTGAGAATGGCGTCGTACGTAAAATACGGTGGAGCGTCGGGTTGATCGGCCGTAACCAGACGAATAAATTCTTCTTTCGCCATGGGCTGCAGGGCGTAATTCAATCGCCGTTGATCTCCCAGCGAAGAGACTGTGTCGGAAGAAAGCTTCTTCCCGCAGAGCGAGCCGGCGCCGTGAGCCGGGTAAACGAGCGTCTCGTCAGGAAGCGTGAGCAGTTTGTTGTGGAGTGAGTCGTAAAGATAGGCGCCCAGGTCGTTGGCACTCCACCCTAGCGACGCGCGCAAGTCGGGGCGGCCCACATCCCCAATGAACAATGTATCGCCCGTCAGGACGGCATAAGGCTTTGCAGGGTCTTTCTGGAGATCGAACACCAGGATCGAGATCGACTCGATGGTGTGTCCGGGTGTCTCGAGCACTTGCAGGCGCAGCCCAGGGAACTCGAGCGTGTCGCCGTCCTTCATCGCCACAAACGCGTATTCCGCCTGGGCGCGAGAGCCAAGATGGATGATTGCGCCGCAGCGGTCGCGCAGTTCCAGATGGCCGGCGACAAAGTCGGCGTGGAAATGGGTGAGGAAGACGTGGCGGATTTGGAGGCTCAATTTCCCGGCGTCGGCAAGGTACTGCTGAATGTCACGTTGGGGGTCGACAATGATGGCGGTCGAACTGGCTTCGTCTCCCAGTAGATAGGAAGCGTGGGCGAGGCAGCCCAGATAGTATTGTTTCAAGATCATAGAGGCTTCTACAGTCTAGCGCTCGCACTTTCCCCTACCGGAGACCATTGACCATTTGCAACTCCTTGAGGAAGCGGCTGTAGTAGTAGACCGCTTGTTTCCCGTCGGGGGTCAGGAACGCCCAATTCAAACCCAGGACGCCTGGGCGGTCCGAGGGGGCAAATTCGCGCCACTTCTGCTTCTTTCCAGTGGACAAATCAATCTTGTAAAGAACGGCAGGCAAGCTGCCCGTGGTGTTCGTGTAGAATGCCTTGTCGTCTCCGCTCCAGCGTATGAACAAATCGCCTGGCTCGATGCCGGGAAGCGGGCGCGGCGTTCCACCGTAGATAGGATAGAGCGCATAGGAGCCGTCGGGGCCTTTGGCGGCCACCATCTTACCGTCGGGCGTCAGGCCTTTACCTTCCGGATCGACGCCCTCTTCGGTGAACGCGCGCGGCGGTTCCGGCGGAAACACGCTTTGGACCCACAACTTGGAGGCATGACCCGGCTGGTTCGCCGCGAACAAAATTCCCTTCGAATCCGGCAGCCATTGGGCCCACAACTGATAATGGAGACCGGCCTCAGGTACCTGCTGTGCTTCGCCCGCGCCGGTGGGGATCGCCACGAGTTGCGAAGGCGTTGAGAGCAGATGCGCGAGCACTCAGTTGCCGTCTGGGGAGAGTGATTCGCCTTGGCCTTCACCCAAGCGAACCGGCTGAGAGCGTCCGTTCGGCGCAGGCAAACGTTGTAGGTCGCGGAGCGAAGGCCGCTGGTGAATAGCAGCGTTTTCCGGGCTTAAGGTCGCGATGTGTGACGCCGTGTGCGTGCGCGGCGGCGAGTCCGTCGGCGATCTGCACGGCAAGGTCGATCACGCGGCGCGCGGGCAGTGCGCCCATGGCGCGCAGCGATTCTCCCTCGACCAACTCGGAGACGAAGTAGTTTTCTCCGACATCATAGACCGCGACGATGTTCGGGTGGTTCAAAGCTGCCACGGAGCGCGCTTCCTGCTCGAAGCGCTGGCGGCTGCTCGGGTCGCGTGCAAGGTCGGTGGGCAGAACCTTCAAGGCAACGTCCCGATTCAGGCGCGTATCGCGAGCCCGGTACACTTCACCCATTCCGCCCGCCCCGAGCGGCGCGGAGATTTCGTACGGGCCGAAATGGGTGCCTGGCGAGAGCGGCATGCGTGTTCAGCCGATTCTAGCGCAACCTCACAGATACGAGGAATAGATAGGAGGAATTGTCCGAGTTCAAAGCGCCGCGCATTCTGCCGATATGAGGCGCGTGAGTACTTCATCCACACCCGCCATCAACCTGAACATCCCCACCTTCACGGGCCTGAGCCAGTTCGCCAGTACCTATCAGCAGATTCTGAACACGTCTCTCCAGACGGCTGAAATCCCGGTTACCCAGTTGCAAACGCAGGATTCGGCTGTCCTGGCAAAGGAGACCGCGCTCGGTACCATAAACAGCGCGGTCGCCGCGCTGAGCACTAGTTTGACCTCACTGGCCACGGTTGCGTCGAATGGCGGTTTGGGGGCCACCAGTTCCGATCCCTCCTCGGTGAGCGTGGCGGTTACCGGCGCCACCGCGCCTGCAACGTACACCATTAACTCCATCACCTCGGCCGCTGCGGCGGCTTCGGAGACCAGCCTGAACCCGGTTGCCGATTCGAACTCAACACCCGTGTCCAGCACCGGCTACATGGAACTGGACGTGGGCAGCCAGAAGTACGATTTCACGCTGACGACCAACAGCTTGACCGGACTGGAGAACCAAATCAACTCACTTAACGCGGGCGTCACGGCGTCGATCCTGACGACTGCGGGAGCAAACTACCTTTCGGTGCAGGCCAACGCCACCGGCGCAACC
The DNA here is from genome assembly GCA_050015435.1 of Bryobacteraceae bacterium. Taxonomy (GTDB): domain Bacteria; phylum Acidobacteriota; class Terriglobia; order Bryobacterales; family Bryobacteraceae; genus Palsa-187. The sequence goes on from JBEKBK010000057.1 coordinate 14,552, forward strand.
ACACTCAAGTTGATTGATAATCCGATCACGGCCACGAACCCCGGCGGCACCAACACCAATATGCTGACGGATACAACAGCGGGCCAGGGCACCGACGCAGTATTTCAACTAAATGGGATCAATATTGACCAGCCAGGCAACACGGTGAATAGTGTCATCCCGGGCATGACCTTTACGATCCTCAACTCGACTTCTTCCCCGGTCACGCTGAGTCTGGCGAGCGACCCAACGCAGCTCTCCTCGGCGCTTCAGAACCTGGTCACGAACTACAACGCGCTGCAGACTCAGTTAGTGGCGCAGACGGGTACGGCCGGCGGCGCGCTGGTGGGCGATACAATCGTCAATCAGCTTCAGCAAACCATGCGAGACCTCACTGGCACCTACGTCCTCAACGGAACAGTCCACAGCCTGGCCGATCTGGGAGTAAGTCTCAGTAATACCGGCCAGATGTCTTTCAATCAATCGACGTTCGATGCTTTGAGCTCGACTCAAATCACCGACGGATTTGCGTTTGTGAGCTCTACCAGCGCGGGTATAGGGGGGTACGGGGCGACGTTCGATCAATTCAGCGATCCGATCACCGGACTGATTCAAGCCGAACAATCGGGGCTCAGCACGGCGGACCTGTCGCTGCAAGGTCAGATCAGCACACTCGAGACCCACATCTCCCAGTCACAGACCAACCTGACGGCCCAGATGGAGGCTGCGGACGCGCTTCAGTACAACCTCCAGAGCCAGCAGCAAACCCTCACCGGCAGTTTGGAGGGCCTATCCCTGGTGTTGTATGGTAAGAGCGCAACTGAGGCATGATGACGCTGGAACAAGCCACTCAGCGCGCCATGGAAGCGGCCAACGCCAACGATCTGGACCAGCTCGAACGGGCGCTGAATGATCGAGCGGCTGCCATCAAGGAAACGGTGACCCTCCCAGCTTCACCCGAGCTGGCGACGCGTCTTTCCGCTGCGCTTACCGCCGGAGATGCGATCCGGACTTCGTTATCCGGATTTCGAGCGCGGACCGTACTCGAGATCGCGCGCCTTGCGCGGCTTAGAGCGAGTTTGGGGGCCTGCGCGTCCACTCCTTCCCCCACCCGTATCAACTACCGCGGTTAGTGTTGTCTTGAAGTGGGGCAGGCCCGCAGGCCTGCGGCCGACGCCCTCGTCGGCCTCCCTTTTACACGCGTTTGGCAGAGCCGGACCAGGGGTCCGGCGCGGACGAGGGCGTCCGCCCCACCAGGATTTGCCTGGGCCACGCACATCAGGCCACCCCGGGGGTTACCCGGCGTGGCCTGTGGTTAGAACCGGACTAGGGTTATTTTTGCAGCAAGGTCAGGATCTGCTGCGGAGCGGAATTGGCCTGTGCCAGCGCCGCGATACCGGCTTGAAGCTGGATGGAGGCCTTGGTGAGGTTGGCTGACTCGGTCGCCATGTTGGCATCCCGGATGTTCGATTCGGCGGCAGCCGTGTTGGTGAGCTGGGAGGACGCCAGGTTGATCGCGTAGTTCATTTCGTTTTCACCTTGTCCAACCACCGCCTGAGCGCTACCGAGAATTTGCACCGAGTTAGCAAGCTGCGTAACCGCCGCTGTTGCGGTGCTCACGTTGTTGATATTCGCCGTGGAGCCGACGCCGTTGAGGGCCGAGGTCAGCACTCCGCCACCGGAGTTGCCCGTAACGCCGTCCGCCAGTCCGACATCTACGCCCGCGCCGTTGGCGTTGGATGCGCCCAAGCTGACGGTGAACGCGCCGCCCGCGCTGAGGAACCGGATGCCTTCCACCCCGTTCACCGGTGTAGCTGTCGTGGTCCCCTGTTCCTTGAACGCGGCGATTTGGTTCAAGGTCGAGTCGTTGGAAGCCGCAATTGCGGAATTGATCGTGCCCAGCGCCTGATCCAGGTTACCGGCGTTGGCCGTAGTGAGGTTGACGTTCAAGGAGTGCTCCGCCCCGTTGCCGTCCACCGCCGAAAGCGTGATCGTCTGGGCATCGCCGAAATTCTGCAACCCGGTGAATTGGTAAACATCCGTGTTCGTCCCGTTGACGCTCGCTTCCGCGCCGGAGGAGTTGATGCTGTTCTTGACCGCGTAGGTGGTGCCGAAGGACGCGGCGGAAGTAGCCGTGGAGCCTGCCCCCGCTGCGCCAAAGCCCAGCGCGTCGCCCGAGCCGCCATAAAAGCTCAGCCGGAAATTCACATTGTTGGCGCTGGAGACTTCGATACTTCCAGCGTTATCTGTGGCCGTGATGCCGGCGGCGCGGGTGGCTGCGTTGGCCTGGAACGCTGTGTTCAGAGTGCTGAGTTGCGCGGCTTCGGTCGCGGCCGTGGTTTGCGTCCCGACAACGAGGGTTGGACCGCCGTTGATCGAGATGTCCATGCCTTCCGTCGTGCCTGGAGTCAAGGTAGAGAACGCTGCCGTGGCCGTGATGTTGTTGTAGTTGAAAGTCGTAGCGGTCGTGGCTTGCCCGGCGGCAGAAGTCCAAGCGCCGAAACCGAGCGCGTTGTTCACGTCGCCGGCGGTCTGCACTTGAAAGCTGCTCCCGGTCGGTCCGACGAACTGAATAATGTTGCCGCTGGCGCCGCCCGCAACGGCAGTGACGCCAGTGGCGGCAACCGTCGTATTGGCCGCGATGGCCGCATTAATTTTGCCGAGGGCCGTGGTGATGGTGTCGGTCGTGGCAAGGTTCACCGATAGATCATTGGCCGGAGCGCCGTTCAAGCCGTCGCCGGTGAGGCGGATCTTGACGGCGGTTTCGGCCGCAGCCGGAGCGGCGAAGGCCGCGACGCTGCCGGTGCCGGTCACGGCTGTGGCGGCCGTCGCGATATTGCCTTGACCCACCGTGTGTCCAACGGCGGTACTGAAGCTGCCCAGAAGCGCGGTGGCGACTTGATCGTCACCCTGCACCTGGAAGGCGGAGTTGCTGGAGGTGAACTGCAACTGGGATCTGCTGTTGGCGTCCGTGTTGACCGCAGCGGTGATGTTCGCGTTTTGGAACGCCGTGGCCTGCTGGCTGTTGCCGTTTCCGGCGTTCTGGATGGCCTTATTAATAGCCGTCACCAGCGTACCGGTGTCGGTCACACCCGTCAGGTTCACCGCGACCTGGATGGTATTGCTGCCGGAAGTGTTCGCGAAGCCGGGCCCCGTGAACGAGAAGGTGGTGGTGTTGTTCGCGATGCTGTTCAGGTTGTTGGCGTTGGTGACAATGGTTTGAACATTCGTAGTGCTGCCGGCGCCGATATCGGTATTCGCCGCGCCCGTAGCCGCCACGCCCTCGAGGCCCAGGGACTTGGCATCCACTCCCGATTGGGTGAGGTTAAGGGACACGCTTCCGTTGCTGATCGCCGAGACGCCATGCGAAGTCTGGCCGCCGCCCACGAAAACCGACAGGTTCGTGGCTAGGCTTCCACCCGAGTTCAACCCGATGGCTTGAGCTTGGCGATTGACTTCGGTAAGCACGCTCTGGAACTCAGAATTCAGCGTTCCGCGGTCGCCGGTGAACGTGGAAGATGCCGATTCCGTGGCCAGCGTTCGCGCTCGGTCCAGAAGCTGCGAGATGTTGTCCAAACCGCCGTCGGCGGTCTGCAGGGTCGCCAAGCCGTTATTGGCGTTTTGGATACCCTGGGTGAGCACGGCCTCGTTGGAACGGTCTGAATTGGCCACCGCAAGTCCGGCGGCGTCGTTTCCGGAATTAACGATGCGCAATCCCGAGGTCACTTCGTTAATGGTTTGGGCTTGGAAGGTACTGGTCATCTGCAAGTAGTTTTGCGCCTGCAGAGACGTAATGTTGGTGTTGATTGAAAAAGACATGAATTCTCTCCTTGAAAGATTGTTATCCTTTAAAATCAGTATGTTCTTTTGACTTATCGGTACATTCCATGGTACAGTGGAGTCGTGAAGAGAGCCGACACCCTTCTGTTGTACCGTCGCCATCACCCCAAGTGCCCCCATGCGGATGACCGCTCCTGGATGGATTGCACCTGTCCTATATGGATAGTGGGGCGCACACCCGACGGCACCACTGTTCGACGGAAGAGCACTGGGTTTACCGATCTTGCGCAGGCCCGTCATGCACTCGCCACCGTCACCAAGCCCGTTCACGACCGCAACGATTGCGGCCCCACAATCGCGGATTCTGCGAGGAAATACCTTGCCGACCGCCAGCAGGAACTTGGCGAGATGACCCTCGGGCAACACCGCCTTGTGCTCGACCGCCTGGTGACATTCTGCGAGGCACGCGGCAAATCGTACATGCGCGATCTGACTGTAGACCTGCTCCTGACTTTCAAGGCGGAAGGATTCCCAGCAAAGATGCGCGACACGTCAAAGAAGACGTTCGTCGCCAAGTTACGCTGCTTCTTGCGCGCCGCGTATGAACGCGATTGGATCGCGACATCGTTGGTTGAAAAGGTCAGAGGTCACAAGGCGGTCTACGGACAGAAGGAACCGTACACCGACCAGGAAGTCCAGAAGATTCTCGACGAAGCGCTCAAGATGAACGGCCGCGTACACGGGTATGCGAAGCATCCCAAGACATTCCGCCTGCTTCTGGAGTTGATGCTCGAAACCGGCATCCGCGTTAGTGATGCCGTACGCTTCGACCCGTCGTCACTGATTCGAGGCGAGCACCTTTGGGTCTACAGGTTCGTAATGCAGAAGCGAAAGAGGTCCGACGCCTTGAGATACGCTGAGGTCTATCTATCGGATCGTCTCAAGGGCGCCATCGATGCGGCCGACTGGTTCTCTCCGAAGCGCCCGTTCATGTACAACGGAAACGGGCGCGCATCTGCATACCAAGTGTATTTGTGGATGCAGAACATCGGGACACGAAGCGGCGTTTCGGACTGCCGCCCACATCGGCTACGGGACACATTCGCCGTACGAAAGCTACTATCCGGCCTTCAGCTTGACGATGTTTCCCGGCTCCTTGGACATTCGAGCGTAAAGATGACGGAGCTTTTCTACGCCAAGTGGGTGGACTCCCGCAGGCAACGCCTGGAGCGTCTCGTGGCTGAGTCTCTCGTGAACGCGTAGAGCGGCGCTCTCCGGTATCGATAGCGTCACGTACTTGCGCTTCCCGATTCCGCCGTTCGCAAGGCGGATTACTCCCGGCTCATCGGCGAACAATCTCGCGATGGTCTTAGCGGACAACCCCCACAATCCGGCCAGTTCCTTTATGCGGTAATGTTTTTCAATCGCGATCATCGTGTTCTTTCCATCCAGCTACAAAAAGGGCGTGCCCTGTTCCGAGCACGCCCGTTGGTAATTCGATTTGGTTAGTGGGTTGGGCTAAGACCGTGTGGCTACCGTCTTCGGATTCCGGTTGGTGATGTAAGATGTCGTTTGATGTATCATCGTCAACCGAGCACCGATACTTTCCTTCCAGGAACGTCTTTGTGGCGCTACCTGGATCTTACGAAACTGATCGCTCTTTTGAGTACGGGCACACTTTACTTTCCAGCAGCAGACTGTCTGGGCGATCCTTGGGAGGGTGCTGGATCGAAACCGGACCAGAAGAGGAGAGAGGGATTACCACCTGACGTTGATCAGAGTCACTACGTCACTTTTCGGCGGGAGTTGGTTCATGGAACATACATTTCGTGCTGGCATGAAAATAATGCTGAATCGGCGGCGATGTGGAAACTCTATCTTAAGAGTGATGAGGGCGTGGCTGTCAAGACCACTTACGGTCGTCTCGAAGAATGTTTGAAAGTAGACTGCGAATTCCTGATTTTTGGCGGCAAGGTTGCGTATCTAAACTATGAGCGAGATTTCGTTGCTGATGGCAGTCCTTTTACGCCCTTCTTCAGGAAACGCCAAAGCTTTGCGCACGAAAAAGAGTTTCGAGCAGTGATCTCCCCATTTATTCAAGCAGGTAAGTACCGAACCCCGTTTCCGATAGGTTTGACGTTGCCGGTAAATTACCACCTGCTCATTGAAGACGTTTATGTGGCTCCTGATACGTCCGATTGGGTCAAGAACGTTGTTCAGAGCGTTGTGACGAAGTTTGGATTGGACCGTGCTGTTCGGCGGTCATCGCTGTCGGACGATCCCATATATTGAAACAAGACACGGTATGGACATGGGACTACCATGGTGTTCTATCGTCTCAAGGCAGCTACACAGAGAGAGCGCTCTACTTTTTAGCTATCGGTCAAGTGAACGGACAACAAAGTCGAGCGCGTCGTAGCCGTTTTCTTGTCCTTCGCGTCGCTCCACTATTGGCGGTTGTTAATCGGGTCGATAGTGATCGCCAAATAGCTGGAAGTTAGACCGGCTTGGTTCGCTGTAGCCCCGACGGGAAATATCGTGGCGAACCCGTGGGCAAATGGAAAATGGCATTCAACTACGATGTAGCCCTGAAAGGAGGCCCCCCGATTATCTAGAATGTTATCCGAACCATTTACATAGCCGCTGGTTGAGAGGACATATCTCAACGTTTCTCCCGGACTCACCACACATGAAGATTGCGGCGAGGGCTGCTGGCCCTGCGCGTTGACTCCGTAATAATGGATCGTACACACGCCACTCTCCCCGGCGGTGCCAAACGGAGTGGCTCCAGTGTTTGAGATCGCAACACCCGTGTCGAAGCCGAACGAGTTCGTGACCCAAGGAAACAAGAGGTATGTCCGGCGAGTCTGTGGCACTGATTCGGATTGGCCCGAGGCCAGCAGGGCATCTCGGCAGTTATGGAACGCGATGAGCACGTCGCGAACAAGGTCCGAGCTATTCGCGAAAGGGGGGGCTACCGTATTCACTCCCTTGACGCGCCGCCTGAAGGCTGCTATCCGTTCACGTTTGTCATCCGATTCAATCAAATTTCCCGGAACGGGAAACTCCTCCGGCGCAACAAACATGAGGCAAGGTACACCATTTTCACACGCTGCATCGTATTCGATCTCAGTCATAGACCGCGCCTCCCCAAGGGGACAGCTACCGTGCCTCTGTCCAACAATGCCCACGAGGACGTCGCAAGAACGGACCTTTTCCGCGCAGAATTTGGCGGGTTCGCTCGGCGAAGCGGCGAAATCCTCCATTCGGACACAGTGATAGCCATCGAGTCCTTCGATGGCTTTGTAAACAGCCTCCCGGTACTCCTCTAGTCCTTGTGCAACTGAACTGAGAAACACGGTTCTTACTGCACCCTTGCCAATCATGCTTTCACTTTACCCCGCAAAACGGCGATCAAGATCGAAACGGGCCGGTCCTCGAACCGAGAGGTCCGGGAGTTAATGCGACCCAGCCGGGCTACCGGAATAAACGATCACTCACCCAAGGAGCAGATTTTGTTGAAAGACTCCGGGAATGAAACGAGGGACCGGCAGAGTCCTGCTAGGCTGTTTCGCAGTAGCTGTAGAAAAAAAGGGGGCTAGGCCTTCCGCTATCGTTATCAGCGCTGGCGGACTCCCGCGCGGGACCAAAAATGCGAGTCCGAACACGAGATCCGGTCCGCCGGTCTGAATCGGCCGAATAAGCTCCCATGCCGCAAGGTTGTCCTCAACCTCGAACATGGCGATTTGGCCGTCCCATGCTGCGCCAGCAACGCCGTTGATCTGCCCAAGGGGAACGCCACTTCTTGTCGTGCGCATAGCAACTGCTCGGCTTTTAAGAGTGGGGATCTCTCCCGGCTGAATGTCGGTCTCGGTCGCAAGGACCACAGTTTTTTCGACTAGGTTCGCCAGGGCAAACGCTAGGACTGTTCCGTGATCGCCCCCTAAGTTACTTCCCTCTTGAGCCTGCGTCTTTAGAACCTCAGAAACAGCTCCTTCGACACGAAGGAGAAAAGTGTAAACCTCAACTTCCTCAGCGGCGGGTAGTGTGATTTTGTCGCTGGCTTGCCTCACCATCGAGAACCCTAGCGGAAGGCCAAGCTTTGCGACCGGCAATAGCTTTCTCGCAATCGTAGTCGTCGATGTAGCGTAACCCGATACCGTGATTTCGATACCAGCAAGAATGTTCACTTCAAGGTTCGACACAATCCCGAATTGCTCAGCGTCCACAAGAATGCCCTTGATCGTTAGGACTTCGTCGAATCGCGAGCCACCATACCCTAAAGGGATCGCAGAAAAGAGAATAACGTGTTGCTCAAGGCCCGTTTCCGGCCTGTACCCTTTGGCGAGTATCCCTCTTTCGCTGATGATAACGGCCGAATCATACGCGCTATCCCCCATAAGCCGGCTTGTTATGTTGGTCGAGAACGAGACCTTTACATTCGCAGAAACCAATTCGTTACCCGCGTCTGGCAAGATGCCCGCAAGGGCGATTTGAATCTCGCCGATCCCCTCCGTGTAGCCCTCAGGCCGAACCCGATTAGGAATACAACTGATCTGACAGCGGAGGTGATAGTGCCTTGGTCCCGCCACGCTGTCGAGGAAGTCGAGAACATCGTATGTGACTATCATCGATAAATCGCCGCGTATAAAGTCCTTCGTGAGGACTCCCGCCGCTCTTAATTCGTGCTTGAACTCAAGAACTCGACCGTGTTCGTCTAATTCGCTCTTGGAAGTCGGTACGTAAGATTGCTGAGAGAAGTACGCAATGACCTCGGGCGCGCCACGCTCTCGCTTTGCGCCCATTGCCGTAAGCACCTCGGTCGCGGTCCGCGAGTATGGCGGTTTGTCAATGGCCCCGTACTTCTTCCAAAACAAAGCGATTAAAAGATCACAATGTTCGATGTTCAATTCCTGTTGAATGCGGTCTTGAACTCCATCGGGGGAATATCCACCACGGACGTCCTCCCATTTTCGGATATCGAGCGTCAAACCACGCTTCGCTGCGGTTCGTCTTAGGCCATGAATCGCCGCCTCCGCAATATTTCGCTCTTCGGCGACGTCCCCTGGTGACACGAGAACGATTGTGACGACCCTTGCTGACTCCATGCTGAAGCTTTACTTTAGCGCCTTTTCTCGCTTACCATTAGGGACTGTCAGCCCAAAAAGCGGGAGTAAGAATCGTCGGGCTTCCGTTCCGAACCGACCGTTACCACCTCTACGTGAATACGTAGAACCAATTCTGCCGGAGAACCTGACTCAGCCACCTTGCTATCATTCCCTCCTCGTGCAGCGAACCGCCTGCGTTACCATCCGATCCGCCGATGGCCGCCCATTCGTCTACGTCACAATGGCCGCCTCCCTCAAGGAAGCCGTCCGCGATGCGGTCGAGTGGTTCAACGATCCGCACTGGCACGGGCCGAAGCCGCGACGCGAGACCGTGTATGAGGTCTCCCTGGTTGGCGACTCCCGGACGTGGCGCACGAGGGCCTAATCCCTGGGCCTTTTCTTTCGCCCGCCCGCGCTGTATACTTCGTGCTAATCCGTGCCCACCTCTAACAGGTAAGCAGGTGGCGAAGAGGCCGGACTCGCTTAACGTGCGGGTCCACCCTTTTCCCTATTTCCAAAGAGAATTTCCCGGCCATCGATGCACTATATGGAAGAACGGGTCACTCGCCTGATACCCGTGGCCGAACGTGTCAGCGTCCGGCCGCTTC
>JBEKBK010000058.1:0-23884 GCA_050015435.1 Bryobacteraceae bacterium
TCCGCTCGTCCAGGAATGCCGACAAAGAACTAAATCGCCGCTGAACGTCCTCGTGGTTCACCACCACGAGTATAAAACAAAATAAGCTCAAAGTGTTCTACTTATTTCCTGACAGGCCCTTAGTGCCGTATTCCGCTATCCACAGCGCACCGTCCGGCCCTGACGTTATGCCATACGGTGACGCGTTCCTCGGCAGTTGGAATTCGGTGATCACGCCGGCCGTGGTGATTCGGCCGACCTTGCTGGCATAGTATTCCGTAAACCAGAGCGCTCCACGAACCCTTGGCGACGCTGTATACGCCGCTATTAGCAGTGGGCAGAGGGTAAAGGCTTATGCCGGGCACGCCTCCGGTCGGAAGCAGGCGTCCGATCCAATTGTTGTTCTGATCCGTAAACCACAGCGCGCCATCCGGTCCCGTGACGATGCCCAGAATTCCAGGATTAGTTCCAGGCGTGGAATACTCGGTAATCGTGCCGTTTACCGCGATCCTGCCGATCCTATATCCCTCCCCGAACCAAAGGGCGCCATCAGGCCCTACAGTGATGGGCCCAGGAAAACTTTTCGGTGTGGGTAATGGGAATTCCAGGAGCGGGGGCTGAGGCTGGGCCAGAGTGACAGTGCTGAAAGTCAAAAAGACCGCCACTGGCCACACTGGTCGTTTCACGCGCGTTCGAGGCTCCATTCCGCTTTCGGCGGAGCCTTCATCGTATCGCTATCAGCGCTTACGCCGTCCGCTCGGCCGGGACTTCCGAGTTGAAGCTGTATCCGAAGCCGCGCACACTGCGTATAAACGAAGGGTTATCGGCAGTCTCGATCTTCTGCCGCAGACGCAGAATGTAGACGTCTACAGTTCGATCGGTCACCGCGCGGTCGTGTCCCCACACGGCGTCGAGAAGCTGCTCGCGGCTGAACACAACCCCGGGCCGGCTCATCAGGAACTCCAGCAGCCGGAACTCGGTCGCGGTGAGCGAGACTTCGTTGTGGTTCAACTGGACACGGCAACGAGCCCGATCGAGTTCCAGGTCGCCGCTCTTGAGCAACTTGCTGACGGGCGGCTGGCCCCGGAAATGAATCTTGATCCGGGCGATCAGTTCTCGCACGAAGAACGGCTTGACGATATAGTCGTTGGCGCCTAACTCCAGACCTACGATCCGATCGGTTTCCGAAGCCCGCGCAGTTAGAAAAATGACCGGAACATGACCCAGCTCCGGATGCGCGCGAACGCCCTTACAGATTTCCAGGCCGTCGGAATCCGGGAGCATAATGTCCAGAATGATCAGATCTGGACGCTCACGGCGGCACAGTTCCAGTGCGCCTTTGCCGGTCTGCGATCCCGCCAGCGTGAACCCTTCCTTCTCCAGGTTGTACTGGATCAGCGAATAAAGGTCCGGGTCGTCTTCGATGAGCACAATCTTTTTCATAAGGTCACTGACAGATTAGCCGAGCATACATTACAACTGAATTACAATTGGATGAAGCCGCGTTTCATCCTTCTTTTTCCACCATACTGGACACTTCAGCGGACCGTACCCCGTATAGTTTGCGAATCAGGCGGCAGATCTCCGATGCGAGGCGGTCGGGTTTCTCCTTTTCATCCAGATCCAGTTCCACCTTCAGGTAAAGATCCGTTCGCACCATGTCCCGATGATACGATAGAGGCATCCGTCAGTGACCACCGTTTGTAAACTGTGCGGCAAGAGGCGAGCCCGGCGGTACTGTCCCGGCGTCAGCGGCGATATTTGCCCGGTCTGCTGCGGGACGGAGCGGGAAAACACGGTCGATTGCCCCCAAGATTGCGAGCACCTGCAAGTGGCTCGGGTCCGCGAAAAGCCAGCGCCCCTGACTGCGGCCAATGTACCCAACCAGGATGTCCACCTGACCGAGGAATTCATTCAACAGCATGAGGAGTTGATTGTGTGGCTCACTATGGCGCTAAGGCAGGCGATGGAGAAGGAACGGGCTGTGGATCTCGATTCGAAAGAAGCTTTGGACGCCCTGATCAGGACCTATCGAACCCTGGAATCCGGCTTGATTTACGAGACCCGGCCGCAGAACCCATTCGCAGCGGCCATCCAGACGGCCATGCGTGAATCCGTGGAGGAGCTTCGCACGCATCAGGCCCAGGAGGCTGGAATGCAGACCTTGCGGGACGCCGACGTGCTCGGCGCGCTTGTGTTTCTGCAGCGGCTGGAGTTGCAGCACGATAACGGACGTCGACGCGGACGCGCCTTTTTCGATTTTCTGCGCAGTTACTTCCCGGCGCCGCCCGCCCCAGCCTCCGTCGAACTATGAGCGTATCGGGAGAGCACGCGGGGCTGATCGTATTCGCGCACGGCTCGAGCGTGGAATCCGCCAATGAAGCGGTACGCGCCGTCGCGAGCGAAGTGGCGCGGCGCGGCGGATATCCCACGGTGGAAGCGGCTTTCCTGGAGGGCGGCCGGCCGAGCTTAAAGGACGCGGTGGGGGCGCTAGCAGCGCGAGGGCTTTCGAGGGTCGTGGTGATCCCCTATTTCCTCACGCTGGGTTTGCATTTGCAGCGGGATCTTCCGCGGTTGGTCGCAGAGATTCAACGCCTGCATCCAGGCTTTCCGATCGAGGTCACGCCGCCGCTCGATACGCACCCCGCGCTGATCGATGCGCTAATCGATCGGGCGAAGGAGTCGGCATGCGAGCCAAGCTGATCGAATCCACGGAGATCGCGCCGGACGTGCGCCACTTCGTATTCGAGGCGCCGGAAGTCGAGGCGCTTTCCTTTATTCCCGGGCAGTTCGTATCGATGACGGACGTGGTGAACGGGAAGAAGATCACGCGAGCCTACTCGATCGCTTCAGCGCCGACCAGCGCCCACAACCGGTTCGAGCTATGTCTAAACCTGGTGAAGGAAGGCATCTTCTCACCGCACTTGTTTGCGTTGGAGCCGGGCGGCTTGATCGACATACGGCCGCCGCTCGGTCAATTCGTGCTCCGGAACCCGCCCCGCGAAACGATCCTGGTCGCCACGGGCACCGGCATCGCGCCGTTTCGCTCCATTCTTCACGCCCATCTTAGTGAGTCGTCGCCCGCGTTTACGCTGATCTTTGGAGTTCGCTACGAACACAGTCTGATGTATCGCACGGAGTTCGAGGAGTTGGCGGGCCGTTTTCCGCATTTCCAGTTTCACCCCACGTTGACCCGGCCCGATTCCACTTGGACGGGCAAGACTGGCCGCGTGCAGACGCATCTCACCGAAGCGATTGGCGAACGGCGGGATCTGGACATCTTCCTGTGCGGGCTTAAGGAGATGGTGGACGACGTCAGGAATATCCTGAAGGGAATGGGGTTCGACCGTAAGCAGATCCTTTACGAGAAATACGATTGATGCAACGCGGACTCATCCTCGCAGCATCGGCGGCGTGCATATTCGTGGTGGTCACTATGATCTTGCTTAAGGTCATGCCGGGACCACTCAAGGAATCCGATTACATGGTGATCGGTTCGGTGTCAACGCTGGTGTCGCTGCTGCTGTTGTTCCTGGTGTGGGCTGCGACGGCGATGAAGTCGAACGTCTTCTTTAAGAAGCGGCGGAAGTAGGCGCCATTCTGACTTCCACCTGCTTGTAAATCGCGCGGACCTGATCCAGCGTCGGGAAGGTCATTCCGGGCAGCATTGCCTTGGCGGTGCCAGCCGCCACTCCCCAGCGCAACGAATCAGCGAAGGTCTTCTTGCGGTCCATACTCCAGACCAGCGCGGCGGCCATCGCATCACCCGCGCCGATGGGGCAGAGCGCGTCAATCCGGGGTGGAAGCACCTCGAACACGCCTTCCCCGCTGGAGCCCAGCGCACCCCGGCTTCCCAAGGATAAAACCACCGATTCCGGACCCATCGCCTGCATACGGTGGATCGCCTCGAGAAACTGGCTCCGCGTGATGAGCGCGCGGTTAAGCAGACGTTCCGCTTCGTGCTGATTGGGCGTGATAATGGTGGGCTGCGCCTCCAAGGCGTGGTGTAGAGCCTCGCCATCCGTATCGATCAGCGTCTTGACCCCTCGGCGCTTAGCCATCCGGATGATCTCGCAATAGAAGTGCACGGGGACGCCCGGCGGTATGCTTCCGCAAATCATCAACCAATGGCTTTTGCCGAGCCGCGCTTCGACTAAACTCTGAAGCTCGGCCAGCTCTTTTTCTTCGAGCGGCGCGCCCTGCTCATTCAGCTTGATCGTCAGCCCCTGCTTGTCGGAAATCGTGAAATTCGTGCGGGTTTCGGAATGCACGCGCACCGCTTCAAACGGCAGGCCGTTCGCCGCGAGCGACTTCTCCATGCGAGCGCCAGTGGCGCCACCGGAGGCTAGAAGCGCGAGCGTTTTCCCGCCGAACGAATGAATCACCGTGGAAGCGTTTACGCCACGGCCGCCCGCGGCCTCGGTGCGGCCGAGAATATAGGCCCGATCCTCGAACACTAATTTGTCCACGGAAACCGTGCGATCGATGGCTGGATTGATGGTGAGAGTAACGATCAAATGAAATCCGGTCGCGGCGCAAGTGCCTGCGCGTATCCTATACATATTAGCCCGACACGCGTCCGTCATCCAGACCTGAATGCGTATATTGCCCTGATCTGCGTCTGCATTTTCTGGGGTACCACGTATCTGGGCATTCGAATGGCGCTCGAATCGTTCCCGGCGGTAACGTTGCTGAGCCTGCGCTTCCTCCTCTCTGGCTCGCTGATGCTAGCCGGAGCGGTGATCACGGGCGCACGTCTGCCGCGGGGGCGTGAACTCTGGCTAACTGCTGCGAACGGCGTGCTCGTGCTCGGCGTCGGCACAGGCTGCCTGGTGTTCGCCGAAGAATGGATCCCGAGCGGCTTGGCCGCTCTGTTCGTCACCACGTCGCCCTTCTGGCTGGTTGGGGTGGAGGCGCTTGCCCCTGGCGGCGAGCCCTTGCATGGACCGTCGATGAAGGGGATGCTGGTGGGCTGCGCCGGCGTGGCATTTCTCGTGGCCCCCGCCCTGACCGGCACGGGCGGGAACCATGCGGTCCTCATCGGATTTCTTCTCATGCAATTGGGAGTCGCAGGTTGGTCCCTCGGATCGATCGCCCAACGCAAGCAGGTCTCGCTGGTGCATCCATTTATCAGCGGAGCCGTGCAGCAACTGGCCACCGGATTGGTGTACGCCATCCCTGCTCTGTTGACGCGAACACCGATTCATTGGACTGTGCGCGGCACTGGAGCGCTCATTTATCTGGTGTTGTTCGGCTCGATCGTCGGATACAGCGCATATATATTCGCGATGGACCGGCTCCCGGTCGCAATCGCGTCCATTTACACCTACATCAACCCGATTGTCGCAGTGATCCTCGGCTGGCTGGTTTATCGTGAGCCGTTCGGGGTTCGGGAGGCGACTGCCGCAGCGGTCGTATTCGTGGGAGTGGCGATGGTGAAACGGGCTTCAGTCCCGGTCAAGAAGCTTGGCGCCGATCATCCCGCCGAACACAGGCAGAATTGTGAACAGCAAGAAAAACATTAGCAACCCACCCGCGATGCCCGCCGGGCTGTGAAGCACATTGAGAAGCTGAGTGACGTCTGCTTCCGATATTCCCTGGTCCTTCAACTGGTCGTGCATGGCGGACACAGCGCTAGGCTCCGAGAGTGCCACGGCGATCATGGTGAGCATGATGACGACGATGACGAATCCGAAAATCCCGCAGATCCAGCCCAGGTGTGCGCCGTTCAACGGAGTAAGCCGTTGCCCCGTGGCGCGACGGTAGAGAAAGACCGCGAGTACACCGGTTGCGACCGGCCAGACGAGCGCCAATGGACGAAGCAGCGCGAGCTGTCCCGTCACGAAGGTGACGACGATCGATAGGATGCCCGCCATCAGCGCGACCCGGACGGCTGGACCGTTATGGAAGCCGATCGGTGGCGGGGCGGCAATCGTGGGCAGCGGCGGCGGCGCGGCAGGTTCCGGCTCAACTACGGGAAGCAGGTCTTCCCGTTGCGGCTTACCGCATTTGTGACAGAACAGGGCGTCGGGGGGAAGTACAGCGCCACAAGTACAACGGTCAGGCACGGCTCATATACCCAGTTATAGTGTCCCACGGATGCGGCGGGACAGGCGTAGCGCCCACAGGGCGGGCGTTAGCGGCCGCCAGTTCTTGCGTCAGCGGATTTGGCGGGCTTGTGCGTCGCCACCCACTGGTTGTATTCTTCGTCGGAAAGATTCGTCACATTGACCCACGCGAACGACATTTCGTCGATCGTACGGTCACCATCTCCCACCCATTGATTCGGGTCAGGATTGAACCGGTTGGCCGAGGTGTTGTCATGCCAGGATGTAATGCGGATTACGGTTCCCTTCGGCAACACTGGCGCCGAATCGTCCGCGTAGATGTAATTATTCATCCAGTTGAAGTTGAAGTTATTGACGTAGCTCAGCACCTGGGTCGTGCCGTCTGGAAGGGTAGCTTCCATCAGCATCGCCTTTCCGCGGAGGTGCATGTGGGGCTGGAAGTTTTCAAGCCGAGCATTCGATTTCAGCACGGTTGAGTGTGACTGCATCGTGACCTGGTTGGGCGGCAAATCGATCGCCCCGTTGGTCGCTGGGAACAAGGTAAGGACCGTCTTATGCGCGGGAACCACGCCTTTCGGATAGAGCCACACACCCAGTTCGACGTGTGTCGTAACTTCTTCACCCACGGCATGCAGGTGCATTTCCCACCGGATGCGAGCTCCGGGCTCCAGTGGTTTGCCGGCGCCTTCACGGTACACGTCGTTCTGTTTACCGATGGCCCATTCCATGAGGGCCGCATCGTTTCCGCCGCGCCCGTTCGGCAGCTCGTCCATAATGAGGTCGGCGCGCACGTGATGGGAGATCTTGCGGCCGGCCAAAGTTGCGGGACGGATCTCAACCGCTCTGACCCAGCGTTCCTCGTCAATCGGCAGCGCGCTCACCGGCTTGAACCAGACATCTTGTCCTTGAGCCGGCATCGTATATTCTGCGGACTTGACCACGAACGTCGGCTCACCCAAAATTTTCGAGGTTTCCCAGCCGTTATCGGTGGGCCACTGTTTGGCTTGCGGCATGTCCTTCGGGTCACCTTGCGGCGCGCCGGCGTCGACCCATCGGGCGATCGTATTGATCTGCGCGTCGGTGAGCGACCGGTCGTTGGCGTAATGCTGAATGCCGACACCCTTGTCGAGGTGCCACGGCGGCATGTTCCTGGAAAGCACTCTTTCCTTGATGGACTTGGCCCAGGGCCGGGCCTCCTGATAGGTAATGAGCGACATCGGCGCCGCGGTATCCTTCCGGTGGCACTCTTCGCACTTAGCCTGGAAAATCGGGGCGATGTCTTTCGTGAAGGTCGGGGGAGCCGTGGAAGGATCGGCCGCCATTGCCACAACCGCCACCAGTGAACCTGCCATACAGAGACGATGCATATAAGATCCTCGAGAATGAGCGGCAAAACCAGCCGCCTTGAATTTACCGCGGAAACCGCTCGCGGCCTCATCGTATCACAAAGGCGACATTGCGCGTTTGCCGACACCAGCTTCCGGGCAAACCGAACTATCATTGATAGCGGGAGTTCCCGATGATTGTCGAGGTCAATGACGCGGGCGAGATTCTGATTCCCGCCGAACTGGTGCAGGCTCCCCCGCACACGCGTCTTAGCGCCGATCGCGAGGGTGACTCGGTAGTCCTGAAGCCGCTGGCGGAGAAAACGGCCGGAAGAAGCCGCCATCTGGTCGATTCGCTGCCAATTCTAGAAGGCCATCTGGCCGACCCATCCATGACGTTCCGCCGCGAAGACCTCTATGGCCCTGACGCCCGGGAGCGCCCTCTTTCTCTAAACGAACATTCTGAAATGCCCTTTCATAGCGCGGCGGTACCCGGTTGAGCGAGATCAAAGCAACGTCAGCGAGACCTATTGCGCCGACACCTACTTCCGGTCACGGGATCGTGAAATCACGTCCCAAATGGCTTCCGCCACGAGATCGGGTCGATACAGGTGGATCATGTGCCCACTCTTTTCGGCTCGGATAAGTCTTCCGTTGGAGGACAGCGCAGCCAACTGCAACTGTTGAGCATGCCAGACGTCGTCCGACCCCTCAGTTCGTTCTAGAACAACCAAAGGCAAGGCGCCAAGAGGATGTGGCCTTGCTAACCGATCCAGTCGCAACGCCGTAAACTCTTGGCGCCATGATTCGGCCGCAGTGAGCCCATTCGGTAGCAAACCCACTTGAGCGATCAAGTTTTCAAACGCCCACTTGCGTGCTTTTCGCAACTCTTCCGGGAGTCGATCAAATGGAGGAGCGTCGGCGGGGCCCACGTTCGGCTTTGGAGCGATGCGCACGGACTCGTTGTACGCTATGGGAAGTTCCGCGGCCGACAGATGGCTGATCGGTACAGGCTTTCCGGCCTTGATGAGCGTGATTCCTTCGTCATGTGTTCCATCCACGAAGACCAGTCCAGCAATGTTTTCTGGAAATCGTCTCTGATAGGCCCGCGCATAAATAGCGCCCAACGAAGCACCGACAAGAATGTACGGGGGCCGGATACTTATCTTGCGAGAAGAAGGTTTAGATCATCCATGATCTGCTCGATACCGTCCACTGTAGGGCCAGGATCGCTCCACGCATAACCCGCGCGGTCATACGCACAAATTCGGGTATGTTTGGCAACTTGCTTCTGTACCAGTGCCCATTCAACGGAAAAGCTGCCTCCGCCGCTTTCAATGACTACTGTTGGCGAACCGTTACCGATGCAGTTCGCGTGTAAACGCCGACCTCCCAGATCGACCAGCTGACCCGGAAATGGCGGTTCGGATGGCTGGCCATGCGTGATGCTACCGGCAACCAGAAGTGCCCATACCTACGGGGTGCGGTAGCAGTTCATTCCTGCGGATAGACGCGGCTCTTTGAATTCCGTTAGTCTGCAGCTTGCTACTGGTCACCAAGAGTTTCCAATGGACAGACTCGTTGGGACGAAACCATTCCTTGACGTGCAGCTGTACCCTCGCCGCGCGTGTCCCATGTGGTGGAACGCTGATTTACTTCGGAGTATCCAGCTCTTTCACCATTCGCTCAGCCATCGCGATCTGGTCAATGGTCCCGCGCACCGCCATCACTCTGGGCGCGTTGTAGGTGAAGGCACGTCGAACGTTCGTTGTCGTTCTAATCCCCGTCGCGATTCTCTGAAAGTCTTCGATGGTCTCCGCCTGGGGCAGATACAAGACTTTCACCATGTTCTCGCGGTCGCTGGCCGACGCATATTCGTAGGTGCCCGAGCTTTGGACGGGGGTAGAGCTTACCTTTTCGACGGCAGGTTTGTCCAGCTGCGGCATCAGCCAATCAGCCATCGCGATCTGTTCGGGAGTGGAACGCGCGACGATCACCCTGGCAGCGTTGTATGTGAAGAGACGTCTGATATCGGTAATGGTCCGCACCGCCGTCGCGATTTGCTGAAAATCCTGGACGGTTGCGG
Source organism: Bryobacteraceae bacterium (assembly GCA_050015435.1). GTDB lineage: Bacteria > Acidobacteriota > Terriglobia > Bryobacterales > Bryobacteraceae > Palsa-187. The sequence goes on from JBEKBK010000058.1 coordinate 9,459, forward strand.
CATTGGACGCGTACAGTAACCGCACCGCTATTTCCCCATGAGGATCACTGTTTAGCGGCATCCGGTAATCGCGAGACACGGCCCTTTGTCCAGCAGGCCGATCCAATGCATCTATTAGCCACGTTGTTAGCGCGATTTGATCAGGCGTTCCGCGCGTCACGAAGGCTCTCAACCCGTTGTAAGTCGCCGCGCGCCGCAGATCGACCGTGGTGCGGACCGCCGTCGCGACCTCTTGAAAAGCCTGCGCCGTGTCGAAATTGAGAAGAAAGAACACCCGCACCGTATTCTCTCCGCCGCCTTGCAACTGGTAGCTGTGCGTGGCCTCCTCCCGATTGTTGGGAGCCGGTATTTGCGGCTTGTCTATCTCACCGAGCAGCCATTCTGCCAGGGCAATTTGCTCCTGTGTTCCATGCAGCGTCAGCGTCTTTTGCCTCTCGTCCGGCGATGCCGCGGCGTCCGTAATCACATGGATCAGCGTGGCGATTTGGTTACGGCTCGTCGCCGGTTCGGTATGCGCGAAATGAAGCGCGCGGTCGGTTTGCCCGGCCGCAAAGGAAGCGGAAAAAGCGATCGTCAGGAACAGGGCAGCCTTGGAGTTCATGCCATCTCCTCTGGTTTGTTGACGCAAAACGACGCCGTAGTGTGCAGCGTGATATGCTAAGAGGCCCCAGTGGAAGGAGGATGCGCCGATGGTCATTCAGGGCGGCGTTCTGCTCTCGTGTCTGGCGCTTTGTCCGGTTCTATTGGCCTCTTCCGTTTTTGTGGGCGCTGACAACGCCTCCAACAGCATTCCGTTTGATCAGAACGCTCCATTGAACATCACGGAGTACCAGCAGGTGTATGCAAGTTCGCAGTTCCCCGGCGTCTTTACGTTTTCAACCATCGACCTCTTCCTGGGGAGTTCCGGCTACATGGATACCGCCACCTTCCAGATCTCCTTTTCAACCACGTCGGCCGCGCCGGGGGCGCTCTCAACCAACTGAATTCTAATCTCGGCTCGGCCGCACAGGCGTTCGGAACCTTCACATTGAGCGACGGGGTTGCACCCAGCGAGCTTTCATTTAGCGGTACGCCCTACACGTACAATCCTTCCAACGGTAATCTCTTAACGGTAATCTCTTAATGGTTATTGGGATTTCGGGCCAAATCGCGGATACCCACGATTTCTATGCAGGCGAGGAGGCCGACGGCAGCGGGACCGTTACATCCCGCGCTTATCTCGAATCCGGGGTTGGCGCCACCGACAATGTCGGCCTGGTGACCGAGTTCGCCACGCCTGAGCCGAGCGCCACCGGATTCGTGGGCGCTGGCCTGTTGTTTCTATCGATCTTGCGGCGAACGTTGCGAGGCGCGGGCACCTCACTCTGACTGGGCCGCGCTATTCTATGAATTCGTCATGTCCGCCCTCACTCTGCTTGTCACCGGCGACGCTGCCGCGCCGTACCTGAAGGCTCTCGACCGGCTCCCTTCCGAGACGCGCATCACCGTCAGCAACGATCGCGAACGCCTGATTGCGGCGGCGCCCGAAGCTGACGTGATCCTCAACGCCGAAACCCGCGATCCAACCCTGCTCACTGACGCGTTCCCTCACGCAAAGCGAGTTCGCTGGGTGCATACCTTATGGGCCGGTGTGGACAAGTCACTGTCGCCTGAGATCATCCAAAGTCCAGCGCCGTTTACCAACGGCCGAGGAGTGTTCGCGATTCCGCTAGGTGAGTGGGCAATCTCAGCGATGCTCCATTTTTCTTACCAGCATCGCCGGCTGATTCGAGACCAGGAAGAAGAACGTTGGGCGGCCTTCGATACGGACGGGCTGTACGGGAAAACGCTGGGGATCGTCGGCTACGGCGAAATCGGAAAGGCTATCGCGGAACGGGCGAAGCCTTTTGGTATGCGCATCATCGCGCTTCGGCGCAGGCCGGAGCTTTCCGCCGGCGACCCGCTGCTCGATGCCTCCTACCCCAATGCCAAGATCAATCAAATGATGTCCGAGAGCGACTTCGTTGCCCTCGCCGCTCCCGTGACGCCCGAAACCCGCGGGATGGTCGGCAAGGAACAGATCGCCGCAATGAAGCCATCCGCGGTGATCATCAACGTCGGCCGAGGGCCGGTGCTGGACGAAACCTCGGTCATTGAGGCCCTCGAGGCAGGCAAGATTCGAGGCGCGGGGCTCGATGTGTTTACCACCGAACCCTTGCCCGCCGGTCATCCTTTTTATCGTTTGAAGAATGTGCTGCTGTCGCCGCACTGCGCTGACCGCACTCCGGGTTGGCAGGATCGCGCCGTAGACTGCTTCCTCGAGAATTTCTCGCGATTCCAGAAGGGCGAACCGCTCAATAACGTCGTTGACAAACATGCTGGATACTAAGACTACTTTCGAGCCCGTCACCTACGAGCACATCGAAGCCGCGGCCGAGCGGATTCGACCGATCGCGCAGCGGACTCCGGTGATGACTTCGCACAGCTTCAATAAGGAAGCTGGCGTCACGGCATTCTTCAAGTGCGAAAATTTTCAGAAAGGCGGCGCATTCAAGATTCGCGGCGCGTCGAACTTCGTCTTTTCGATTCCCAAGAGCGACTTGCCGCGCGGCGTGGTGGCTTACTCCTCTGGAAATCATGCCCAGGCGGTTGCGATTGCGGCGAGCGCGGTGGGCGTTCCTGCCACGGTGGTCATGCCCGAGGATGCGCCCCGCGCAAAGGTGGAGGCGACCCGGGCGCATGGCGCGCGTATCGTCACCTACAACCGCCTGACCGACGATCGAAGCGCCATCAGCGCGAGGATTTCCGCCGAGACCGGGGCGACGGTCGTGCCGCCGTTCGATCATCCGTGGACTATCGCCGGACAGGGCACAGCGGGAAGGGAACTGCTTGAGGAAGTTCCGGATCTGGATGCGCTGGTGGTATGCATTGGCGGCGGTGGATTGCTTTCAGGTTGCTCGATCGCGGCGAAGCATATGCGTCCCCAGATCAGAATGTTCGGCGTCGAGCCTGCGCTTGCCAACGATACGTATCTCTCTTTAAAAGCTGGAAAGCGAGTGCAGATTGCGCCACCTGAAACGATCGCGGATGGCCTGCGCGCTCCCATGCCCGGCGAATTGACATTCCCGATCATTCAGAAGCACGTCGAGTCGATCGCGCTCGTATCTGAAGACGAGATTCGGGCCACCGTAAGATTCCTGCTGACCCGCGTTAAAATCCTAGTCGAGCCCAGCGGAGCCGTATCGGCGGCAGCGGCGCTGTTCGGAAAGCTGCCGAGCGGCCTGAAACGTGTGGGGATTATACTGTCGGGCGGGAACGTCGATTACGCACAACTGGCCAGTTTCTAGACAACTATGTTTCGGGCGTTGCTCCTTCTGACGTTGTTCGCTGGACCGTTTTGGGAAGCGAGACCACCGGCGGAATGGAGCGATACCGAGCTCGAAAATATCCTGACGGATTCGCCGTGGGCCGAAATGGTGGCTGCCGGTGGAAACGCCAATGTCCCCCCAGTGCAGGTGTACCTGGCAACCGCCGCACCCATCGCGCTGGCCGAGACGGAGTACGATCTTAGGCAAAAGCGAAGACGTCCGGCGAATGCCAAACCAGTGGAAGATCCCTTTGCCGAAGAATACCAGGCTTGGCTGGAGGACAACCGCGCCAGCCAGATCATCGCGGCGGTACGCGTCGGCAGGAATCCGGCCTTCTCGGATCAACGCGAAGTTCATCGGATGGAAGAGGAATCGATTATGCGCGTGGGCCGGAAAAAGTTCAAGATGACGGGCCACTTTCCTCCTTCCCCGAGCGATCCCTACCTGCGGATGGCCTTCCCCCGCCAGGTAACCGTGAACGATAAAGCGGTTTCGTTCGAGCTCTATCTACCTGGTGTACCGATCCCGTTCCGGGCAGTGGAGTTCACCGTGAAGGACATGTTGTTTCACGGCCGTCTCGAAATGTGAGAAAACGGAATGGGCATTTGTTATACTTTATTTGAAACCATAGAACGACCGGGAGGCATGGGTGCGCCTTCGCTCGCCCAGTAAGAGTTAGGACATGCCGAAACGTACATTTCAGCCGAATAATCGAAAGCGCGCGAAGACCCACGGATTCCGGGAGCGCATGAAGACTAAGAATGGCCGGGCCGTGCTGGCGAGGCGACGCGCGCGCGGACGCCATAAGCTGACGGTCAGCGACGAGAGAGCCGTCCGCTCTGCTAAGGCCAAGTAAAGCCGTCACCGGCGGTGCGCTTCTTTTTCCGCGATCGGCCCGGATCCTGCGCTCTGCCGATTTCCGAAAGGTCTATGACAATGGCTTTCGTCTTTCCGGCCCCTTGTTCGCGGCGTTCTGTCTGGCGCGAACTTCGTCCGGAGAAGGTGTCCGCCTCGGGCTTACGGTTCCGCGAGCGATCGGAAAAGCGGTGGTACGCAACCGCATCAAGCGCCGGCTGCGCGAGGCGTTCCGTAAGCATCGGGCTGAATTCGGTGCGCACTGGGATATCGTGCTCAATCCGCGGCGTGCGGCGCTTAACGCGCCGTTCACGGAATTGGAATTGGCGCTCAAAAGGGTGATTCAAAAGTGCGGAACCTGATCCTGATCACTCTTCGTACCTACAAGCGATGGATCTCACCGCTCCTGCCCTCGGCTTGCAGATTTCATCCCACGTGCTCCGAATATATGATGCAGGCGGTGGAGACTCACGGGGTTGCCCGCGGCCTCTGGATGGGCCTGCGCCGTTTGTCCCGCTGCCACCCGTTTCATGAAGGAGGCTTTGACCCCGTCCGCTAAAGCGAACCCAAACTGGGGCCCTGCTGTATGAAAAAAGAAATGACCATGGAGATGAGGTTGCTCCTCGCGTTTTTGCTGATGGGGCTGGTCATCTTCGGTACCCAGTATTTCTATAAGCCGCCGCCACAGCCGATACCCGTGCCCGTCGCGGCGAAGAAGGATGTGGCGCCCGATCAATCGAATCCAGCCCAGGCTGCGGTACAAGCTGCCGTGCCGGCTGCCGAGATGCCGGGTCAGATCCAGTCGGGCGCGGAGGAGACCGTCACCGTCGACACGGATCTTTACCACGTCACGTTTTCCAATCGCGGCGCGGTAGTCCGAAGTTGGATGTTGAAAGCTTACAAGGACCGCCAGGGCAAACCGCTCGAACTAGTGAATCAGAAAGCACTGGACAAGGTTCCGGCGCCGCTGACGCTGGCCTTCAAGAACCATCCCACCCAGACCGATCCGAACAACGCGCTGTTTCACGTGGATCGGCAAGACGGCGGGCTGAATCTGCTGTTCGAATATTCCGACGGACGCGCCGATTTCAAAAAGTCGTTCAAGTTTGCGCAGGATAGCTATCTGGTGGAAGTGAATTCGCAAGTTACCGCGAACGGAGTTCTGGTTCCGCACTCGCTTGAATGGCGCGGCGGATTCGGCGATCAGACGATCACGAACCCGGCCGCGTCGGAGCATGCGCTGTATTACGATCTGGCGGCCTCAAAGCTGGTGATCAACCAGGTGAAGGAAGCCAAGAATGGCCCGGTTACTTCGAGCGGCACGTATTCCTTCGCCGGCCTCGAAGATAACTACTTCGCGGGCGTATTTCTTCCCGGCAGCAAATCCACCGTGGAGATGACCACCTACAGCGATCAGATTCCCGACGCCGCGGGTAAAGAAGAGGCGCGCGTGGGAGCGAGCGTGGGTGGAGACGGCCTGAATATTTTCTCGCTGTACGTCGGCTCCAAAGACATCGATCTTTTACGGAAAGTGGACCCCAAACTCGAGCAGTTGGTCGATTGGGGCTGGTTCGGCATCATCGCCAAGCCTCTCTTTCTGGTCTTGAACTGGACCGCCGATCACGTGGCTCACAATTACGGATGGGCCATCATACTGGTCACCGTAACCATCAACCTGATCTTGTTTCCGCTGCGGATTTCGAGTTTGAAATCGTCAAAGAAGATGCAGGCGCTGCAGCCGCAAATCGCGGCTATTAATGCGAAGTACAAGAACCTTTCTTTGCGCGATCCCAAAAAGGCCGAGCAGAACCAGGAAGTGATGGAGCTGTATAAGAAGCACGGGGTCAATCCGGTGGGTGGTTGCCTGCCCATGGTCTTGCAGATCCCATTTCTCTACGCGTTTTACAAAGTTCTGTCGGTTACGGTTGAAATGCGCGGCGCAAGCTGGCTCTGGGTTCCGGATTTGACCCAGCCGGAGACGCTCGCCATCCATATATTGCCCATCATCCTGGTGATCAGCCAGTTCGCGCAGCAAAAGATGACACCGAATCCGGGGGCCGATCAATCTACGCAGAAGATGATGATGTTCATGCCGCTGCTGTTCGGATACATGTTCTACTTTGCGTCCGCGGGGCTGGTGTTATACTGGCTGACTGGTAACTTCGTGGGTATCATTCAGCAGTGGCTTTTGAATCGCGGAGGTCCGCCGCCTGCTGTGGTGGATGTGAAGCCGACGCCCAAAAAGAAGAGCAGGAATTGACGGTGCCAGAGCGGAAGTATACACTTGCCGAGGCAGGTCCCCGAATAGATCAATTTCTTCAAAAATTATTCGGATTAGCCGGCTTCAAACTGAAGTATGAGGTGGTTGAGGGCGTCACGCCTCATCCGGATTTTGAGAATCCGGACCTGCTGGTTCGGTTCAGCGGTCCCGACGTCGACCTGTTACTTGCGAATAAAGCCGAATTGCTTCTGGCGCTGGAACAATTGACGATGGAGGCCCTCAACATGGCTTCCGAAGAACACTCGCGGCTGTGTTTCGACGCCAACGACTATCGCGTTTTGCGCATCGAGGAGTTGCGTATGAGCGCGCTGGCTGCGGCCGAGCGCGTGAAGAAATCGAAGGTTCCATTCCACTTCAGCCCGATGAACAGCCGGGAGCGCCGCATCATCCATCTGGCGCTGCGTAATGAAACTGAAATCCGGAGCGAGAGCGTGGGCATGGGGCCGATCCGGCAGGTGGTGGTGGTGCCGTCTGATTTGAAGATTCTGCCCGAGCCGATCCGTCCGCCGCGGCCACGTCCGGAAGAAGATCGCGGACGGGGACCCGGCGACCGGGGAGCCGGGAGACCTTTCGGACGCGATCGCCGCAACGGGCCGCCGGGACGCGGGCGCGACCGCAGGTTCTAGTGGCCTGCCGCAGCGAGAACGTGAGCATGACCGCTCCCTCACGGTCGCGGCTCAGTTTGCTTAAACCGAGCCACACGCGTCAGCCAGCGGTTTTCGCCGTGTTAGCGGATTCGCTGCGACGAGCCACTAGTCTCTTCTTTCGCCCAATCGCTTGACGCGGGCAATGTTTCTGCGTGACACTATCGTCGCGGTATCCACGCCTCCGGGACGAGGCGGAATCGGAGTGGTGCGTATCTCCGGCGCGGATGCGCGTGTGGTAGCGGAGAAGATTCTGCGCTTCCCGGGCGAGATCGGGTGGAAGCCGTGGCATGCCGCGCTTGCGGAAATCGCGGATGAGACGGGTCACGCGATCGATCCTCAAGTGATCGTTACTTACTTCGCAGCGCCGCGTTCTTATACCGGCGACGACGTGGTCGAGATCTCCTGCCACGGCTCGCCGGTCGTGCTGCGCTATACACTCGACCGCGCGTGTGCGGCCAGGGCGCGCTTGGCCGAGCCCGGCGAGTTTACCTTGCGAGCCTATCTGAACGGGCGCATCGATTTGCCGCAAGCCGAGGCTGTCAGAGACCTGATCGATGCGACTACGCTGTATCAAGCGCGTATCGCGGCGCAGCAAGCAGAAGGCTCGATTTCGCGGCGTGTAAACCCCGTAAAGGAGCAGTTGCTCGAGCTGATCGCACTGCTCGAAGCCGGGATCGATTTCGCGGAGGATGACATCAGCGTCGCTCCGGCCGAAGAGATTTTGCGGAGGATCGATCCCATTGCTCGATCCGTCTCGGAGCTGATCGCGAGCTTCGCATACGGAAAGCTGGTGCATGACGGATTCACCCTCGCGATTGTGGGGCGTCCTAACGTCGGCAAGAGCAGCTTGTTCAATCGCCTGCTGGAACAGGACCGCGCGATTGTGACCGAGATCCCCGGAACCACGCGCGATCTTGTTTCCGAAACGGCATCACTTGAAGGCATTCCGGTTAAGTTTGTGGACACTGCGGGCATTCGCCAAGGGCAGGATAAGGTGGAGAGCCTCGGCATCGAGCGCAGCTATCGGGCTATGGCCGACGCGGATTTGACAGTCGTCGTGGTCGATCTCTCGGTCCCGCTCGCCACGGAAGATCTTGATCTGATGCAGCGCGCGCGGGAACAAGGGAAATTCGTGATCGTAGGAAACAAGTCGGACTTGCGACCCATTGCGGGCCCCAGCGAGGCCCTGCCTGTTTCCGCGCTCACTGGCGAAGGTGTCGCGGATCTGAAGCGCCGTCTTGTGGACACGATCGCCCCTCGCGGGCGGATCGAGCAGGAGGGCGGCTTCTTGACGAATCTTCGCCATGAACAGCTCATGAAAGAAGCGCGCGAAGCACTGGAACAAGCTCGAAACGCGACTGCGCTCGGCATCCCGCACGAGATGATTCTTCTGGACCTGTACGCCGCCTTGCGACCCATCGATGCCGTTACGGGCGCAACCACCGCCGACGATATCCTGAATCGCATTTTTTCGACATTCTGCATTGGGAAGTGATTAACCTACTGTTGTGGCCCAATCTGTAATACGTGCCGAGCTGGCGGAAGGCGAACTGCGAACCATGTTCCGTCTGGCCGCGCCGCTGGTGCTGGCCGAGATCGGGTGGATGGCGATGGGCGTCGAAGACACGATGTTCGTCGGGCGGGTGAGCGCCGAGGCGATGGGCGCGGTGAGCGTCGGATCGATGATCTTCTTCACCGCCGCCATTTTCGCCAGCGGCCTTTTGCTTGGGCTCGACACCGTCGTCTCGCAAGCTTTCGGCGCAGACGATCGCGGCGATCATCACCACTCGCTGGTGAACGGGGTCTGGCTGGCGCTGCTCCTCGTGTTGCCGGTGATGGCGGTGATCTGGGCCAGCATTCCTCTGCTTGCGCGATTCGGAATTGATCCCGCGGTCCTGGCCGTGGCTCGGGTGTACCTCCGGGTGCTCAACTGGAGCACGCTTCCGCTGCTTCTGTACTTCGGATTCCGGCGCTACTTGCAAGCCGTCAACGTGGTTCGGCCCATCATGATCGCGCTGATCAGCGCGAACCTGATCAACCTGGCGGGAAACTGGCTGCTGGTTTTCGGCAATCTAGGCGCTCCGAGGCTTGGCGCCGAAGGATCCGGCTGGGCGACGTGTATTTCGCGCGTCTATATGATGCTGTTTCTGGGCGCGGTGATCTGCAGATACAACCGGGACTTGGTGCGCGCCAAGTGGACGCCGGACTTCACCCGAATTCGCCGCTTGCTGACGCTAGGGTTGCCGGCGGCGATGCAAATCGGCTTGGAGACGGGTGTGTTTGCAGTGGTCACGGTTCTGATTGGCAAGCTCGGCGCGACGCCGCTGGCGGGGCACCAGATCGCGCTCACGACGGTCAGCATGACATATATGATGCCGCTCGGCATCAGCTCGGCCGCCGCGGTTCGAGTTGGACAAGCCATTGGACGCGTCGATCCGGACGGAGCAGCACGCTCGGGTTGGACCGCGATCGGATTCGCCTCGATTGTCATGTCGGTGGCCGCAGTGATACTGCTAACCATACCCGGAGTGATCTCACGGTTGTTCACTCCGGAGCCGGAAGTGATCGCTGCAGGAGCCGCCCTGCTGCGTATCGCCGCGTTCTTTCAGCTCTTCGACGGATTCCAAGTAGTGGCGACGGGCGCACTGCGCGGAGCCGGCGATACTCGAACCCCGATGCTCTGTCACTTCGCCGGATATTGGGTGATCGGCCTGCCGCTGGGAGCGATTCTGTGTTTTCACTATACGCTCGGCGCGCCTGGGCTGTGGATCGGGCTTTCCACCGGATTGATTCTGATTGGAATTGTGCTGGTAGCGTTCTGGAACCGCACGGTGCGCCATTTTGTGCGTTCACGAAACCCTCGAATGGTACAATGATGGAGTTTCGTTGTGTCCCCGGCCAGGTAGCTCAGTTGGTAGAGCGCAGCCCTGAAAAGGCTGGCGTCGGCGGTTCAATTCCGTCCCTGGCCACCTCTACTAAGCCTCGTAGTTTCATTCACTTGTGGGCTTCAGCCTATCTCTCGCGAGTCTCAAAAAGTGCCCCTGCGGAGTCCAATTGGAGTCCAAATTCGCGAGGGCTGCGTTCGTGGTAGCCGTGGTAGCCATCGACTTTCGAACTGCCGTGCGCTATTTCCTTGCCTTTCAGCGAGATGGTACCCATGGTAGCCCTTGAAGACATTTTTTCGTTCCCTGTATCACGAAACAAACTCATTTCTCCTATATAGGGAGCCCCAGCCCATCCCCAGATGGCGCCGGCCTTTTCTGCGGGCTCATCGAAGATCGCAGTTACGCCAGATCGCTTGATTCGACTGTTGACGACTGAACTCGTCGAATGATATGCATCAATAGAACGCTGGCGAAGCGTTCTTCAGTCCTCCGAGCGCCGGGACGCTCACGAATCTCCTTCCCGCAGTTTTTCCTGCTAGTCCAAGTGTGTTCAAAAGTCATGAATCGCTCTATTCCCGTCTACCAAGCCGACGGTAGTCTGTACGCATGCGTGTCCGAACAACGGTTGGCAATGCTCCAGTCGGCCGGGCTAGTGTCGCGCGTCATGCGCCATCGCAAGGGCCATGTCAACCGTGCGGTTCTTTTTCTCCGGACGGGCGAGTCGAAGCCGATCTCAGCCAATTCCGCAATGGGTACCAGATACAGTTTCAAAAAGCAGCTTGCGCACGGGCCGGCGTGGGAGCTGAGACACCTTGACGGCAGCCGCAATGGGAAGAACTATGCGCCGCCGGAGACGCGCGCCGACTTCCTCCAGGTTGTTGCTGACTGCACGGTCGCCCGACGGGCCGGCGACGCAATTTAGGTTCTGAATTTATGAAAACTCCCGAAGTCACTTCCTCTATAGCGGTTGATCTCCAGGCAATCCCGGATTTCCCGCGCATGGAGATCGTCTACAAGCCGATCGGCTGGTTCCGTGAATATATTCGCAACCCGCGGAAGAACGATGGCGCAGTCGATCGCATGTGCGCTTCGATCCGCGAGTTTGGATTCGCAGTTCCCATGCTTTGCCGCTCCACGGGAGAGATTGTGGACGGACACCTTCGATTCAAGGGTGCCAAGAAGCTCGACATCCAGGAGCTGCCGACGATACTTTGCGATCACTGGACGGAAGGCCAGGTCAAGGCATTTAGGCTGATGGTGAACCGATCAGTCCAATGGGCCGAGTGGGATGATGGCCTGCTCAGCTTAGAACTCCTCGATTTGAAGAATCTCGATTTTGATTTGGGATTGACTGGCTTTGATGAGCAAGAACTGGCCCGTCTGCTCGCCGCACAGGAAGCTACTGATGGGTTGTGCGATGAGGACGACGTGCCGTCGGCACCCCAAACACCCACCTCGAAGGTGGGGGACTTGTGGTTACTCGGAGGACACCATCGACTACTCTGTGGGGATTCCACCGACCCGCAGACTGTTTCGCGCTTGTGTGGATCCGTGAAACCAATGTTGTTGGTAACGGACCAGCCGTACGGGGTTCAATATGATCCCGAATGGCGAAAACGGGCGGGGGTAAACAACTCAAATCGTATGGGCAAGGTACGCAATGACGATCGGGCCGACTGGCGGGAGGTGTGGGCACTCTTCCCGGGTGATGTCGCCTACGTTTGGCACGGCGGTCTGCACGCTTCGACCGTCGCAGATAGCTTGGAGGCATGTGGCTTCGAGATTCGCAGTCAGCTCGTCTGGGCAAAGCCATCGCTGGTCATGGGTCGGGGCCATTATCATTGGCAGCATGAACCATGTTGGTACGCCGTCCGCGGTACCGGCCATTGGAATGGTGACCGCAAGCAGAGCACACTCTGGCATATCGAGAACCGTAATCAAGATGCAGAAACGGTTCACAGTACACAAAAGCCGGTGGAGTGTATGCGCCGCCCAATCGTTAACAATTCCAGTCCGGGACAGGCAGTTTACGAGCCCTTCTGCGGCTCGGGCACGACGATCATAGCGTGCGAGAAGGAAGCGCGAATCGCGCTAGCCATCGAACTGGAACCCGCTTACATCGATGTGGCGGTAACGCGATGGCAGAACTTCACCGGTAAGGAGGCTGTGCTAGACGGCGACGGTCGCAGCTTCGAACAAATCGCGCAGGAGCGCCGGAAGGAGGCAACGTGAATCGAACGCTGTCATCTCGAGATCGCTGCGGTCGAGGCGGAACTCTTGGGGGGCGACCCAGACGTGCCCGGTTTATACCCGGCGCCATCGGATTGGTCCGCAGAATTGCGTATCCACGAGCAACGCCGCCAGGCAGGAGCCCAGCGGCGCGATGGGGCGGGAGCAGGAACCGATCAGGCCTTGATGGAGTAGCTGCGCTCCCCGTCCTCGCCCTTCGTGGAGGTGACGGTCAACCCCATTTTCTTGCCCACGGTTCCGGACAGGAACCCGCGGACCGAGTGCGGCTGCCAGCCGGTAGCCTTCATCAATTCCTTCGCAGTTGCGCCGCCCGGCCTTTTCAGCAGGTCCAGGATCTTAGCGGTCTTGCTGCCGTCGCGGGCCTCGGGCTTTGCGATCTTGGCTTTCGTGCGGCTTTTGGGCGCTTTCTTGGCCGGGCTGGCCTTTTTCCCCGCCTTGGCCTTCGCGGGCGCGACCTTGGCGGCCCGTGCGCCAGCCTTGGCCTTTTTTGCCGCTTTCGTCTCAGCTGTGTCGGGCGCCGTTTCCGTTTGTTCAGTGTTCGATGTCATACTGTTTTCTCCTTTTGTGTTGTGATTTCCGCGGTCACGACATCAATCCCTCTGGTGGGCCGGAAAAGCAAGTGATTTCTTCGACAATTCAACCGAGGCGAAGGGCTGGCGATGGGTTGAAAATCGGTGGCACAGCATCCCGAGGTGTTCGCACATGAAGGGAGACGGAACAAAACTCAGCCGCAAGCAACAAGAGGCGATTGCCGCCCTGCTTTCGACGCGGACCGTCGAAGACGCAGCGCGCAGTTGCAACACGCCCCCGAGAACGCTGTACCGATGGCTGAAGGAGTATGATTTTGACGCCTCCTATCGGGCCGCGAAGAAGGCAGCCTACGGGCAGTCGATCGCCCGCTTGCATCACCTGTCGAGTGCCGCAGTCTCAACTTTAGGGAAAGTCATGCTGGATCCGGCCACGCCTGCGGCGACGAAAGTTCGGGCTGCCGATAGCATCCTGAACCACACCGTCAAGGCCATTGAGATCGAGGATCACGAAGCTCGTTTGGCTGAACTGGAGCGGAGCGCCGACGTTTCCGGCGACCGGCGCTCCAGATAAGCGTCCATGAAGCTGAACCGCAACATTGAACGACGGTTGACCGAGCTGGAGTATAGGGTGGGAGGCAGTGAAATAACCTTGCTCTTTGAAGACGGAAGCTCGCGCGTAATCCTGCTTTCGCGGGGCCGGGACACGCCCGATGTATTCGCCGAGGCTCTGAGAAACCCGGATAGCGAAGAAGCGTCTGCGATTAAGCGATCGGTCTTTGCCATCGAACCGCACGAAAGCAAGCTGATTGAACTGTGCCGCGCAATTTTGCAGAGCCCCGCAGAGATAAATGAAATTGGGGAAAGGAAGGCCGTTTCCAAATAGAGCTGTCATTTTCAACCGAGATGCTTCCCCGGCGATTCCCCGTCGCCAGCCCTTCTGGCGACTTGACTGTTGTTTCCCCCACGAGCCATACATGTCTGCACGTGACTCAGCGCGCATTACTCCCCTGGAGTGAGCGCGGGCGAGAAGCGCACGACACATGAACTTCCGAATGGTGTGGGTGGGCGAGGACGACGATCCGGATGGGCAGCGACTGGCGAGGGATGCTTCCATCGCTGCTGAAGGACGCGCGTCCGGGGAATTAAGCTACGGGTTGCGCGGGGCCCAGATGGTCCGGCGGGAGCGATTAGAGAATGGTCGTGTGAAATGCACTCCGCTGGCAAATTTCAATGCGCGGATCGTGAGCGACGTGCTGCTGGACAAGGACGCGTGGCAGAAGCGCGAGTTTGGCATCGAAGCCGAACTGGCGGGACAACGGTTTTCCTTCCGGGTCCCTGCGGTGGAGTTCCAGCGGATGGGCTGGGTTCTGAAACATCTGGGACCGCAGGCGATCGTCTATCCGGGTCAGCAGCAACACGCTCGTGCGGCCATCCAATGCCTCTCCCGCCCGGTCCCTCAAGAACGCATTTTCGGACATTTGGGCTGGAGCAAACAGGGTGCCGACTGGGTATACCTACAAGCCGGCGGCAGCCTGAGCGCGCACGGTCCGCGACACGATATACAGGTGCGGCCACCCCCGGGTCTTGAGCTTTACTCCGTGCGGCCGTCAGAGGTCGCCGAGCGGTCGAAC
>JBEKBK010000059.1:0-23836 GCA_050015435.1 Bryobacteraceae bacterium
ATTTCGGGCTGAAAGTAAGCGTGTTCCATTTGGCAGAGTATTCCCTTCTAATTACAGCTATGCAGGAGTATACACGACTGGTCTAAAAATGGTAGTACTGAAGTACAGGTAATTACTCGGCTACACGTACTGATTCATCCATTACTTTTTGAATGCGGGGACCCCGATTCGAGAATTGAATACAAAAAGTAACAGTACGTCCATGGCTCGCCGCGTGTGGTGAGTTAGTGCTAAGTGGTCTTTTAACCATCACTTCCGCCGACCGAACGGCGCACGACGACAACTGCACCAAGTCAATAGAAAACGGTACTTGACATAATTTTGGAAACGCTCATATACTGCGAACGCTCCAGAAACACGCCATTAAATTGCGTCCAGTGTTAGCGGGTGAATCTGGTTCAGGCCGTAATCCGGTCCGGGGTGTGCCTATGATGAAAGACTTTTTGAAAGTTGCTGGTCTTACCGCTCTAGTGGCTGCGACGGCTTTGGCTGGTCCTATCAGCTGCCAGGATCCTACTCTTCTGGACAACAACACCATGGCCGTGGATGTGAATCAGTTGGGAGCCACGGGATGCTCATTCGACAGCTACACTTTCGACAACTTCAGTGCTTACACCGGCGCCGACAATATCATGCAGCTCACCGCCCTGGCGGTCGTCGGGGATGAGATCGTGGCGAGCTTCGACCCGAACGAAGGGGTCGGAACCGAAGACGTCCACTTGCAGTTCGAAGTCTCCGGCGGATTGATCCTGGGTTCGGATTTGGCCCTGGCAATGGGGGATACTCTCGCCTCGATCAGCGAGGCCAACTGCAGCCAGAATCCTTCCAACGACCCCGCTCTAAGCGGTACCAATTGCGGGACGAACCTTCTGAACCCGAACCTGATTGTAGGCACACCGGACCTGCATAACGGCAATCCGATCTCCGCGACGCAGATTTACGCGGGTGGCTCGGTGAGCAACGTGTGGGTGTGGAAAGACATCCTGATCAGCACGTCGGGTGGTCACGACAGCGCGTTTACTGAATCGTTCATCATTCCGTCGTTGAGCATTCCTGAACCGATCGCGCTTTCGCTGACGGGTCTTGGGTTACTGGCGCTCGCCGCTATTCGCCCCCGCCGCTGGCGGAAGTATTGAAACCCTGGATAGGATACGAATGAATAAGTGCGGCTTCTCGCGCCTGCTCGTGGTGTGCTTCGTCTCGGGCATTGTACCTGCCCAGGCAACGGAATCGCTGGTTAACGGCGGCTTTGAAACCGGCAATTTTACTGGGTGGAATGTTCAGACCGAGGCGGCAGTGACGGAACCATTATTGTTTCCAGCGCCAGTACCGCCCCGGACAGTGGGGCTGGCGACAGTAGGCCCGCGGAGACCGGTAGCTTTTATGCCGTTACCGGCCAATTGGGCGCGGGCGCTTACGCTTTAACTCAGAGTTTTACTGTCGCCCCGAACGCAGTAGACGTCTTTGTTACGTTCTCCTTATTCGCAAACGATTTTGCCGGGGTGGTCGATACCGGCGCGGTGGGCCGGTTGAGTTTGCCACAGCCGATCTTCTCACTGCGACCGCGAATCCTTTTTTCGACGGCTCCCGGCGATGTTTTGGAAAATTTCTATTCGGCGCCGATAACACCAACGGCGGACTTACAATTTCGACGTGACCGGCCTGGTTACTCCCGGTGACACTTATCAGATTCGCTTCGGGGAAGCCGACAACCAGAGCTTCTTCAGTTTGGGAGTCGATGCTGTCAGCGTCCAGGACATTCTCGCTCCCGAGCCGGCGACATTGTTTCTGACCTTTCCGGCCCTGGCCGGTCTCGCCGCCCGGAAGCGCAGGTACGCCTAAACCGCTTGCCGAAGGGGAGTCTGCGAGTCTCTGGGCTCCATCATGAGCAGCTTGCGGCCGCGGCGGGTTTCCTTCATGCGCTCATTGGCGGAAGCGATGGCTTCGTCGATGGATTCGCTCTGAACCTCTACGCCGCCCCAGCTAAACAGAATCGAGAAGTCACCCATGGAGCGGAGCTGGAAGTTCCACAACTGCTCGGCGATCTCGCTCAGGCGGCGCTGAGCAGCGGCGCCACGCTCGCTCGGGCAGATCAGGAGGAATTCTTCGGGGCTCGATTGGCTGGCGAAATCGGCGGGGCCGATCAGGGACTGGATCAATTCTTTCACCGCATCCGGGGCTGAGCCATTGCCTTCGCGCGTAGTGTTGACGCCGATGGAAACGACCAAACCGCTCACCGGGCGCTTGCTCCTTACCAACTGGCTGAGAACGTAGCCTTCATGGAAGCCGGCCGGTACCGCATCCAAAACTGTTTCGGAAGCGGCGGTGACTGGCACGGTTTGCGTCGAAGCGGCCGCTGGGGTGGCCTTCGCGCTATGCCGCGCGAGGAGGGAGCCCCAATCTTTCTTGCCGACGACGATCGAGGGTCTGGAGGATACGGCCACCGGTTTGAACGCCGGAGCCCGCTTGGTTTCCACCGCGACTGTGGCTGCGGGGGCCGGCGCCTTGGCGCGGGGAGCGGCCGCAAGCTGTGCGCCGCGTTCCATGGCGGCCAATGCCTCGGGCGCAATCGCGCGTTTCCGTTCGCCGCGGGCGGCCTCGGCACGGGCCTCGAAGGCTTTCTTGCCAGTTTGCTGAAGGGGTTGGTCAGAGGACGCGGACTCCGGGGGTGTCTGCATTGAATGCGCCGTCATCACCTGGCCGCGACGTTGCTCTTCTTCGCGGCGCACCTTAAGCTCGATCATCAGCTCACGGAGCTGTTCGTTATTGCCCTTCAAGAAGTCGCAGATGAGAGCGACAAACGCAGCCCCGAGGATGACCACCAGGCTGACGAAGATCTGAAGTTGATATTGGCCGAGTTCCATTGCATCCCGATTCTAGGTTGCTGCCAGACCTTAGGGAATAGCCGTAACCTCCCAAACTTACTGGTACGATAATGGGCCCAGGACCTGGTACTCGGGTACTACTTCTGCGCAAGCCAAGACAGGAAAAGCCCATCTGGCTCAACATCTTCCCAGTAGGAGATCGGTTTGCTAACGACTTCCCGGCAATGGCGCCGCAGAAAACCTTCTAGTTCTTTTTGTGCGAACCATCGTTCCCAGCCGGGGGTTTTCAGGCGGCCCCATGCCTCGGCGTTCTTATCGATAATCACGATTCGACCGCCGGGCTTGACGATGCGGCACAACTCGGCTACGGCCTGGGGAATATCCACGGCGTGTTCGAGCGATTCCGTGGCATACGCGCCGTCACACGATTCGGTGGCGAGCGGGAGCGCGGTCATGGTGGCGGTACAACGGTGAATCCCCGGGGGAACGTGCGCGAGCATGGCATCTGCCAAGTCCAGCGCGTAGACGGATGCGTCCGGATAGCGTTCTCGCACGATCCGGGCAAAACGGCCTTTACCGCAACCCACATCCGCGACGCGCTTGCCGTGCAGATCGCCTAAGTGCTCGAGAACCACTTTGACGTGCAGAATCCGCGGATCGATGGTGGAGGGGTAATGGGTCTCGTCCTGCGCGGCCTGGTTGAAAAAACTTCGGATTTTATTTTGGCCGTGAATGAACGTGAGTAAACGTGTATGAAAACGGCTATGCACGCGTCAGGAAAATGGGCAGACCGGTCTTGTTGTTGTAGCTGGGCCGGTAACGGTTGGTGTTGTACATGGTCTCCACGTCAATGCGGCGGGGGCCGAGTTTAGGATCAGGGATGGGCACCATGGTATAACATCCGTTGACCAGCGCCGCCATCATGCCGCTTTTGCCTTCAAGGACGGCGTCGAGCGCCATGGTACCGAAGGTTGACGCGATCAGCTTATCCACGAAATCCGGCTCGCCGCTTCGGAGATCGTAGGTCAAGTCGCTCACGATGCTTTCTTCCCTGGTGCGTTTGCGAATTTCGGCCGCGAGCGCTTCGCCCACGCTCGCCTTCTTGCGATGCCCGAACGCGTCCGGCTCGCCGTATTCCTGGACGGTATAACCTTCCCAGCGCGCGCCTTCCGACATCACCAGGAGCGTGTAGTTGCTGGGAGTGCTTCGTTTGTCGACGAGCAGAATATCAATCAGCTTCTCGAGGTTGACCTTGTATTCAGGAATGCAGCAGCGAATCGAGGTAACGTAAGCGGTGTAGAGCGACGTGAATCCCGCGTCGCGGCCGAAGATTCGAAAAATCCCGATGCGTTCGTGGGACCCGACCGTGGTCCGCTGCCGGCCGATAGCGGCCGTGGCGCGCGAAATGGCCGTGGAAAAGCCGACACAGTATTCGGTATTGCGCACATCGTTGTCCATGGTCTTCGGAATACCGATGACCTTGAAACCGAGCTGGTCGAGATGCGCGGCATAACTCAAAGTGTCGTCACCACCCAGGGCGATCAGATAGTCGAGTTGCAGTTGCTCGAGATTGTGAAGAACCTGGGAGCTGACGTCCCAGGTTTCGCCGGTCTTGGGAAAGTCGCGGCCCGCGAGAACCTCCGGCAGGATTTTCATCTTTGAAGGATTGGTTCGTGAAGAGTGCAGCATCGTGCCCCCGTAGCGGTCGATGGTGCGGGTATTCGCCCGGGTTAGCGGAAGAATGTAATGATCTTTGCTGGCTGGATCGTCGAGCTGGACGTGCGTCAGACCCTCCCATCCGCGCCGTATGCCGACGGCTTCAGAACCGTGTTCGCTGGCACGGTACACGACTTCCTTGATGACCGAATTGAGGCCGGGAACATCGCCGCCTCCGGTAAGAATGCCGATGCGTTTGGCTGGCATAGAAGTTTCATTGTAGCCCGGCGGATTTGCCGGCCCACTTCGCCAGGAACGCCTCGTCGGCCTGGGCTCCGATTTCGCGGTCCAGATCCGCGGACCAGCCATCGAGCCGCTGTTCCCGTAGCCGTTCGAGGAGCCGAATCTCGCGGCGCTTGGCGGTGAGGACCTGCACTTGCGCGGCCACCAGCTTCGCGCATTCGGCCCGCTGCCGTTCCAGGAGCGCGTGCTGCGCGGTGGTGAAACGACTGAATTCGCCAAGCGCGGCCAATTGCAGGCCGGTGGTCGACGGCGCGGCCAGCACCGCCTGCTCCGAATCGGCACGCTCCTGGAGCAGCGCCTGCTGGCGCGCTTCCAAATCGTGAGCCTCGCGATAGAGCTGTTCCAGCTTGGCTTCCTCGAGGCGGCCTTGAGTGCGCCTCCAGTCCAGCACGCGGTCGAGGGGGAAGTGGAATTTCTTCAAGCGCTTTCCTTGGCGAGAGTGCCGAGCTGAAGCAAGGTCTGGTCCATGGGCACGGAGAGATCCGGCGGCTGACGGAGAAAGTCCATCAGTTTGGGACGCAAACGAATGGCCGAATCGAGCCGGGCGTTGGATCCCGCCGCATACGCGCCGAGGCTGATCAAATCCTCCGAGCGCTGATATTCCGCCATGGCCGCTCGCACCTTGCGCGCGGCTTCGATTTGATCGGGAGTCGAGACGCGTGCCGCGAGCCGGCTCACCGAGCTCAGGACGTCGATGGCGGGATAATGACCCATCGCGCCGAGCTCCCGCGAAAGAATCAGGTGTCCATCGAGAATTCCGCGGGCTGCGTCGCAGATCGGCTCATTGAAATCGTCGCCTTCGACCAGCACCGTGAAGAAGCCGGTGATGGAGCCGCGCTTGAAGTTGCCCGCGCGCTCGAAGATTTTCGGCAGAAGGCTGAATACACTTGGCGTGTAACCTTTCTGGCTGGGAGGTTCGCCGGCGGCAAGTCCGATCTCGCGTTGGGCCATCGCCAGGCGGGTAACTGAATCCATGACCAGCAAAACGCTTTTGCCCAGGTCGCGGAAGTATTCGGCGACGGCCAGAGCCACGAATGCAGCGCGAATGCGCAGCGGCGCGCTCAGATCGGAAGTTGCCGCCACGACCACGCTTCGCTTCAGACCCTCCGCACTCAATTCGTTGTCGAGAAAATCGCGGACCTCGCGGTTGCGTTCGCCGATGAGCGCGATCACGCTGACATCCGCCGAATTGTGCCGCGCCATCGCACCGAGCAGGGTACTCTTGCCGACTCCGGAACCTCCGAAAATGCCGACGCGCTGTCCCTTTCCGATGTTCAACAGGCTGTCGATGACTCGGACGCCGGTTACAAGCGGCGAGGTTATGTGCTCGCGCTCGAGCGGGCCAGGAGGGGTCGCGTACAGATCATAGGCTGCGGCGGCGTGAATCGCAGGTCCGCCGTCCATCGGTTTTCCGAACCCGTCGAGCACTCTGCCCAGCAAATCCGGGCCGACCTCGACTCGAGCCGCTTCCGGCCGCGCCACCACGCGATCGCCGACTTGCAGGCCGCCGGTCTCTTCAAGCGGCATCAACAGCACGCGGCCGTCCCTGAAGCCGACCACTTGCGCCCGGACGATACGTCCGATCGAGGAGCGAATCTCGCAGAAATCGCCTACGGCGGTCGCCGGACCGTCGGACGCGACCAGCAATCCCACCAGATCGCGAACCCGCCCCGCCCATTGCAGGGTATCGATCCGGGGCAGCGCGGCGGTGTAATCCCGAAACATCAGCTCGCCCTGCGCCGGATCAGGTCTGCAAATCCGCGCTCGATCTCGGCGAGTTGCGTATCCACGGAAGCGTCCAGGTCCCCGCGCGAGGTTTCGAAGATCGCACTGCCGGCCGGCAGGGACGACTCGGAGAGAATTTCAAGACCGGGCGGCAGATCCATCCGGTCACGGTATTGTTGCAGGGTCCCAGCGTCCGAGGGAGACAGGCGCAGGCGGTGGGTTTCACGCGCGTTCAGTCTTTGAAACGCGGCGATCACCAGGCCGAGAATTGCTTCAGGGTCAGTCGCCAGCTCACGATGCAACACCCGTCTGGCGATCGCGATGGCCAGCTTCACGGTGTCCTCCTCGGCTTCGGCGCGAAACCGTTTGCGGGCTCCGGCAAGCTCCTGGGTCAACTGACTCAGGGAGGCCAACACCGGATCCAGGCGCTGCGTGGCGCGCTGATTGGCGGCCGCTTCGCTGGCTGCTTGGCCCTGCTGGTAAGCGGATTTGACGCGCGCTTCGATCTGACGGTCCAGCTCGGCGAGTTGCGCTTGGGCGTCCACGGTGGGGTCGGTTTCCAGGGGAGCCGAGAACCTCCGTTCGGCTCGCGGACCGCCGGCCTGACGCCACGCCATGGGCATTGCGGTGGCCGAATCGCCGGTCCGAAGCACTCTAGACGACATATTGCTCTCCGGCGGTGCCCTTCAGACTGATCGTGCCGTCGGTTTCGAGTTGCCGCACCACCGCAATGATTTGTTGTTGCGCCGCGTCCACCTCCTTGATCTTGATGGGGCCCAGCGCGTCCATGTCTTCGCGCAACATGTCGCTGCCGCGCTGGCTCATGGCCTTCAACATGTGGTTTCGCATTTGATCGCTGGTACCTTTGAGCGCGACGGTCAGGATCTTGCGGTCCACTTTGCCCAATACTTCCTTGATCGCGTTGATATCCAGCAACAGGAGATCCTCGAAGACGAACATGAGATGGCGGATGGTCTCCACCAGCTTCGGATTCACTTTCTCGATGCTGTCGAGAATGTCTTTGCTGGTGGATGAGTCCAGGCGGTTGAACATTTCAGCCACCGCAGGGACGCCCCCGTAGGATTCACGGCTCAATTCGCCCAGAGTTTTGAGCTTGGCGCCGATTACGACCGCGATCTTGGAGATGATCTCGGGCGAAATCTGGTCCAGACTGGCCATGCGCAACGCCACATCGGCGCGCAAGTCGACTGGCAGGGAAAACAGCAGCCCAGCGGCCTGGGACGGGTTCAGGTGCGACAAGACCAGGGCGATGGTCTGGGGATGTTCGCTGTGAATGAACTTGGCCAATTGAGAGGGATCGGTCTTCTGCAACGCGTCGAAGCTGAGGGTTTCGCTGGTGAGCGTTTTCATGAGCCGGTCGAGCATACGTTTGGCCGGCTCGGCGCCGAACGCGGTCACCAGAATTTTGCGCGCATATTCGACGCCGCCCTTGACAACGTAGTCATGGGCCACGGTCATCTGGTAGAACTCTTCGAGAACTCCCTCCGCTTCCTCGGCGGTAAGGCTCTTCACCCGCGCGATCTCTTTGCTGATTTCCTGAACTTCGTCTTCATCCATTTCCCGCAGGATGGAGCTCGAGGCTTCATCGCCGATCATCACCATCAGGATGGCGACCTTGCGGACGCCCGATACGCGTTCTGCTTCGCCTTCGCCGACCCTAACCATTCAGCCACGTCCTGACGACTTGAGCCATCGCGCCTGGATGGGTCTTGGCCTCCTCGCCAATATGTTTCGCCAGCACCTCGGTCTTTTTGGTGGAAACCGCGGGCAGCTTCAGTTGCATAAGCGTTTCGAGTTCCTGCCGGGCCTTCGCCGCGGCATTCTGGGCCAACTGTCCCTCGACCTGCTTTTGCATCTCCTCAGGACTCTGCGGTAAAGCGTTCAGCTTTGCCGCTTGGAGGGCGGCCGCCGCCATCTCTGCCTGGATCATCTTATTCTTCTTCTTCCACCGGCGGAGGAGGAACCAACCGCCAACCAGCAGGAGGGCCAGCGCTCCCGCCGCGGCCCCTGCCGCGATCTTCGGCTTTTTGTTGATGAAGTCGTCGAGCCACGGCGGCATCTGGAACCTGGGCCCCGGCGCCGCGGTCGGGTTCGACGGGAACAGGGAAGGCGGCTCAGCGAGAGTCGCCTCGAAGGGGAAAGCCTCGACCACCAGTTGGTCGCCGCGTTCGGTATTGAGACCGGTGGCGGCGGCGACCAAATCGCGGATCACCTTCAGCTTTTCGGCCGAGGGTGCGTCGATGATGCGCTTGGACTTGTCTCCGGTTCCTTCAAAATGCACCGTGTGGTCCACCAGCACCGAAAGCGATAGCTTCTTCACCGTGCCTCGCGGTAGCTTGGTCAGCTTTACCACACGGCTGGATTGGTAAGTGATGTTTTCGGTATGGCGGGCGAAGTTGGCGGAAGTCGTGGTGGGCTTGGCGGGCGGAACGGGCACATTCGAGGTGGTTCCCGGAACGCCGGAGGCGGTGGTAAGGGCCGGCCCGTCATCGGTGCGCTGCGAGGTCACCATCACGGATTTCTGAGGATCGAATACTTCCTCGCTCTGTTCCCCGCTGGTCAGGTCCACTTCGGCGGAAACGCTGGTGCGGAAATGGTCCGCGCCGAGAAGCGGCTCGAGGGTAGCCCCAATCTTATTCTGCAGGTCGTGCTCGATGCTTTTGCGGTAGTCAAGGGCCGCTTCCGAACCATCCGCTGCGTCACCGGAAGCGTTGGTGCGCGCCCGGTTCAGCAGATTGCCGTTGGTATCGAGCACCGAGACCATATCTGCGGAGAGGCCTTCCACGGCGCTAGCGGCGAGCTGGCAGATGGCAGCCACGTTCTGCGGAGAGAGAGACGCGGCCGTGCGGAGCTTCACCAGCACGCTGGCCTTGGCCGGCTGGCGAGATTCCGTGTAGAGCGATTCTTTGGCGGGCGTAACATGGACTCGCGCCTGTTCCACTTCACGAATGGACATCACCGAGCGCTCCAGTTCGCCTTCGATGGCGCGGTGATAGTTCACCTGCTCGGCGAATTCGCTCGCCCCGAAGTTGGTCTTGTCGAACAGCTCGAAGCCGACCCGGCCGGATTTGGGCAGGCCCGCGGAAGCCATCTGAAGCCGCAGTTCGGCCACGCTGGCGGAGGGTACCAGCACCGTAGCACCGTTGTCGGCGAGACGATATTCAGTCGCGGACTCGTGAAGTTTGGCGACTACCGCGCCGGCGTCCTCGGCCGCCAATCCGGTGAACAACGGCTTGAAGTCCCGCTCCTGGTTCCAGTGCTCAAGCGTGACCAATCCGCCAATGACTGCGGCGGCGACTATCGCCAGCAATATCCTTTGGGTCCACGTGAGCCTTTGAAAGAGTTGCTTCAGTTGGTCCATTTATTTGGAAGACCTTCAAACCTGCATCTGCATGATCTGCTGGTACGCCGCCGTAACTTTGTTGCGTACCTGCATGAAGAGCTGGAAGGAAAGTTCAGCCTGCTGGCTGGTGATGGCCACGTGATGCAGTTCTTCGCCTTCGCCGCTCAGAAAGCGATCGACGCTCGCCTGCGCGTTTTGTTGAAAGCCTTCAACCTTCGATATCGCGTCCGAGAGCACCGATTGGAATGCGCCCCCGGACCCGGGTTGCGTTTGCGTGAGCGATGGCGGGTCGATCGCCGGAATAGAAATGTTCGTAGGTATGGTGGTAGGCAGCGTCATGCGTTAGCTCATGATGGAAATCGAGCTTCGGATCATATCCTTAACGGACGAAATGGCGGCAACATTAGCCTGATAGGAGCGAGTAGCGTTCATGAGATCCACCATGTCCTCGGCCGGATTCATCGCTGGAAAAGACACATACCCTTCGGCGTCCGCGTCGGGGTGACCGGGCAGGTAGCGCTTCTCGGGCGGGCGATTGTCCTGGAGGATGTCCGCCACCGTCACGCCTGTAGCCAGCTCGTTCTGAAACAGGGCGGAAAAGGGCGAGCTTTGCGTCTCGCTCGAGAAGACCGCGTCTTTGCGCTTGTAAGGACCGCCTTCGGGCGTACGCGTGGTTTCGGCGTTGGCCATGTTCTCAACGAGCAGCTCCGCACGCGTCCGCTGCGCCGCCATGCCGGAGGCGCTGACCTGTATGGAGGAAAACAGGCTCATGAAGAAGGGCCTCCCTGAATCGCCTCTTGTACCGTTTTCAAATTGCCCCGTAGCAGAGTGGAGACCAAATTGAAACGCATCTGGTTTTCGGCCAGCAGACGCGCCTCGCGATCGAGATTAACGTTGTTTCCGTCGGGCTTTCCGGCGAGCCCCGCGGACATGACGGTCAGCGGCTGCTGGCCTTTGGCCAGGCTCGCAAATTCAGACTGAAAATCAATATCTTGAGTCTGGTACCCCGGCGTGTCCGCATTCGCTATATTGGAAGCTACCAGCTTCTGGCGAGCGCTTAACAAGTCCAGGTACCGCTCGAGACTTCCCGTAACTTGATCCAGCATGAACGGATCAATGCAAGTCAGAGGCCAAGGCTGCGGATGTTTTGATTGTCAAAGGGATAGGGCATTATGTCAGCCACAAGATTGACGAGCGCCAATTTCTTGCCGGGACGGTTTGCTGGACTGCACGTCTAACGCTATTGATCGAACTCACACTAGGGAGAATCCAAGACACATGAATTTCCGTTCCATGATGATACTGGCCGCCTGTTTCGGCACGTGTGCGCTGCACGCGCAAAACGGCAATCCTATAAGCGCAGGTACTAAGCAGTTATACACGATGGTGAAGGGGGATATTCTGAAAACCGCGGCCAAGGTGCCGGAATCGTTGTACAGCTTCAAGCCGACACCGGAGGTTCGCAGTTTTGCGGAGCTTTTCGGCCACATTGCCGACAGTCAGTACGAGTTCTGCGGCCCCGTCAAGGGCGAGACGAAGAAATCCGACATCGAGCACACCAAGAAGACCAAGGCGGACCTGACGGCGGCCCTGAATGAAGCGTTTGCCTACTGCGACGCCGCCTACAACAGCATGACCGACGCTGCGGCCGGCGACAAAATCCAAGGTTTTGGACCGCAGGGCAACAAGCTTTTCGCGCTAAACTTCAATACCGCCCATGCGAACGAGCACTACGGGAATCTGGTGACCTACATGCGGCTCAAGGGCATCGTTCCGCCCTCGAGCGAGTCGCAAGGGAAGTAATCCAAAACTTTATGCGCCGCCGCCATCGAAACAGCGTATAATTGTTTTAGATGGCTCGTGGCTGGGAAAGTAAGTCGGTTCAAGCTCAGATCGAGTCGGCTAAGGCACGCCACGGAACCCCGCGAGTGAAACTTTCCCCCGAACAGCTGGAAATCGAGAAGAAGCGCGACAGTCTGCTACTGCATCGCACGCGAGTGCTGAACGATCTGGAGAGTTGCGCGAATGTCCGGTACCGGAAGACGCTCCAGGATGGGCTGGCTTATCTCGAAAGTCAGCTTACAGAGTTGGGCTGGCGAGCGTAGCTAAGCCAGGCGTGCCCGTCGGCCGCCCAGATGCCTCGATGCGGGGATTGGTGGGTGCGCTGTCTTTTTGGGAGGCGCTCCATGAATTGCTGCGTCGGACGGTCCCTGTGTCCACGCGTCGGCCTGCGCACGTGGAGTCAACCAAAACTCGGCGTGGAACGGTCGCAGTCGACTAGTAGTCCCATGTTGGCAAGATCAATGCAGACAACCTTCAATAGGGTCTCGTCAATCGAATCGCATATGTGCCGCAACTCGGGAAGGGACAAGGGGACTTTGTTCGGTATGCTGATACCGCCGATGCGGTCGGAGTCCGCGAGGTCCCCCTGCCTACGAAAAAAGGCAGCGAGAGCGACTAAATGAGCGCCTGAGAGCCGCCTCATGTATTGCATGAAGATGTCGCGCCACGTCGTGTCGGGCCTCTCCTCAAAGCGCTCGCGACTATGAAGTCCCTCAGGTATGCCTCCTTCTTGGCGTCGCTGGTTCGTGCGGCTTCCTCCAGGATTGCCTGCAAAGTGGCTGCAAACTCGCTGCTCGCGACGAACTCCGTGTCAATCTTCCCTTGCAGCGAATCCTCGGCGTCGCGGATTCGTTCTGCTAAAGCGATTAAAAATTTCCTGAGCCGGACTTCAATGCGCTTCTGAGCTAAGTCCCCGAGAAGGCTAGCGACACCGCCTGCGAAGGGGGCGGTCCCAAGCGCCGCCTTGACGAGCGGATTCGTCGTTCCTCTAACCAGCGCCGACTGCTCCTCGAACACTGCAGCTACATCATCCATCAAATTAGCAGCTGCATCTTCCGCCATGCTCACCTCAACCTAGGCGGGGCTCTATTTCAATGTCGTAAAACAACGCAGGCAGAAAACGGCGCAGAATTATGTCTCGGTAGAAGCTCACGACGGGTGTCGTCCAATCGGTCAGGTCGCCTGCGTTGATCTGTCCCCGACCCGCGCCGCATGTGTAAGAAAGTCGGAGGTCAACATCCTTCTGCGCGGCGTTGAACGGCGCCTTAAAGTCCACCCAGATATTTCGGATCATCTGGCCAAAGGTTTTTTCCACACTGATCTGAAGGTCGCCGCGATAGACTCCCTCAGCATTGAGGCTGAGCAGAGGAGCATCGCGCTCCGGGTGCGTTCCGCGGTGGTCGGTCGCTCCGACTCTCATCAGCCGCTCGATGAGTTCCGTGTTGGACGTTTCCCGGTCCTGTTCGGCGATGTGAGCTCCCAGACGGAGTCGATGCTCGAACGAGAAGGAGAAACTATGGATTCTCCCCTCGACTCCGAGGACCTCGAAGAACAAATTCTTCGAATTGTACAACTGTTCGCAAATGCGGCGGAAGATCGGAACGGTCGCAATGAAATCCTGCAGGCTTGCCCTCGACTTAAAAATTCTGCACGTAGTCGGGCCGACCATCAGCCCGAAATCGAAAGGAGATGCTTGGTTAGCGATCGAGAAGTAGGGTGATTCGCCATCGCTATCTCTTGCTCCCCCAGTTCCAGGTGTGAGGTCGAGCGTCGAAAGCGAGCAGCCTTCAACGCCACGGACCGCCTCTATAACCGCGGATTACAACCACATCGCTTAGGTGAGGCAGTCGCGCGGGTTCGAGAGAAATCGGAACGTACCGAAGATCGCAAGCAAAGTCCCAAAGGGGCAGGATGAAGCGTCCATCGCCCAGCGGCTGCTTGAATTCCTTCCACGTCATGTTCAGTTCTCTTCTCCACCCTATACCGAGGTCGGAGGGCCAGCACCATGAGGGAGTGCTCGCGCCCCAAATCAGAAGGCTTAACCTTATAGTTAGCATGTCGCTTCACGCGGCGCAATGATGCGCCAAACGGCTTCGTGAAATCCGCCGGTGCGATTTCACCGGGGCGTCGGTCATCCTGACTTATCGACAGATGCTAGCGATCTTCCGGACCGTTCGCCGCTTCCAGTGCCGAACGAATTTTTCGTGCCTTCTTTACCAGATCCTGCCCGATTCCGCTACGGTCTTCTCTTCGTATAGCCGCCGCAGGCCCTTGTGCCGGATGGTCTCAATCACGCCGCCTAGTCCTAGTGTATAGTGAGGCGTCACGCTATACAAGCAATTCCCACGAGTAGCTGGAGCGAGACATACTGCCCGACTGCCGCGCCAAGGCCATATTCAATGCTGGTATCGCGTATGGTAAACTCAGGCGGGATGGAGACAGCGCGCAAGATTACCGTCGAAGTATCGCCAGAGCTTCTCGGGAAGGCACAACGAGCAACTGGTAGCGGCATCACCCAGACCGTTCGTATGGGCCTGCAGTTAGTGGCAGCATCGCAGGCCTACGCGAAGCTGCGTCAACTCCGGGGCAAGGTTCGCTTCACGCGTACGTTAGCGGAGCTAAAGGCTGATCGATGATCGCGGTTGACACGAGCACCTGGATCGCCTTCCTGCAAGGAGATGACGGCGAGGACGCGGAACTGCTCGATAGGGCGCTCCAGGACCGGCAAGTCCTAATGGCTCCCGCTGTGCTGACCGAAGTGCTGAGTGACCCGAAGCTTCCGTCAGAGGTTTCACAAACCCTCTCAGAACTCCCTCTTATTGAGATCGATCCTGGCTATTGGCAACGGGCAGGCGAATTGCGAGCGAGAGTGCTGGCGAAGCGCCGCAAGGCGCGCCTCGGCGATGCTTTGATCGCGCAAAGTTGTGTCGATCGCGGAATTCCTCTGCTTACGCGGGACCGGGATTTCCGGGCGTTCGCCGATGCGGCCGGGCTGAATCTCCTGATTGGCGCCGCAAGGGACTGAACCGATCTTCCCTACTATTCCCACTCAATGGTCGCCGGTGGCTTGTTGGTGAAGTCGTAGAACACACCTGCGATGCCGGGAATCTCGCGCAGTTCTTTCACCAGGCACGCCAGCGTGGTGTCAGGCATGCGGACGGCGCGGGCGGTCATGCCGTCGATGGAATGGATGGGACGCAGCACTACCGAATCCGGGTTTTGTGGCGTGCCTAGCGGGATTAAAACCACGGGAAACTGCCAGACCTGATGTTCCAGTCCGGAATCGTGCGTGACACGGCGGACCACGGCGTCGGCGCTTCGCAGCCGTGCCAGACGATCTGCCGTGAGTGTGGCGGGAGCAACGCGCAGGTCGGGCAACGGCGTCACCGTCCATTCCGTGACCACCACTCGATTGATTTCTGAATGCCGGTTGATCAATCCGGCGGCTTCCGCTTCGGACGCCGGGAAGCCGGGAATCGCTAAAACAGGCCGATAGGTGCGCGAGTCGCCCTGTACTCCCACGGAACGTACCGGCAGAATCCAGCCGTCCCCGGTCTTCTCGGGCGCTCCGCTAGTTTCAGAGCAAAGGCATCGAATCGCGAGGCCCGGGCCGGGGAACGGATGACGATCCAGCAATTCTGGAGAAAGCTCAAGTTCGCGGCCGATAGCGCGCACTTCGTCCTTGTAGAACGATGCCAGGGGCTCAATCAGGCGCCCCAGCCGGATCAGCTTTTGAATGCCCTCGACGCGGTTGTGATGCGTTTTAATCAGGTCTGCTTTGGCGGAGCCGCCGGATTCGATGGTGTCCGGATAAATGGTTCCTTGGCCCAGGATCCAGTGGCCGTCGAAAAAATGCTCGCTCTCGAGGATTCGCTCCTGCACCTGGACGAATTGCTCGCCGATAATGTGCCGCTTCTGTTCGGGGTCTGTCACTCCCGCCAGCGCGTCCAGGAATTGCGCGCGTGCGTCTTCCACGGCGAAGGAGCGTGCGCCGAGCGCTGCGAAGTTCCGGCGGACGAATTCGGTCTCGCCTTCGCGCATCAAGCCGGTGTCGACGTAGGTCCCGTGCACGCGTTCGGGCCCCAGAGCCTTCAGACATAGCGAATACGCAACGGTGGAATCCACGCCGCCGCTGACGAAGAAGAAAACGTTTCTCGAACCCGCGATGGAGCGGATCTGATCCTCGATGGACCGGATTTGCCCAGCCGGATCCCAATCCCGCTCACAGCCGCAAATTTGAAACAGAAAGTTCGATAGAATGGTCCGCCCGCACGGCGTATGCGCAACTTCGGGGTGGAATTGCAAGGCGTACAGCTTTCGCTGAGGCGCGGCGATTGCCGCGATCGGACAGGTCTCCGTGCCTGCGAGCACGGAAAATCCTTCGGGCGGCGAAATCACCGTGTCGCGATGGCTCATCCAGACTTGCTGGGGCCCAGTGACTCCTTGCAGTAACGTCCCGAGCGGGTCGCCGGGAGACTGGGCCGCGATCTCGAGCTGCGCGAATCCATACTCGCCGTACTCGCCTTTCCGGACGCAGCCGCCGAGCGCGTGCGCGATCAGTTGCTGGCCGTAGCAGATTCCGAGCACCGGAATGCGCGAAGAGAGAAGCGCGGGATCGATCTGAGGGCTGCCGGCGTCGTAGACGCTGCTGGGACCTCCGGAGATGATCACGCCTTTGCGGCCGGCAAGCTGGGAGGCCGGAGTCTCGCTGGGAGCTACTTCCGCGTACACGCCCAGATCGCGGACCTTACGGGCAATCAGATGACAGTACTGTCCTCCTGCATCGAGGACAGTAATTTGAGGCCGCAAATGTTACGTTATTCCGCCCGATCCTGATGGATCATCCGCTGCACTATCTGCTTCTTTGCACTATCGAGGAGCTGCTTAGCCTTGGGCATGGCTTCGATCGCGCGCATTACTTCCGGATCCTGCTCGATTTTGACGCGCTCGGATTCATCCAGGCCAAACGCCGTAATGTACAGCTCGTGCTTTAACTGATCCTTGACCCACTGATGGTTCTCCGCGAACTCCGCCTCAGTGAATTCAATTCCGTTCTTGAGCATGAACTGGTGGAAAGATTCGACCAGGGCTTCATCCGGCTCCCAGCCTTTGGAGAGCTTGGTGTCCGGTTTCGAGCCAAAATACTGCGAGGAGAAATTGAACACTGCGAACTTGCGCAATACCTCGATCTGAAACTTGTTCAGCTTCGGAGCTTCGTATTTTTCGTCAGGTGTGATGCCGCCGCCGCCGTATACCGTGCGGCCGTTGTCGGTCATCTTCACGTCATTCAAGTTCTTCTGTTCGCGATTGTTGGTGTTGTAGTAGTAGTCGAGGAACGAGATGTTCGAGTAATCGCGCTGGATCAAGCGGCCGCTCGGCGTGTAGTAATGGGCGGTGGTGAGCGCCAAGCCGGTGTTCTCGCTGAGCTGGAATACCTGCTGAACCAAGCCCTTACCGAAGGTGGTTTCGCCCAGGACCCAACCCCGGTCGTGATCCTGCAAAGCGCCGGTCACGATCTCGGCGGCGGATGCCGAATAGCGATTCACCACGACCACGATCGGGTAATCCTTCCCACTGTTGTCGCCGTGGGAAACGTAGTTCTTATTGGGCTGTGCGCGGCCGCGATCACTGACCACCAGCTCATTCTTCTTCAGAAAATGTCCGGCCACTTCGACGCCTTCATTGAGCAGGCCGCCCGGATTTTCGCGGAGATCGAGGACCAGTCCCTTGATGTCCTTCTCGCCCAGCGCCTTGAGCTTGTCCGCCATCTCCTTGGCGGTGTTCTCATTGAATTGCAGAACCTTGATATAGGCGATGCCGGGCTTCAGCCAGAAAGCTTCCGAGGTGCTCGCATGCGGGATTTCATCGCGAATGATGTTGAACGATAACGGTGCGTCGGCGCCATCGCGGGCGACCTTCACCTGCACGTGCGTTCCACGCGGCCCGCGGAGCAGATCCGCGACTTCCGAAACGCCCAGGCCGTCGGTCTTCTTATCGTTGACCTCGACAATGACATCGCCCGGCCGCAAGCCAGCCTTGTAAGCGGGCGATGCGGCGAAGGGCGCCATCACAACCACCTTAGTGCCGTGCTGCGCCACCTGCATGCCGATGCCAAAATAGTGATCCCGCTGGTCGGCGCGCAGGGCTGCATAATCCTTCGGGTCAAAGAAATTCGAGTGCGGGTCGAGGGTGCGCAACATCCCGGGGATGGCGCCCTTGTAGATGGCCTTGTCCGCTTTCACCGGCTCGGCGAAATTCTGCTCCACCACGTCGTAGATCTGGGTGAACGATTTCAGGCTTTGGGTGACCGAGGCGTCGTCGGGGCCGGTGGCCGCCGAGACGTGACCGCTGGTGAAAATCCCAGCGCCGATGGAACCTACGATGACAAATAGGGGAACGAGCAGATAGTTGCGCAGACGCGAAGCCATCAGTGACCTCCGGCTTCAGTATATCAGCTTAGCCGGAGCCTGGGTTTGCGATCGGAGCGGCCGGCTTATTCGGCGTTTTTCTGCTGGCTCAGGCGCTGCACGAGCTGTTTCTTCGCGCTGTCGAGCAGAGCCTTGGCCTTGGGCATGGACTCCGCGGCCTTGAGAACTTCCGGATCCTGTTCGATCCGCACGCGGTCCGCAGCCTCATTGCTGAAGGCGGCGAGATACATTTGCGCCTTCAATTGTTCTTTCACCCACTGGCGGTTCGCCGTGAAGTCCGCGTCGGTGACCGCCACATCAGTCTTCTTAAGATAGCCGCGGAACTGATCGACCACGGAGTCATCCGGTTCCCAGCCTCTCGCCAGAGAGTGGTCCGGACGCGCGCAGAAGAACTGGGCGGAGAAGTTGAAGATCGCGAATTTGCTCAATACCTCGATCTGAAACTTATTCAGCTTCGGGGCTTCATATTTTTCGTCGGGCGTGATTCCGCCGCCGCCGTAGACAGTGCGTCCGCTGTCGGTCATCTTCACATCGGACAAATTCTTCTGGTCGTGGTTCCCGGTGTTGTAGTAGTAGTCAAGGAACGAAATATTCGAATAGTCGCGCTGGATTAACCGCCCGCTCGGCGTGTAATAGTGCATGGTAGTGAGAGCCAAGCCGGTATTTTCGCTGAGCGGAAACACAGTCTGGACCAGTCCCTTGCCGAAAGTGGTTTCGCCCAGGATCCAGGCGCGGTCATGATCCTGCAACGCGCCGGAAACGATTTCCGCGGCGGAAGCCGAATGGCTGTTTACCAGAACCACCAGCGGATAATCCTTGCCGCCGTTATCGCTGCGCGCGGTGTAGTTCTTGTTGGGCTGGGTGCGGCCGCGATGGCTCACCACCAGCTCGTTCTTTTTTAGAAAATGGCCGGCCACTTCGATGCCTTCGTTCAACAGGCCGCCCGGATTCTCGCGCAAATCGAGGATTAGACCTTTGATATCCTTCTCACCGATCTTTTTGAGGTTGTCATCCAGCTCTTTCCCCGTGTTTTCGTCACTGAAATTCTTCACCTGGATGTATGCAATCCCCGGCCGGAACCAGAAGGCTTCGGACACGCTGGAGCGGGGAATCTCATCGCGGATCAGGTTGAACGTCGCCGGCTGATCCAGACAATCGCGGCCGATGGCCAGTTGAACGTGCGTCCCGCGCGGGCCGCGGAGCAGATCCGCGACGTCGCTCACGCCCAAGCCCGCGGTCTTCTTGTCGTTCACTTCCATGATTACGTCGCCCGGACGCAACCCAGCTTTGGCGGCCGGCGAACCCGTGAACACCTGAACCACGACCGTCTTTCCGCTCCGCGGCGCCACCATCATGCCCGTGCCGAAGTAGCGGCCGCGCTGATCTTCGCGCATGGTCGCGTATTCTTTCGGATCGAAGAAGTTCGAGTGGGGATCGAGCGTGCGCAGCATCCCCGGGATGGCGCCCTTATAGATTGCCGTCTCGGGTTTCACGGGCTCGGCAAAATTCTGCTCGACCACATCGTAGATCTGGGTGAAGGATTTGAGGCTTTTGTTGACCGAATCGTCCGGCGCGCTGGCGGCGGAGGCGTGTCCCCCGTAAAAAACGCCCGCTGCAATGGATCCGAGGGCCAGCAACAGAGGGACGGGAAGATAATTTCGAAGACGGGACGACATGAGATGAACCTCCACCGCGTTCAGTATAACAATTCGTCTCCTGTTACAAGAGGAGGCCGGCGCGGGCTTCGGCCGCTTGCGTGGGGGCCACCCTGCTACGCCAATTTATTCAGAGCTAATCGATTATTCAGCTAACCCACGCGCGCGGCCCGGCGCGACGGCGGACCCGGCTCAATGCGCGCGGGTTTGCGCTCCGCTTCGTTCAGTCTGCGCGCCTGATCGCTGACGCACACCACGAACATCGGCTGGCGGGCGTTCTTCAGAATATCGATGATGCGATCGTGTTGATCTTCGAGGTAAATCGATTTACCGTCGGTCACCAAGTGAAGCTGCGACGAGGCTTGCAATACTTCCGCCAAACGCCGTCCCATTTCACGCTGCAGAAACCGGAGGACCCGGCGGATCTTCTGCAACGAAAATCCTTTTCTGCGCAACTCGGCTATTACGGTTATTTCGATGACTTCGGCTGGAAAATAAACCCGCCGATGACCTTCATGGCGGGGCGAGACGACCTTGCGCTCATCCCACCACTGAAGCTGGCGGAGGCTGACTCCCGCGACCTCGGCGACTTCACTGGATGAGTACGTTCGTTCCTGAATCTGACCTTCAGAGCGGGTCTTTCGAGACTTCAACATAACGGGACACTTCCGTTTTCTAGAATCGTGCGACCTTTAGATTGTACTCAACCTGCGAGCCCTGTCAATAGGGTTAGTCTTGAACGACTGCGATTGGCGTAGTCGCGCAGGTGACGCCTAACTCTTCGATCCTTGCGCAGATGATTGGCCTGCCTCTATTTCCGCGCGGAAATAATTCTCACCCTGGATGGGCGCCCCAGCCAATCGGCGTAGCATCGCGATCTGCCCGATGTGAGTCAGGGCGTCGGCGATGGGACCCTGAAACAGCTTTTCGGCGGGCGCGTTCAACGGAAGCGCGGACGCCAGATGAGCATCGAGCGCGGCTAAGCCTGCCCGGAAGCGGTCGGTCTCCGCGGGCCACGAGAGGGGGGCCGAGTTATGCCATGCATGCTTGCCATCGCGCGCCAGAATGAGAGCCCAATCGAACAGGTCCCCTACGTGCGCCAGAATCTGGCCGGCCGTGCGGCTTCCTTCCGCCGCCTGGAAATCGGAAAATCCTTCAGGCGCGTCGCGCAAGGCTTTTTCTCCTCGATATGCCACGGTTGCAATAGCGTGGCGTAGAAAAACGCGGGCCGAGTCATCGTTGACCATGTGACGATTCTACCCTTACATGTTTGTGCCACACTGGTGTCAAGACGAAATGGCCAACGCGACATTTGTGCTCGGAATTGTTTTAGCCGTGATCGTGGCCACGGCCTTCGGCGCGCTGCTCGCATCGCTATGGCTGCGCTCGCGGCCTGCGCCCGCCCCGGTGGATTCGACTCGTCCCCTGGCCGACACGCTCCAGCGGATCGAGTCCCAGATGCGGGAGTTCGAGTCCCAACGCCATCACATGCTGGGCGGCCTGGAGCAGCAACTCTCCAGTCTCAGCCGGGAGACCGTCGCGCTGTCGCAAGCTTTGCGCGCTCCGAATTCGCGCGGCCGGTGGGGCGAGCTTACGCTGCGCCGCGTGGCGGAACTGGCGGGTATGGCACCGTACTGCGATTTTTTCGAGCAGGAAACGGGCAACGGCACGCGTCCCGACATGCTGGTGAGGCTTCCGGGTGGACGCACGCTCGCCGTGGATGCGAAAGTGCCGCTGGCAGCCTATCTCGAAGCCGAGGCTGCGCCTGACGCCGCCGCCCGCAAGTCCGCGCTCGAACGGCACGCTCAACACGTAATGCGCCACGTCGCTCATCTCGGGGCTCGCGAATATTGGACGCAGTTTCAGCCCGCGCCGGAGCTGGTAGTCCTGTTTCTGGCCGGCGACCACTTCCTGAATGCCGCGCTCGAGCGTGATCCCGAGCTGCTGGAGCGGGCATTGGCGAAGAAGGTCCTGCTGGCCACGCCGATGACGCTGGTGAGTGTTCTCAAAGGAGTCTCTTACGGCTGGCGCCAGGAGAAACTCGCTCAAAATGCCGGTGAATTGCGCCGTATTGCCTCCGAATTTTACGATCGAGTGCGCGCATATTCCGAGTTTTACGCCGATTCGGGGCGTCACCTTGCGAAGGCGCTCGAGTCTTACAATCGTTCGGTTGCGTCCTGGGAGTCGCGCCTGCTGCCGTCCTTGAGGCGGATGCGCGAATTGGGAGTGGGCGGCGCGGAAGAGGCCCCTGCGCCTCTTCGAATTGATGCTGCCGCACGCGAACCACAAACGCTGTCCGGCACTGAACACAGATCATGATCCGGCGGTTCTTTCTGTTCCTCTCCGAAAACAGAGGAATACGAACGCGGATGGAAACCTGGCCGGTCGCCAGGAAGTTCACGAAAAGATTCGTGGCCGGGGAAACGCTCGACGAGGCTTTGGCCGTGTGTGCGAGTCTTCAGGGACAGGGAATTCTTGCGACCCTCGATCACCTGGGGGAGAGCGTCACCTCGCTAGCGCAGGCCGCTCAGTCCTGTGCATCCTATATGGATGCACTTGCAAAGATTTACGATAGTAAACTTCCAGCGACGGTTTCAATAAAACTGACCCAGTTCGGCCTCGATTTGTCGGAGGAAGTTTGCCTCAACAACGTCCGCCGTCTGGTCGCACAGGCCAAAACGATCGGTGACCGCGTGGAGATCGATATGGAGTCTAGCGCCTATACCGATCGAACCCTGCGAATGGTCTCGCAATTGGCTGAAGAGACCGGCGCCGTGCGGAGCGTGATTCAGGCGTACCTGTTCCGCAGCGCGGCTGACGTGGACCGTCTTAACCAGCAGCGAATTCCGGTTCGGCTGGTGAAGGGCGCGTATGACGAGCCTACGTCCGTGGCTTACGCGAGCAAGCGCGAGGTTGATCGCAACTACGTGACATTGATGAAAACGCTGCTCGACCGGGGCGTGAACCCGGCGATCGGTACCCACGACGAGAACATTGTCGGCGAGGCGTTCCGCTATGCGCGCGAACGGCACATTGCCTCGGACCAGTTCGAGTTCCAGATGCTGTACGGGATCCGCCGGAACCTGCAACAGCGGATCGTGGACCTGGGTTATCGCTTGCGGTTGTACGTTCCGTATGGAACTGAGTGGTATCCCTACTTCATGCGGAGATTGGCGGAGCGTCCGGCGAATGCGTTGTTTGTGCTGCGGAATCTTTTTCGGTAATGCCGGGGCGGTATGGGGCCTAAGCAATAAAATCACTGGATTCTGTGGCTGCTTGACGTAGCTTTGAGAAGAGGTAATTTGTATGGTCAATCCCGAGGAACTCGCGATCTGTAGAAGGCGAGGTCGTGACATGGGGCTTACTCTTGGAGAGAGGACGAGCCACCCGAAAAACGAGCAGGGTCCGATAGGGAGGCTACTTCGAGGGCGCTAGCTCGTGTCGGCGCCAGACGCTCAACGCCGATAACGGATATTATGTAACATCATGCGGTAGTGGGTCAGTTTCGATTTTCGCCATCTTGACTTCTAACCCCTTGATACCCATACTGAAGGCGTCATGGCCAAAAACCGCCCCCGCGATCCGATCCAACTTGCTCACGAAGTTTTTCTAGAGTCCATCGGCGAAAAGCCAAAGACAGAACCGCCAGCCGCGAAAGATCCTGCCGCTGTCGCCCTGGGCCACAAGGGCGGTATCGCCCGAGCCGCCGCGCTGCCAGCAAAGAAACGCGTCCAGATCGCTGCCAAGGGGGCTAAAGCGCGTTGGGGCAAGAAGGAGTCGTAAAAACAATCAATGTCGGACGAACAAAGAAATTGGCTTGTGCTCGTGGATGTGCCGCCTGGAAGGGACCCGAAAGAGTTTTCCGTAGAAGCCGTAAAATTGGTCAACCTGAGTGCGATTCGTCACATCGACCAAGTGACACCTGAATTATGCGCAGAACGATCCTCGAAGCGCGTGGTTCGTATGATCTGAGCGTGCGGCGAGCGCGATCGATGTCTCGTTTTGATTCTTTCTGTATCTGACCCGGTTTCCTCCACT
>JBEKBK010000060.1:0-23625 GCA_050015435.1 Bryobacteraceae bacterium
TCGTGACCGGCGTCCCGGTCCTGCTCAACACCTCGTTCAACGAAAACGAGCCCATTGTCTACACGCCAGCCCAGGCCATCGATTGCTTCCTCCGCACCCGAATGGACGTCCTCGCCATCGGCCCATTTATTCTCTACAAGACGGAGAACCAACACCTGTCCGAGAAGAAAGCCGCTTTCGCCGAAGCACCGGTTCCGTAGGTTGGCCCGTGCATGGTGGAGACTCCTCAAGCCGTTAAGGTCGACCGAAGATCGCTGACCCAACGTCGCTGGCTCCTCATCTCTGTTGGTGTTGTTCTTCTTGTTTCGCTAGCGTCTGTCTTCCGGTTCGCCGGCTCATGGCTGAGTGTCCAAGATCCACTTGAGCCAGCGGATGCCATCGTCGTCCTGGGTGGTCACTTGCCCTTTCGGGCTATGGAGGCAGCCGCGATTTTCAATAAGGGCTTGGCGCCGGAGATCTGGGTGACAAGCCCAGCGGCGACGGTTGAATCCACGACCCTGGAGAAACTCGACGTCGGCTTCGTTCCGGAGAACACCTACAGCGTCCGGGTACTAAACCGGCTCGGAGTTCCCTCCTCGGCCGTCCGACTGATTGATGGAAACATTTCCACCCGAGCATGAAGTGCGCGCGACGCTTCGGACTCTGCGTGAAACTGGCGAAAGCCGCTCCATCTTGGTGACCTCAAAGTATCATGCTCGCCGACCAAGATCATCTGGAGCGTGCTCGCTCCTCCAGATCTGAAAGTCACGGTTCGATTCACGCCCGATGACCCCTTCGATCCGGAGCATTGGTGGCAAAACTCGAGCGATGCCCTCGCCGTTAGCCTCGGGCCCTTCCCTTTCGCTTGATGATAAGCTATCTATTGGTCACTCAGTGAGTTTTGTGGATGATCGAGCCGCCATCCTCAGCTTGGAGTCTGCTATCGGTGACTCGCACCGGGGCCTCCCCGAGAATATCTTTCTCTTCGTCAGCCGGATCACCCCGATCGTCAACGTCGATCTTTTGATTCAAGATAAAGTCGGTCGTACCCTTCTCACTTGGCGTGATGACAGATTTTACGGCTGCGGATGGCATGTTCCGGGTGGCATCATTCGATATAAAGAAAAGGCAGCTGACCGGATTCGAGTGTGCGCACGGGAGGAAGTCGGGGCTGAGCTCAGTTTCGAGCAAACCCCGTTCCTCGTGTCGGAGACCATCAGCGATCAAAACAGCCGTGGACACTTTATCTCTTTGCTATACCGATGCACACTACTAAGTCCGCTGGATGAGGAGCGGCGCGGCCGAACGGAACCGCCGGAGGTCGGAAAATGGCGCTGGCACGATCGATGTCCACCAAATCTACTGTCCGTGCAGAGTCACTACGCAGGGTTGTTACAACCGTGATGTCTTCCAGATCCGTCCCCTTCAATCGATCGGGCCAGACAATAGCACTGGATGGGGCTCCCGACGCCGATCATAAGACGCACCGTAGACGCACCGTTTGTGGCAATTCGTAAACTCTGATGCCTTCCCGTTTGATTACAGTATCTTAACCAGTCCGGTCCCGCCGGGAACGATTGTAGCTCAGGAGACTTGCACGGCGTGGTCGATGCCCACGTCGACCGACTGCACCGGCACAGGGGTCATCCTGATGCCACGGTGGCCTTCTAGCGGTGGTCCCTGCCAGGATGAGTACTTCGAAACGGATTATCCTTCGCCTTTCATGGTAATGGCTTACAAAATCAAGCCCGAGCAGCGCACCCAGGATTCCAGCCGTGACGCACGGCGATGGCACCGGCCGGCTGCAAACCGGTGGAGCAGGACGTGAACCCACTCTACTGGAAGCTGATCCGCCGCTTCGGCGACGTCACGGGCGTTCCGGTCCTGCTCAATACCTCCTTCAATGAAAACGAGCCCATCGTATATTCGCCCGCCTAGGCCATCGACTGCTTCCTCCGCACCAGAATGGACATCCTCTCCATCGGCCCATTTATCCTTTACAAGACGGAGAACCAACACCTCTCCGAGAAGAAAGCCGCTTTCGCCGAAGCGCCCGTTCCGTAATTTGGCCCACACGGATGGCA
This sequence comes from Bryobacteraceae bacterium, assembly GCA_050015435.1. Taxonomy (GTDB): domain Bacteria; phylum Acidobacteriota; class Terriglobia; order Bryobacterales; family Bryobacteraceae; genus Palsa-187. Next base: position 2,064 of record JBEKBK010000060.1, read on the forward strand.
GAGATGCCCCAAGCCCTTAACGTGGAACGGACATCGCTGACCCGCCGTCATTGGCTCCTCATCTCTGCCTCTGTTCTCATTCTGTTGGCGTTAGCGTCGGTCTTCCGCTTCGCCGGCTCATGGTTGACTGTCCAAGATCCCCTTCAGCCAGCCGATGCCATTGTCGTCCTGGGTGGTCACTTGCCATTTCGTGCCATGGAGGCGGCCGCGATCTACAAGCAGGGCTGGGCATCGGAGGTCTGGGTAACACGCCCAGCGCCGACCGTTGAATCCAAGGCCCTGGAGAAACTGGATATCGGCTTCGTGCCGGAAGATGCCTACAGTGTCCGGGTATTAATCCGGTTCGGGGTTCCCTCTTCGGCCGTGAGAGTGATCGATGGAGACATTACCAACACCGAGGATGAAGTACGCGCGACCGTGCGTACTCTGCGTGAAACTGGCAAAACCCGCTCTATCTTAGTAACCTCCAAATATCATGTTCGACGGACTAAGATCATCTGGAGCGCGCTCGCTCCTCCAGATCTGAAGGCCACCGTTCGTTTCACGCCCGACGACCCCTTCGATCCCAAGCGTTGGTGGCAAAACTCGAGCGACGCCCTCGCTGTTACCCGCGAAATCGGCGGAATTCTCAACGCCGAAACCGGGTTTCGTATCAAGCCAAGGCGCCCGTGATTATAGTGCCCAAGATTCAATCGTCGGGCATCTTCGCCATTCTTGGGCGTTAACACTTGCGAAATCGACGCATGGGCCGTCGTCTCCTAAACAGACGGTTCTCGCGCTGCTAATTAACGGCGTCGAGCGTTAGGCCCGGGTTATCGCCTTTTGTGTCCCCCTGCGTGGGTCGAATCCGCCAGAGGCTTGCGTGCACGGCGCGCAGACTAGACTGGAAACAGGGGTCGGAAACAGGTGGGTAACTCGACTAGAGTCCTATGGGCTGTAGCCATTATCATCGTAACTACTGGAGAGCTACTACCGGGCGGCAGTGCTCCCTTGCGATGGTTAGCCGCGACCCACATGAACGATAAGACCGAACACTTTATCGCCTATCTTCTATTGGCCATGATCCCGGTACTCGGCTTCGAGCTGGGAAAAGGAATCCTCGCCGCGTTGTCGATGATCCTCCTCGGAGTGGCGCTTGAATTCATCCAGCGTCTGATTCCGGGACGCAGTTTCGAGCTTGCAGATATGCTGGCCAACACTCTTGGAGTCATGACGGGTATAGTATTGGGGTTCGCATTCACCAAGTTGTGGCGGCGGCCTGTCCGTGGTTGACATCCATAGCCATATCCTTCACAGCCTCGATGACGGAGCTCCTTCCTTCGACGTCAGTCTGGCGATGGCCAAACTGGCCTTAGAGTGCGGCACCACGGACATCGTGGCCACTCCCCACGCCAACATCACTTATACTTACCAACCGGACCTGATCGCGGAACGGATCTCCGAACTCCAGCAAGCGATAGGCGAAGGCCTTAAGATCCATCGTGGTTGCGACTTCCACCTCTCGGCCCAGAACATCCAGTCGGTGCTTCGCGACCCGTCGCGTTTCTCGGTCAACGGCCTGAACTACCTACTGGTCGAATTCCCCGAACTTACCCTGTTCCAGGGCATCGATCAGATCTTCAGCGAGCTCAAGTCCGTCGGCTTGACTCCGATCGTCACCCATCCGGAGCGGAATCGCCACCTGGCCGGAGACATACCGCGGCTCCGCCGCTGGGTGGAGCGAGGAATCCCATTGCAGATCACCGCCCAAAGCCTCACCGGAGGATTCGGGCCAGAGATGGCCCGATGGTGCCTCGACGCCCTGAATGAGGGACTGGTTCACTTCGTGGCCAGCGACGGCCACGATCCCGTCCGTCGGCCGCCCAAGCTGGATGAAGCAAAGCGCTTTCTTGAGAACCAGTTCGGTCCGGAGTACGCCGAGCTACTTCTCGAACTTCACCCGCGTGCCGTGATAGAAGGCTTACCGGTGGACGTTCATCCAATCCCGCCACCACCCCGCAAGAAGCCAAGAAGATGGCTTCAATGGCCTTGACGAGACAACATCCTCTAAGCCTCCTCGCTGGCCGCCAGGATTTGTTCCCAAAACAGAACCTTGCGGAGTGCCGTTTGACTGGAGCGTAGGGAATCCAGACGTAGACGAAGGACTCGATTCAAACGTGGCAGATACCGGGACTCGCTCCTTTCGGATTCACTTCACTGGAAAGGAGAATGTGGATTATGCGCATACTCTCCAGCAGGTGTTTGTGACGGCAGGCATTTATCGTTTCACCACCTTCATACGAACTCAGGGGATCACAACGGATCAAGGCGTTGCCATTCACATTTTTGACTTTGAGACGCCCTCTCGCCTGAACTTCAAAACGGACCAGTTCCTCGGGACGACCGATTGGAAGAGAATCGAACAGACGATCCGGGTGCCTCGCGAAACCAGGCTGCTCGCCATCCAATTGGTTCGGCAGCCGACCCGGAAGTTCGACAACCTCGTGAGCGGCACCGCGTGGATCGATCACGTCAGTTTGGCGAAGATGGAATGATCAGGCCTCAGGGCAAGCTTATGTTGAGTTACTTATGAGTATCATTTTGCTACTCTCGCGCTCGATACTGGCCGCAGTCTTCGGCATCGCAGGAATCGCGAAGTTGGCGGATCCTGCCGGATCCCGGAAGTCGATGACCGATTTCGGAGCGCCCAAATTCCTGGCGAATTCGCTGGGTTGGCTACTCCCGCTCTTGGAATTGGGTTGTGCCGCAGCGCTCGTTCCCCTTTCTTCGGCGTGGTGGGCCTCCGTTGGTGTGCTGATCTTGCTCGTGACTTTCATCGCTGGAATCAGCGTCAGCTTAATTCGTGGCCGCAGACCGGACTGTCACTGCTTCGGGCAGTTGCATTCCGCGCCCATCGGGTGGCAGACGCTCGTCCGGAATGTGATTCTGGCGGGGATCTCTGCGTTGATCGTTTTCGAAGGACAAAACAATCCGGGTGCGAGTATCGGCAACTGGACGGGTGGCATGAGCCGCACGGAATCGGCTTTAGCTGGCCTTGCAATCGCCGTCGCGGCGCTTGGGGCCTTCGAGCTATGGGCGCTGGTTCACGTTCTTCGCCAAAACGGGCGTCTGCTTCTCCGTCTGGACGCGGTGGAGGCGAAACTCGCTGGTGGCGTTGACGCGCCTCGACTGGGGTTACCGGTGAATGAGGCTGCGCCGGGTTTCAATCTACCAGATCTCGAGGGCGGTAGAATCACCCTGGAGATGCTCATGGAGCCCGGCAATCCCGTGCTGTTGTTGTTCAGCGAGCCAGGTTGCGACGCCTGTGAGCGCGCTCTTCCGGACGTTGCTCAGTGGCAGCGCGAGTATGGGGACCGGTTACGAATTGTCCCGATTACCCGCGGCGACGTCACCGCGCATCGTGCCAAGAGCGAGAAATACAATCTTCGGAATGTGCTGCTCCAGGAGGACCGAGATGTGGCACGCGCCTATTTGGTGGACGCGACACCCAGTGCAGTGCTGGTGAAAAATGGCCGGATCGAAAGCGCGCTGGCGGTGGGCCCAGACGCGATTCGCGGACTCGTTGCGCGCGCTACTCTGCCGCCGCCCGTAAAGCAGGGAGACCGCGTGCCGTCGTTGCGGCTTCCGGACCTCACCGGCAGGATGATCGACGTTGCTCAACTCGAAGGCCGCATATTGATGTTGTTCTGGAGCTCCTCATGCGGATTTTGCCAACAGATGCTCGATGAACTCAAGCGCTGGGAGCGTAATCCGCCGCCGGATGCTCCGGAGTTGGTCGTTATCTCGGCGAGCGCTCTTGAGGATAGTCGCAAGCAAGGCTTCCGCTCGCGCGTGCTTCTAGACCCGTATTCTGCCGCGGGTCAAGTCTTCAACTCGAGCGGCACACCGTCTGCCGTCCTCATTGAGGCAGGCCGAGTGGCCTCTGGCGTCGCTGTAGGCGCTTCAGCCATGCTGGCCTTGGCTGGCTCGACTCGCGCCGAAAGCGCTCAGCCGGTCTAATGCCCAGTGCTTGCGGACGTGAGAGACTGAGACGGGCGTGGCGTTACGATGAGTCCCGTTATCTTGTCCATTCACTCGCTCGTTAGGCTTTCTTCTCGAAAGGTGCCTCGGCATCTTCTCCTCCACTCTAACTACCGCTGCTGGCCGCCTTCATGGTGCCCCTGTTAACCGCCAGCGCCTCCCGGAACCGATTTATCTCCCCGCCCCAAGTCTGCCCTCCTTCCCCTGCTGCCTGGCGAACATCTCCAGCTTGCGCCAGAGCATAGCGATTCCACGAGCTCATAGAAAGCATCGGGCTTGCGCGAATGCTCCCGGCGCGGGGCAAGCGCCGTACCCTGTGTTGTCAGCATGACAAACAGGCCCCCTGTCCCCATCAGACACACTTTCGTTTGTCGCATGGCTCCGTCTATGTTAGTCAAAGAGTCAACGGACTCCAAGGTACGGATATCTTGATGTAGTCAATTTTGTAGCTGCCCAAAGCCTCCAGGAACTCCAAAACGCTACAGAATGCTACAGGTGCGCTAGCCGCGCCGTGCCCGGCCATTGCAAATAAAGCACTTGTTTTCATTGGTCGGGGCGGGGCGATTTGAACGCCCGACCCCCTGCGCCCAAGTCATCGGAGCCACCAAAATCAACTTCCTCGCATCTCGTGCATATTTAAATACATAGAAGCCCATCGTCTACGGTCGTAAAAGCCCCATGTAGTCAAATTCGTAGCTGTGAGTCTCCGCGTGCTTCAACAGGCTGCAACACGATTCGAGTACCAACGCGATGATCGACCAGGCCAGCGCCTTGACAAATTCGAGGATCAGCCGGACCTTTTCCATAGACCGAGAATGCCACTTCCGAAGCCTCGCGGGCAATGGGGCGCCGGCACTGTCGAACGCGAGGCACCGTACAGTACTGCAGGAGCGCGTGGGCTTAGCCCGATCTTAGCCGACCTCTCTCGCCACTACTAACTTCCCGTCCGCCCATCCCTCCAGGTACACCTCTTTCTTTTCGTGGAATGGAAGATCCACTTGCGTCTTGCCATCTCCGGTGTCGAGGCTAAGCGTCGGGCGGTTGTCCACATAGATGTCGACCCGCGAGACGTTGTAGGTTTCGAGCGTCAATTTCAGGTTGCCGTCGGATAAATCAAGTACCCCATTCAGCACGCGCAATATCTCGTCTTTGAGCACGGCCGCAGCTGCTGCGATCAGGTCCACATTGTCTTTGAAAAGATCGTTGAGGGTCATTTTGTGTTGCATGTCCGGAGTTACTCCCAACTCTTCCAGAACCATGCCGGCACGATCACCAACTCGTGTGGATCTCCGCACCGCCACCCGCATGCCGGTCCCGTCTGGAAGAGCAGTGAACAGATCGGGTAAGGGATCTTCCAAATCATCATGTTCCCAAACGTTCGCGCCGCCGGCCCCCGTGTTCCCGCTTGTCCCCAGGACCTTTCCGATCGCATGATCCTGAAACCCGGCCGCAAATATGTCCGTGGTGCTGTAGCAACGCGCGTCGGTGATCAGCACTACGGGGCCCTGGTAACATTGGCCAACCGCATTCGCGAGGTCCGTCGGCGTCAGGCAAAATGCCTGCGAATAAGTCGCGGATGTCTCCACCGCCAATGCTACCGAATCCGCCCAGGGTTTCAAGTCGTCGAAATATTCCGTCAGCCGCCCCGTAGCCGCGGTGTTGATGAAGTCGAACCGCTCAGGAGTAATATTGCGGGGCGTGAAGAGCTGTAACAGACGTTCACCCGCCTCAATGATGCCGCCTCCATTGCCCCGGACGTCGATTATCAGACCGTTTTGCGGCACCTGCTGAACCATGAAGCGCACCTGGTCTACGAAGTCGTCCGCGAACGTTGGCATATCGTCATCCGGTGCGAACGAAAAGATCCGGAGATACCCGAAGGTCCCGGAGGGCGTATCCACTGTAATGCAGCGCAGAATGTCCGGGAACGGATTTTGGAGAGCCGCCGCCCCTGTCCTTCGTTTGGCACCCGTTGCCACCGCTACACTCCTCCTCTTCTCCGCCACCTCAGGTTTGAAGAGCGCAACTTTCGTCCGGCGCAGGATTTCGCCAACCAAATCCATACCAATCCCACGCGCGACCGCCGTTCCGCTCTCCATCCGGATCGCCACGCCGTTGTCCGCGTCCGGACGGAACACCTTCCAAGGCAGGCGAATCTCCGTATCTTTTCCGCCCATACCCGTGAAACCGATAATTACCCACTCTTCATCCGGCGGCAGACTCATGATCATAGGCCGCAGGGTCAGGGTTTCCAGGCCCCTCGCGTGCCGGGCTTCCGAATTACTGCCGGCGTTCCGGTCGGCGTTCAGCTCTACCGCCCTGGAAATTGGCATGCCGTTCCAGTAGTTGATGACGACGCCCTGCCTGAAGTCCGGATGAGTGAAACCGTCAGTCAACTGTGTCACTACGTACCGGCACTCGACTGCTTTCGGATCCTCATAGAATTCCTCGATCTGAAATGGCAGAAATGCGACGTAATCGGCGAAGTAGGAAGGCAGCAAATAATTCGTATGCAGATCCCTGAGACTCACAAAGGCGGAGATCATCTCGTTGTGGAAGGCCCGTTCTTTTAGCGGAGCCTTCAGCGAATCCAATTGTCGTTTGAACAACCGCAGCCGTTGCACCGGGTCAACCGCGTGCATCGTCTTCTTCAGTGGCAGGTGCACGTATACATCCTCGATCAGGTTTAACGCCTGTTGCACGATCAACTTTTGATGGTTCAACGTTAGTTTGCCCACGGTCCCCAGGAATTGTGGGAGCGTCTGCACCTTCCCCAATGCGGCCGGAGCCAGGTATTCAAAAACAGCGTCTGCCATCACAGCATCTCCTTTGGGTTTCCGAGTCTAACCAGCCCAGAGTATCCATACAAACACTCCCATTTGACACTTGGGCCATTTCTTTGCCGGGCAGTCCTCGCACAAGGCTCAGGACAATACTTCGTTTACGATCTGTGTGGCTACCTCCGCCCAGGTGAATCCTTCGGCCGACCGCTTTGCAGCCCGAGGCATTCTCGCCACTTCGACTGCCGCCCGCCGCGAGTAGTCAAGAATTCGCGCGCCCACTCGATCCTCCGAGTCGATCCACCGGGTCTAACCGTGAACGATCCGCTCCGTGAGCGCGCCGTGTGGGGTGACGATCGGTAAGCAACCAGCGGCCTGAGCCTCCAGGACCGAAAGACAAAATGTCTCTGTGATGTTAGATGCATAGGGCAGAATTCCAGCAATTGAAAGAAGCTTGGAGAGCTCTCCCGGAGCGAGTGGTCCACGCCACGAGATCTCCGGATCGTCCCGTGTTTCGTATCGCAGACACTGTTCCCACTTTACCAGGTAGTCACCGTACTCACGGTATAATGCCGGTCCTCCCGCGATAATGAGTTCCGAGCCCCGCGGAAGCTGCCGCCGTATGCTGCGCCAAATGTCAATCAGCGTGTCAAGCCCGTGATCGAATGCCGACACAGGCGGTCGCAAGTAAATCGATCGTCGGCGATTCGCAGCTTTCGAGTGCAGATAGGCAATGCCTGTTCTGCCCGTGGGCGCCGATGACTGCAGCTCAGATGGAGTATTCGATACCCACAATCTGGGCGATGAGGTTGTCGAAAGCCTCAGGGCTTGGGGTGGCGTCGTGGAAGAACTGATCGTCTGGATCGTACAGTACAGAGCCGATACCGCCGTCTGCGCCAGCGATCAGCTCTTCAAGTGACACTCGCGGCTTCCCACCCTGGTAATTGAGTAACTGGTTGGCGATCCAGAACTCCAGCTCCTTGCCAAAGGGAGGCGCCCCTTGGGAAACGCACGGGGGAAAGCGCGTATGCGTTGGGAAGTGGGCATGCAAATCGAGGAGAGGCATACTATTGAACTCCTAACCAAGTGATCCACGGTCCCGTGTAATCCAGTTTGGCACTGGGAAGCGGCATTAGCGGATCGGAGTTTTCCAGGGCCTGGAGGCCCGCCAGGAACAACGGCAGAGACTTAGGCTCAGCATGGGGGAAGCCCGCGATCTTCGCAATGAGCTCAACGTCAGGAAGCGCGGAAAAATAACTGCGCAAATTCCCCACCGCTTCCTTTAGCCAGTACACAGTCTCTTTGTTAGATTTATGATTGCTGGCCAACTCGTAGGCGGCCATCAGGGCCATAACGGGGTCGAGCCACTTTCCATATAGCAGATTGTTCCAGGACTCCCTGTCCTTTTCCAGCTTGGGATCCACCTTCAGGTCGCCAACAGCGGGAGGCTCCGGGGAGCGCAGGCGAGCCATTTGCCTTTGCGCCAGTGTCGTGAAGCGTATGGCCTCAAGAAGATTCGCGGGCTGACGTTCCTGTTCCATAGGCGTTAGATTCTGCTTTAGCTTGGCGAGAGGAAGGATGAACTGGTGGATTCGCATATCACCGGACGCGTCCGTCGCTACGATGAACAACGTGGCGCGGTTGGGGAGGCAGTATGCAACCGAGGCGCACGTGGCCATGTTTCCAGCTCGAAAGTAAACCAAATGCATTCCAGGTGCAGTGTCCGTCCTCAATTCGTGCAGCCCCGGAATCCCAAACACTGGGTGCATCGGTGCGAGTTGGGGGGCGACAGCGTCAAGCTGCCATACGGCGGCTTCGGCAACTCCAAAGGGTCCCTCGACGCCGGCCAGGAGGTAAATGGGCGCGGCGCCGCTCTGGACGTCGTCGAAGGAAACCAGGGGAAGGCTACCCAATTTACTGAATTCCTGCGCGCCCAAGATGCGCGACGCGCCGATGATCGAAAGCCAAAGCCCAAGATCTTGATTGGCCAGGGGGCCAATCTGCTCGGAAAAATCGGCGTAAGCAGAATTGTGCTGCCCCGGTATCAGATCGAGCAGGGAGTCACGTAGCGGGCTGGGATCACGGCTTGCGGCATCAATTCGCAGACCACCTAATCCAGCAATATTTTCAGCGCCGATGGGGCTCGAGGTTGGATCGACAAGGAATCGGAAACTACGGAGGGCGGTCCACCCGCTTTCTAGTACTCGCACTTGGTAGGGGCCCGGACGCAACGATCCGGTAAAGGTGGCCTGTGGTGTGGAGACTACTTCCCCGGTCTTGAGATCCGTGATTTCCAATACCGCCGACGACGGAGCGGTGATGGAAACCGGGACTGGAGGAGCGGGTACGAACGGTGCTGCGGGTACGACAGGCTGAGTGGTTTTCTCGAACTCGACCGTGCAATCATCATAAAGGTCCGCCTTCGCGGGATTGGCAGGATTCAAGGCATATTGCTTGTTGGTCACTTGGACGAAATAGTCGTCCGGCTGCGCCCGCAATGCGGATTCGTTTCCCTGAAAAGCAACGGTCTGACCGACCTGCACAGAATAGGCGTTCAGCAGCGTTGCTGTGAACTCGTCGGCATGGTCGGCATTCTTGACCTGTACGGTGCATCGATACGTAGGAATGGGATCAATCCGAAGGATATGGCCGGGGCCCGGACCTGGCTCGGGGTCAACTCTTTGCGCCAGGGCCGTCTCTAGATAGGTGCGCAGAGAATCAAAACTGACCCACATCTCGATGCCCTCGCGCCGCTTGGCTCTCCCTCGTCCAGTGAGGCCATCCACAACTGCAGCCGCGAATCCGCTGCGCACAGCGGCTACATTGCTGCGCTCTGTCGAAAACAGGGTGAATACGCCGGGTTGGCCGAGTTGTGAAGCAGGCCGGCTCCAGCCCAAGCCACCCGGATTGACGTCTTTGGCACTCACGGGATTGCGACAAGCATCGACGAAATAAAAGTGCGTGCCAGGCCCCATGCGCTGGTAGAGCGAAAACTGGATCTCGGACAATTTCAGGCAAGCGTTCCCACTGTTGTTCAAATTCTCGAATTCAGAGCCTACCAATATGTCGGCCGGTTTCTGCCTAAAGGGATTGTCGTTATAAGAGAACCCGTGGCCTGAGAAGAAAACGTACAGTTCCTCAGTGTTGTTCTGGCCGTTATCGACCAGGTCGCGGAAAGCCGCCGCGATTTGCGATGCGGTCGGATCTGAGCAGAACGTGATGTCCTTGGGGTCGACGCCCTTCTTCTGCTGAAGCCAGTCCCGAAACCTGCTGGCGTCCTGCAGAGTGCCTTCCAACTTGGAGACCAGACCTCCGCGCTTTACTGATCCGTAATTCTCAACCGGCAGGATGACCGCTCGTATCGCCATTTGAAACCCCTTCAGTGAGAATTTCGTTTTACGAAAGCCGACAAGGAAGTTCCGTCCACTGCTTCATTGCGGAACAGGAATAGCGGACCGTCGCGGTGCAATCCGATGACCTTGCATGTATCCAGGTCCACCAGAGGCGAGCCAGAGTTACCGCCGAGAGTCGAACAGTCGTGATAGATCGTATTCTCGGCTATTCCCCGCACTTCTCCGGGCGCACCGCGTTTGACTCCGAACCGGTCCCCGAAAATCACGTCGCGGAAGACTGGACTACGCGGATCGTCCTGCGGATAGCCGATGGCTGCTATGCGCCGAGCCTTTTGGACTGGCTGCTCGTCGATCTGCCACGCGGAAAGGGACTTGTCATCCATACTCAATAGCGACATATCGAGTTGGGGATGCACAGCGATGACGCCGGTTATGGCAACGGCTGGTGGGTCAGGGACAACACCATATTCCTGCCCGAAGAAAACCACCGCTTGGCCTTTCTGTAACACTCGGGCGTTTGCGGATATGGCGTCGAGGACATGCGTGTTGGTCACCAGAACTCCCGGAGCTACCACGAACCCGGTGGCCAAAGCGTTGGTGGAGGTTCCGTCCACTTTGTCGATACGTCCTACGGAATACAGGTACGGTTTGGCCGACTGCCGAAAGGTATCCCATTGAGAGACGGTGCCCTGCTCGTAGTTCCCGTATGGCGGCAGGCGATCGAGAAGGGCGCTCTTGGAAAGGATTGAGGGGCGCAAGGCCTTGATGACGGTTTCGAGCGCCGCGATCTGAGCGGGCGTTGGCACCTTGCCATGACGGAGTGCATCCATACCTGCCTGCGCGAGCTCCTCACCATCCGGGAACTTTGATGGGCCGATGATCGCGCGAACGCTCTTAAAGGCCGTATGAACGGGTTGGTTCGCGCCGAGCGTTCGTTCGGCGCGATCGAAGAGGTCATCGAAGCTGTTTACCGCCGGCATCAGAGATCGGCCTCTCGGACAAGGGTTCCGTCGGGCAGGAAGTATTTCTCGTGGAGCTTCGTACCACTGAACTGGAGGGTCACATAGCCGTGCGGTGAGTAGGTGTCCTCCTCGCCTTTGATGCAGGTATTGCGGCCATCCAGAATGACGGCAGATGGCGCGATGCCTTTCTTAGCAGGCAGCGTTCTCCAGATGGCATCGCCCATCTGTGAATCGACGGGTGCATTCTTCTCGCTGCCGCGCCGTTGCGGCATCCCGCCGTGGCCGATGCAGCGCGCCACCAGATTGTAACTCGGATGAACATCATAAAGCACACACCGATGCTCGTGGCCCCAGTACCAGAAGTGGATGGCTTTGTCATAAAGGAGCGAGCCAAGCTTTTCTGCGAGATTCGGACCCTGGGAGTCCAATTGAGAATAGAGTTGGTGGTGTGAAAACACCATCACTCGGCGAGCCCCCGCCTTGGCGATGAGACGCTCCAGCCATTTTACTTGCGTAGGATCAAGGTCGAAATCCTGACAGGCTGTATCGAGCGCCACTAACAGCCAATTGTCGTTCTGCCAGGCGAAGTAGGACGACTTTTGATTGAAGGTTTTCAGCGTCGTGTCGAAATAAGCGAACCCACCGGAATACATCTCGTGATTGCCATTGAGAGCTCGGTTGATTATGCTGGGGCACTTAGGCCAAGTGTCCAGGAAGCGCTGTTGCATCTCTTTGGTCGCGCCTGCGTAATAGACGTCCCCCAGATGCATGATGATGTCGAAGTCGTCGCATCTACCGGATACTGTACTGGCGATCACGGGTGCTCCATAGAGGCCGGTGCCCCAGTCGCTCAAGAGAGCGATGTGGAGATCGTTTTTGATTGGCTCAGGGTCATCGGAGGCCGGGCGAACAATATCGTGGTGATCGTCGCTCCAATCGGAGAGCCACGACCATGCCCAGCCGAAAGGGTCGGTGATCGTATCAAACTTGAGTTCCTCGCCCCCGGGCCCGAGCGGCGTAAATCCTCGGCCGTAGTCAGCCAGAGAGGCTTGCATGCGCGACGCCAACTCGTCTTGAGGAGACGTTAGAACGTTGGGTCCGCCGTCCTGCTGCTCACTATCTTCCATGGCCTGGAGGGCGTTTCCGATGCGGGCCATAATGGCTGCCTGCTGCCATGGACCGCCGAGCAGCTTCGCCTTCTGGGCGGCGGCTTTGTCCACTGCGGCTTCATGGGCGGTGGCGGCACCCATCATCGATCTGAATGTGATTATCTTGTCACGAATATCGTCAGCCATCAGAATTCCTCTCTTTGGTTCGAAATGATTGCTGTGAAATCTTACGCCAACTAAACCGACCATTCAAGGGCTGCCCCAAGTTCCTCAAGGCCCGCCAAGCCGCGAATTCCTGAGAACAAAGCTACCACCTGGAGAGACAGGCATGGGACGAACCGAATGGTAGTCGAGCGGGCGGCCCAGAAGGGTCAGCACTCAGACGGAGCTATAGGGAAGATGCCGGCGAGTTTGGCCTCGGCGGGGAAGCATTCGTTTTGGCCTCCTGCTTTTTCCGGCGGTACACTTCAGGAGCATTGCAACTGATCTCAGCCACACGGTGCAAAACGTCACATTCACTCGGCTGGTCTGGCTGGCCAGCGCTTTTGCAGAACTTGACAGACACAACTGCCGACCGCGGCGCTCCAATCTGAACTGTCTCCTGGGGCACCTCGCCAAAGTAGCCCTCCCCAGCAATATAGAGCATTGGTGCCATTCCCGGAGGGTTTGTTGGCAAAAACCAAGTATCAACTGGATTCCTGTGCGTTACGGGAACGAAAGGCAAGAATCCACGGCACCTTCGCAAGCGGACGCCTGTTCTCGTCCGTCCAGGGCGCGATTACCCTAACCTACGGTTGCGCGGACCGGACGAACAACTGCCGGTTGCCGTGTCGCGTTAGTGTTCGGCTGTGCCGGTGCTAGCGAAGGCGAGACCGAGGGTTAAGGTCCAGGCGATGGAAGGGAAGTCCGGCGGCAGGCTGCCGCGCTGTACGGTGGCGTTGATCGCTACGTAGTTGGAGAGTGGCCAATTCAGCGCGATGCGCGAGTATGATCGGCGTTGGCGGGAAAGAATGGGCGTGACGGTTAGCAAGTTGCCCATCGAGTCTAATGGGTGCGTATCGGTGTAGGGTTCGGAGCCAGAGAGGAAGCGCTCGCGAAAGGAATAGTCGATGGTCGCGCCTTTGGTGCTGGTGAAGTTGGGCGCTTGATGGAACGGATAGCGAATGCTTGCATCGATGCCAGCGACTTTGCGGAAGAACTGCGCGCTTTCGCCCGGTTGGCGGCGGATGAGATGCCAGCCGCCTTCTACCCCGACCACGGGAAATAGAGTCAGGAACGACGGGAAGCTAAACGCGGTTACGGAGACGGGCTGTTTATAGTAAATACCTTCAACCACATTCAGATCCTTGGGGTAATGAAGGCCGTTGGGACCTTTGGTTCTGGTGTCGGCGTACTCCTGGCCGGTGGATAGGACGAGCTCGCCGGGGCGCACGCCGACGCCTTGGTTGATCTTGTTCTCGGCAAAGCCCCACCAGGGCTTTTCCCAAAGGTGGAAGTCGTAAGTGATCGCTCCGGTGAGGCTGTCGAGATTGCTTGCGACTGATGCACTCTTTTCGAACCCTACGTTGAGCCCGAGCCATCCGGGTCCGGCTTTCGAGGAGCCGTAGAAGCGGATATCTTCCGTGAGCGTCTGGGTAACCTTTTGCACGACTTGGGGGGCGATTGAGAAACTACCTGCCCATGCGCCGGGCACCGTCAGGCGGTTGTAAAGCCAGCCAGTGTTATAGAAGAACCGGCGGAGCCATTTTTCCTTGACGTCGCACGGGACTATGCCGTTGGGATTTTTTGACGTAGGGCTTGTTGTCACATTATCCCAGCAGTAAGGAGCGGACTGAAGGCCACCTGGGGCTTTTCTCGCAGGATCGTTCAGGTCGCCGCGGAAGCCGGTGATTTCCACCCATATGGCCTTTACCGGGACGACCACATAAAGATCTCCGTTCTGGTTCGGATCTTGGGCAGGCGGGTGCTTCGGATCGGACGGCGGCGGTGGCGGTGGCTGGGGATCGCAGAACACGGATGCGTCGCCAGGTCTGTAGACAATTACATTGGATGATTCTTGGGCCAGAACAGTGATGTTCCAATCGTAGGTCCAGCAGCCCATAACATTCGTATAGCGGACGACGGTTCCGCTGAGTAGGGTGTTCGAGTTGGCAATGGCTGCCTTGAGATTATCGTCGGCTGGCGATTGGTTTTTCACCCGATCGAAGAATAAAAGCTGGCCCGCTTTGGGGTCGATGGTTTCATGCGGGGGAGCGTTGGTTATTGGGAATTGCTCCACGTAGAGGCGCAGTGGGGCCAGTTGTTGTTGTCTTGCCTCTTGCGCGGCGGCAAGAGAGGCGAAGGACAAAAGAGAAATTACCGGTCGCCAGAAGACGAAATGAGGGAGCGAGACGTGCATATGTTCTAGAAACTCCTTGGTGGACTTCCGCCCTGTTGGTTGTGATGTGGCGCTGTACGATTGGCCGATGCTGCCGAGTTAAATGTTGTTCGATCGTTTTGTCGAGCTTTCAGCTTAGACATTTCTCTATACTGTACCTCATTACCAGGAGCTGCGTTGTGGTGATTGTGGACTTAGGTTGATAACTTACAGCCAATACCCCCAAACTTGTGACCGACAACGAAGGCGTTTCCTGACCAGCACGAAGAGATGGCGCACTTGTTTAGTTAGAGCGACAGTCTCGAATGACGGATAATCAGGCATAATAGAGCCTGGCGATTCTGGGGATAAGCCGGCAGTTATCGACACCGTCGGCGTGATAGATGACTGAAGTGGTCCTAATTTTCTGGACACAAAAAGGGGCTTTTCTTAGATAGTGAGCGGCATGACCAACCGCCGCAGATGCTCTTCGTTCAGCGGAATAACATCGTCAAGCAACTCGCGGCGGCAACCACCAACCCATCGTTCCGCTATGCCGTTCTGCCAAGGTGATTGGATGCTCGTTCGTTTAGGCTTCAGACCCGTCGCTTTTAGGAACGCGAGGACATCGGCATTGAACTTTGCGTCACGATCCAGAATGACGTACCGCAGCCGACCAGCTTCGGGAAAGGCCTCCCGCAGTTGTTGGACGCCCCATTCCGCCGTCAGGATTTCTTTTGGGTCAGGATTCGGCGGATCGAGGTTCGGCCGATCTCAAGTCGGCGTGCGATCTCGGATTTTCTGACCCCGGCTCGATGCAGTTTGCGGATTTCAGCAGTGTGGAGGGCTGCCGTTGCCGGGCCCCCAACCGCTTGTCGTTCTGCCGGGCGTGGGCTAGATCGGCCCGCGCCCGTTCCAGCAAAATCTCCCGTTCGAACGCAGCGAACATGGCCAGCAATGCGGCCATGACCGCATCGTTTCCGGTCATGGGCCTGTCGATTGTTGAGTTGCGGCGACAAATGCCCGCCAGCGCCGCCAGAGCCCGAGTCCGAATTACGGTCGCGGCCCGCACGGGAGTGGGTGGTCCGGATGAAATGGATACGATTGCGGGAACAGTTTCCGGAGGGAACCCGAACGAGGTCAAGGTTCTCATTTACGCCCATGCTGGAGACCGATGGTGGATCCAGCCATTTGAGGACGCGCCTTTTTACGACAGTAAGCGGTGATGGCCAGTGGCAGGCCAGAGTTCATATCAGATACGAATACGCGGCCGTCTTAGTGCATCGATCGTATTCATCTTCGTATCCGCCGAAGCAACCCATGGCTCTACCGGAGGTGGGTGGATGCATCAGGCCCTTGAAGTAAAAGCTGGCAGGACACGTCAGTCTTTCCACTGGGTCCATAGCCACCGCCAGGAAACTCGGTCAGCCGGCGTCAGTCTGGGCGCTTCTGCGAGCGCGGCAACACGCAGAGCCGCTAGGGAAGAGCGAGGACCTCGACCTGGAGGGCGGCCCGGCTGCGGAACGAGGCTAAAACGGACCCCAACAACGCCGAGGCAATGCCAGTGGGCGAAAATCGACGCAAAAGGCGCAACACCAACTGTATCAACCAGATCAAAGTTTCAGAGAACGACACGCTAATTCTATTGCTTTAGGGAATAAACTCTGCTACACTCCGTTTCGCCCGGATCTATCACGGATACCGGTTAGTGGTACGTCAGTCGGTCTAGTGGGTAACTTCGGCGATAGGAAGGGTGTGGTTGTCGATTTTGGCCCTCGTTCGGATGCGGATACAGGGTTCATCCCTGACCCCGTATTCTGGTGGCGAATCTTCGCTCATCGACCTGGACCCAGGAACCTTGCGCAGAAATGAAAGCGCTTCGGAGGGGTTGTGCCTTCGGCGTGTTTTCGCACTTTCGGAAATGGAGGACAGCATTTCGTATGGCAGATATTCAGATCACGGACGATCTCGGAAAGTCCGCTCCAGATGTCAAAATCGATCTTTCTCAACCCTCTTCTCTACTGAAGTACGCAAAGACCGAGCTGTTGCACCTCGTGGTGGCTCCGGATTTCATCGGGCGCGCGTCGCAGCCGATCACGACTGCCGCACCAAACCCCATCTCTTTCCAACTAAAGCTGGAGCATAAATTCCAGTTGGGCAATACCAAACCGGAAGTTGACCTCACTCCATCCCTTCAGGCGACTATACGAGCGAATACAACCCAAGGATCCAACCTATTTGAGAAAGACCCGTTCCGCGTCGGGTCCACAGTACCGGCCCAGACCGGCTACGTCTCGTTGGCTCTCCAGGGTTCCTTGGACCTGGGCGTGAGTGGTTCGTCAGGAGACTTGTCGTTCGGCTTTGACGCGAACAGCACTGTTGGCCTGGAGTATTGGAAAGCGTTCTCGCTCGGCAAAGGCGAGCCCAGCTTGGGTGAGGCCACCGGTAAAACGATCTCCGGATACGTAATCCCCGCCGACGTAGATGATCTAAAACTGTTGGCCGTGAATGACGTATGCACAGTATCGGGGCAGGGCAGCCTGAAGATTTCCTGTGGATTTAAGGTGTCGGTCGCCCCGAACCCCCTGGCTTCGGTAGACCTGCCACTGAATTCTGGGAAGATTGAGGTCAAAACCGGCGCGATGGCCGGGATCTCAGCGTCCTTCACGATCACTGGTTCTTACCAAGTCCGCGCGCGGCGAACCTCCGGCGATACCATCGAACTCAGTTTCTACAAGCAGCAAGGAACCACACTAAAGACCGATCTATCTGCCTCGGCCGGCGTATCCGTGAAAGCGGGGGACACCGATCTCCTTAAGTCACTGCTGGCCGCCATCAGCAGCAACCCGAACGACGACGCCACCAAGAAGCTTTTCGAAGATGGTGGTCTTTCGAAAGATGAGATCGCGACCTTGACCGGGGCAATTAAAGAGAGCCTCGACCGTAGCTTGCAGGCGTCGATCGACTTCGTGTTGTCTGATATCACGGATGATGAAGCGGCCTTTCAGTACGAGATCCGGCCCGCGCAACTCAATGCGGCCTCGAGCACAGCCGTACACCGGGCGCTTGAAGGAGATCTCTCTGGTTTGACTGCACTCGAGACCGGCAAGGATGGTGCCATGCTCGCTCCCGGTGTAAAGCTTATCAGCAGTGTGCTCACCACAGTACGAAAGGGGCAGACCACGCTCCGATGCAACCTCTTAGGGCTGGTCAATTTCATTTCGCTGGCGGATCTGATTCGGAAGTGTGTAGTCGTCAAAGATCCCAACTCCGGTTATCTGACAATTGCGGATAGCGTGACGGGTGACCGCATTAACGCCAAGGTGGAACCCCTGCGTCGTAGTGAGGAGCTGCGTAAGGCTATGTTCGAATCGCTGATGCTGACCGCCACCTACCGCGTCAGCAACACGATCAGCATGACTGGGCTGACCAGCCACAACTTCCATTTCGCGTTCAACGACACTACGAAGACCGCGATCCTGGCTGATTATCTCAACTGGTTCGTTGTGATGAACCTGCTCACCAAACAGCAGAGGGAAGATTACCTGAAGGAGTTTCCGGGCGGGGGACCTTCTACTTGCCTGCTCCGCACGGAGTTTGGCGATAACGCCTGCCGGGCCCTGTTCTTCAAATCGTCAAACTCAGACCAATGTTGGGACCCCGATCACTACCTGGATATAGGTCGGCGGGCGATGCGGGCGCTGATCGATCCGAACAACAGTAGGACCGATCAGCTCCGGTGCGACCTGCTCGACAAGCACTGGACGGAAGCGGTCAAGATCGGCCCCGCCAACGACCTCGGACCGCTGATGGGTTTGCACCCGACGGACTCTACGGATCGGAACATCACGCTGTTTCTGATCGGCGACGTCTACACGATTGTATGGTGGGCTAAGTCTATGGAGATGGCCGGCGAGGCGATCCGGGACATGTGGCAATTTCTCGCTGGCGCCGACCCGGTCACGTTGGCTGACAGCCACGAGTTTGCCAAACGGCGGGATCAGTTGCAGAAGAAAATGGCCGGAGTGATTGCCAACAGCCGCACCCGATTCGACGAGCCCTGGGGTCTGGTCTCATTGTTTTGGGCATCGGGGTCAATTGGTGCATCCGCTAGGCTGGTGGCCAAGGGGCTGCTGCTGCAGAAACCCGATCCGGCCCTCGCCGCTGTCGGGCCCTGACTGATGGGCCGTATTTTACCGCGTAGCGTGTCTGCCGTGCCGCGCACCGGCCCTTCTGTCGGGCGCTCGCGGGCATTTCTTACAGTCACAGGTCATTGTCAGATATCGCACACGATGGCGCGGTCGCGCGTGAGGTGCGCGTAGTGAGAACTGTCTGAGGTATTCGAATCAAAAATTGGCGATCCGCGTCGGCAGACTGTGAGTTATCAAGACTGGCTTGGGGCATAGTCCGAAAACTGGATCTAGTTAAGTTAGATTCGCCCTGGTTCGTTAGCGCGGAGCTGCGAAGTTTACCAGAACAATCGTCGCGGCGCATGCGATACCGAGCGCGCGGTACAACTACGTGTGGGCGTGGAAACGTGATCTGGTTGTATTACTCAAACTATTAGACCCTTACGATCTGGCGTGAGGAATTTACGAGAGGCACAGGCAACGTTTCGGCGAGATGAGCGCCCTGGGCTCTTCTCTCATCACTAAAGGCCTCCGAGAGAAGCTGCGTCATCGAAAGCCGGGACGCGTGTTATGCGTGCGTCACCAAGCCCGAGGCCAAGGTGAACACGATCAGCAGTATTCCGCCGAACATCGGATTGTACAGACCGGGTATCCACGCGGGAAACGGTCCACCGACCGCGTACACCCAGACCACGAAGGCCAGGGTGCTTACGGTGGTCTGCAGGTAGGGCTTAGGGGCATTGTTTTCACTGACTTTTTGCCAGGTATAGGCAGCCGCAAAAGCGGCAAACACCACAAACAGAAATGTCAGGATGCGAGTTCCTGGTTGCTTCGGGCCTTGCGCGGCCGCGATCAGGCTATCGACCGCGACCCAAGCCGCCACCACATCGCTGGGGATGAGTTTGATGATCCTGTCGGTGTACTTATCTACATCTTGCGAACCGGGACCAGCGGCATTGTAGGCAACAGATCGGATTCGGCGACTCATGCTGTCTCCTTTCACAAGTAAATCTGGATTTGGGGATAAATACTGCTGAAGAGGATGCCTTCGCGAACGGAGCCAAAGGGTGTGCCCCGCTCAGCGTGATGGACAGCAACCAAGCGCTGATCGTCGTCGAAGCACGGGGCGCCACTGGATCCGTGGTCGGCCAGCGAGAGATACCGCACCAGGCCGCTCTGTGATCGCACCTCCGTAACTGAATTGGGAGAGGTGAACAACTTCAACGATTCGCCCTGAGGATGTTGGATGATAAGCAGTCCAGCGCCATCCTCAGGCACTACTGCGTTATTGGCAACAATAGGCTGGATGGCGGCACTAGCGGTGACATCCTCCGACACTCTTAGCAAAAGGCAATCCAGCTGCGGAACCGAGCTTGACCAGACAACAGGGTTTTGCGCCAGCGTAAAGATCTTAAGGTCATTCGGTGGCGTAGCGAAATCAAAGCTAAGTTGAACACTCGTTAGCATGTCGGGTGGCAACAGGCTATCCTCGGAGGAACTCAGAACATGATAGTTGGTGATCACCAGGTCGCGTGCGATCAAGAATCCCGTGGCGGATATCCCCAGCTTGGCGACCTTAATGAGGCACACCGCTGGAGCTAGATTACTGAGAGCGGACCGCAGCCACCGGGCATCTATCAATTGCGCCTTCAATCTGCCGAGGTGGTATTCGATTTGCTCTGGGTTGGCTTGCCATTCAAATTCGGGACCTTCAGCAGTGGTTCCAGCAGACTTGTCTTCCAAATACTTCTGCAGATTCAACCCTACCTGTGAGCTGAAGCGGGCCAGGTTGCCCACCACCAAGGGTATATCGTCACCGGCCGCGACCTGTTGGTACACATTCATAAGTTTCAGGAAGCCCTGCTGGGCGATTCCAAAGCGCTTGGGTTTGGTCAAATGCCCCAAAGTCCTGGAAATAAAATCCTTCATCTCTGCGGCTTCGTTCGATTGCGGCTGGGGCACAATTTTTTGACTGGCTAGGCCGCGCGCCACCCGCCGTAACGCTTGGTGTTCCGCGTGCAGTCGCAAAAGCGTGATGCGCGTGTCGCGCAAGCTCGACTGAAGTTCGGCCTTCACAAACCAGGCGCCCACTTCTGTTCCACGATGTGAGAGGTGGCCGTAGCTAATACCTTGCTGAGGAAGCTTGGCGCCAATGATATTTGGTACGTCCGTTAAGTCCGCAGCGGAGTATTCCACCAGCAGACCGGGCCTGCCCATGCTCACCAAATCGGTCCGAGCCTGCGCCCCTTTTGCGCGGGTGGCGGCTTCATATAGGCGGCAAAGACTATTGCCCTGTCTCAATAGTGGGCCCTCCTCTGTCGTGCCATCCAGCAGTCGGACGGAGCAGGGAATATCGAAGAATTCCTTGAGGACATCGAGGCAACCCGTGATCGAAAGCTGGCGAGCGATGAAATGCACGCCGATTTCGCAACGGACCACTCCAAAGCCGTCGTTCAATATGCGGCGGAAGGCCATTTGCCGACCCAGCCCAGTGACTGGGCTACGACCGCGAAAGGCGGGGAACGTGAGCGCGCCATGGGAGGCGCAGAAGTACAACTCGTCATGCCAAAAGGCGCTGCCTCCGCGGGGCCGCTGCTTTATCGCGCCGAAGAACCTGACGAAATCCTGACTCGGCTCTGGCGTCCGCCAGTCAGGTGCAGGGTTGATAAGCGATCGGGAGACGAAGGGCCGCAAATCAATGATCGGAAGTTGCAAAACTAACAACATAAAAACGGCTCTCCGCAGGAATTCGTGAAAACATTCAAATATCGATGATTCAGTGAGATGGCGTTTTTGGGTACACTCGGCAGTTGACGCACAAGGAATGGACGGCGATTCTGGCGTGGCCGGGG
>JBEKBK010000061.1:0-41345 GCA_050015435.1 Bryobacteraceae bacterium
TGCCGTCCGGATTCCGGTACCGTGTGCTGGAGGCGCGGTCGGCAACGCCGGTGGATGACGCAGTGGCCGCGATCGAACAGGCGCTCGATCATCCAATCAGTCGTGCTCCCCTCCAAGAGCTCGCGGCCGGCAAAAAAAGCGCCGCGATTTCGGTGTGCGATATCACCCGGCCGGCGCCCAACCGGCTCACGTTGCCGCCGATTCTCGCGCGTCTGGAACAAGCTGGGATCGCGCGCGATCAGATCACGATTCTGATCGCAACGGGTCTTCATCGTGCCGCCACTAAGGCGGAAATTCTGGAGATCGTGGGCGGCGATATCGCATCCACCTATCGCGTGGTGAATCACGATGCGCGGGCGATCGAAGAGCATCGGTCCCTGGGACAAACGGCGTCGGGTACGCCCGTGTACATCGACGATCGCTTTGTGTCGGCGGATTTACACATCACGCTCGGCTTTATTGAGCCTCACCTGATGCTCGGATATTCCGGCGGAAGGAAACTTGTCGCTCCGGGCCTTGCCGCGCAGGAAACGATCAAGGTCCTGCATAGCCCGAAATTCATGCGCGCGCCCAATACTTTCGAGGGGTCCATCGAAGCAAATCCGCTGCACCAGGAACTGCTGGAGATCGCGCGCATGGCACGCCACGATTTCATCTGTGACGTCGCCCTCACCCGCGACCGCCAAATTGCCGCCGTATTCGCGGGTGACCCGGTGCTGGCGCATCGGCAAGGCGTCGAGTTCGTTTCACGAACGCTGACTGAGACGCTCGACGAGCCGGTGCGCGCGGTGATTACGACGGGCGCCGGCTATCCGCTGGACCTGACTTTCTACCAGGCCATCAAAGGTGTCACCGCCGCGGCGCATATCGTCCAGCCCGGCGGGCGGATTTTACTGGTGGCCGCATGCGAGGAGGGCCCCGGCGCCGGGGAGTTCAGTCAAATGTTGCGCGAACTCTCGACCTACGATGAATTCTTGTGCCGCATTCTCGGCGCGCCGGTCATCGTGGATCAATGGCAGTTGGAAAAACTGGCGCTGGTGGGGACGCGGCTGGAAGTGCTGTTTTATGTGCCCGGACTGCCGGATCAATATCGCGCAGCGTTGGGCAGCCGCGCATTTACCACGCTATCGGAGGCTCTCCGCGCGCTGACGGAAGGCTTGCCGGAGCAAGCCGACATCGCGGTGATTCCGGACGGACCTTACGTTCTGGCCCGAGCGGAGAACCAACCGGCATTGGTGATGCTAGACTGACCCAATGCGAAGGATCCTCTTTCTTATCCTATTGAGTGTCGCGTCAGGCGTGGTGGCCTCCGCCCAGGCGATTGACTGGCCTAAGGTCAACGAGGAGGCGATCGGCAAATTGCAAGCGCTGGTCCAGATCGATTCCTCCAACGGCAATGAAACACGAGTTGTTGAATACGTAAAGAAACAATTGGACGCCGAGGGCATTCCCTCCATGATCGTGTCGAAGGACCCGACGCGGGCCAATATCATTGCCCGGATCAAAGGCAACGGCTCCAAGAAACCGTTGCTGATCATGGGCCACAGCGACACGGTGAAGGTGGATGCATCTAAGTGGACGATTCCGCCGTTCAGCGGCGCGCGAGTGGGCGGCTACATTTACGGACGTGGCGTTATCGACGATAAGAGCGACCTGTTCGCGGCTTTGATGACTACGATTCTGCTCAAGCGGACAGGCATCAAGCTCGATCGCGACGTGATCTTCGTGAGTGAGGCGGGGGAAGAAGGTGCGTCGGGATTCGGGATCGGCTATCTGGTGAGCGACCATTGGAAAGACATCGAGGCCGAGGCTTGTCTCACGGAAGCCGGTATTGTGACCCGGCGCGGCGGCAAGACGATCTTCGCGACGATTGAAACCACGGAGAAAGTCGGGCGGGGCGCGCGCCTGGTAGCGACGGGCCCCTCGGGCCACGGGTCGCGGCCGATGCGGAACAGCGCGATCGCCCGCCTGTCGGCGGCGATCGACAAGCTGGTCATGTGGGATCCTCCGATGCGGCTGAACGACACCACCCGAACGTATTTCGAGAAGCTGGCCACCGTTAGCGACCCGAAGGATGCACAAGTGTACCGCGATTTATTCGATCCCGCCAAATCCGCCGCAGCCCGCGAGTACATGGCGGTGAATCAGCCGACTTTGTACTCCATGCTGCATACTTCGATTTCGCCGAATATTATCCAGGGCGGATTCCAAGGGAACGTGATACCGTCGGAGGCCACCGCGCAGCTCGATATCCGAGCGGTCCCGGATGAAGATCCCGCCGCGTTCTACGACCTGATGCGTAAAGTGATTAACGATCCGCAGGTCCAGGTGGTGCCCAGCCAGCAAGGCGGCGGCAGGCCCACGCCGCCCCCTTCGAGCATTACCAACGAATTCTACAAAGCGCTGGAAAAGGCGTTCCAGAATGTTTACAACGTTCCGGTCGCGCCGCTGATGCAGACCGGCGGAACGGATATGCAGCAGCTTCGGGCCAGAGGCGTGCAGTGCTACGGAGTCGGCCCCATGCAGGACGACGAGGACACGCTCAAAGGTTTCGGCATTCACAGCGACCAGGAGCGCATGCTGGAAGAGGCCGCCGTCAAGCACTTGCAACTCTACTGGCAGGCGGTTACTGCGATCGCGGGCGCGAAGTAATGAAGGTGTTCATTTTCATATGGTGATGCTGCGGATCAGGTCACGGCCCTTCGTCTTCAGGCATTGGGAGCGGTGAACGGCCTTACCGTTTACGTGCCGCCGGCGCACACTCGCCAAGGTTTCCCAACGCGTCTGTATCCTGAAGCTGGCCAGAGGCTGAATGATGCTGAAGTCGTCTTGGGGATCGTTGGGGCGGGACTTGCCGAAGCATGCCGCCAGGAACTAGACACCGGCATGACTCTGCGCAAAAACATGATCGTGATGACTTACCCGATGTTCGCAGCCCAACTTCAACCGTACTTTGGGCCGAACCTTGTCGTGATCGATTCAACCGATCCAGGTGCGGCAGAGGTGGGGATTGTGCAACATCTCAAGACTATGGATGCACAGCAGAATGCGAAAGGAGCCCTGCTGGCCTTGAGTACGCTCGCTCTAGGCCTGCTGATTCTCACGCTCGCCGCCGATCGAAACTGATTCGCGAATGCGGCGCGCCAGTGCACGATCGACAGTTCGTGTGTAATCGCTCTCGACCAGCTCGACCTTGTGCCCCAATTGAGTTTTCTTTTTTCCATCGTACTCGTGCCGAAGGCTGTCCAAGAAGAGCTTTTCAAACGTCAAGCTACGAAGGATCGCTTGCAAGCTATCTTTGAGGCTTACGCCTTCTTCCAGCGTTGCGACGGCTACGAACAGGGCACTGTTGATTTCCTCCTCGCAGACCGAACTCGGCAAGGTGCACGGGATCGCGGCGAAGTTGAGGCAGTCATGCAAGCTTCCCAGTTTGGCGCAACGGTAATCGTTGATGATCCCTGGAGCCGAGAGCTAGCGGAACGGGATGACCTAGAGTTTCACGGAACCGTATGGGTCCTTCAACGGGTCCACGAATTGGGTCTGCTTACGTCAACCGCTCTCCACGACAGTTTTGAAGCTCTCGGCGTCGTGGAATGAGACTGCCTTGTGAGGTCGTGAACGATCTTCTCTCGCGGATTGTACAGAAGCCCCTTTTCAGCCCATGAACCCCAAGTTGTTATTCGTGAAATTACCGATGTTGGGAAAGATCTGCGGAAGGTTTGCAGGCGCAACGCCGAACCATTGCGCGAAAGTCGCGCCGTACTGATCGACTGAAGTCCCGGGAATCATGCTGCCGCGGCCTGTGGCGTCGTACGTGGCGTTTCCGAGCGTGAGCGTCGGATAGGTGCCATACAGATCCCCGCCCGCCACGCTGCCGCCGACAATCAGGTGATGATTTCCCCAAGCGTGATCCGTTCCGCCGCTCGAATTCGCCATGAGAGTTCTTCCGAACTCGGAACTGGTAAACGAGGTGACCTGTTGCGCCACGCCCAGCTCGACGGTCGCATTGTCGAACGCGTTGAGCGCCTGGCTGAGTTGTTGCAGTAGCGGAGTCTGAATCGAAATTTGCGACCCGTGTGTGTCGAAACCGTCGAGCGAGCAGAAGAAGATCTGCCGGTTCAGACCCAGGCCTGCATGAACACCGATGATCCGCGCCACCATGTTCAACTGGGCGGCGAGCGGGTTCCCGGCCGGGAATTGCGTTTGCAGGGGCGTAGCGCTCGCGAGCAGTCCGTTGAGCACGTTTACGTAGGCCGCCCCGCGGGATACGATTCCATTCGCCTGCTGTACCAGCTGGAGCCCATTATCGAAGGTGAGTAGTTGCTGAAACGCATTGATGCGGGCGGCATCGCTCCCATTGCCTGTAACCGGAACGGCGCCACCCGGAGGAACCACGCTCGGCAGAGTCTGCGCCCCCGTGCAAAACGCGGCGAGGCCGCTGGTCGTAACCACCGTCGGAAATTGCGCGCCGGTGTTCAGGCTTTGCATTTGATCCGCGAGCCGTCCACCCCATCCCGTGGGGCTCGTTTCGGTCGGGGAAGTGGTCTGCCACTGGGTGGTCTGGTCCGAATGCGAGAACAAATTCACCGGCAAGGAGGAACTGCCGCCGGAAAGGGAATTGTAGGTAGCGGCGTTGGGGATCGGCACCACCAGCATCCCGACGTTCACCGCGATCGCCGCCTTTCCGGATTGATACAGAGCCTGAATTTCAGGCATCTGCGAATCCAAGCCGTATTGATCCCCGTTTTTCGCCGCGATAGGGAGAAATTGACTTTGCGGCAAAGCGAGCGTCTGGCGTGCCGTCGCATAGGTCGTATAGTTCTGCGTAGCCGTGTTCAGCGGAGCGACCATGTTGTTGCCATCATTGCCGCCCGCGAGGAATACGCAGACCAGCGCCTGATAATTCGACGACCCGGCCGCGAAAACGTTCAGCTCCCCCAGCTTCCCCATGGCTGCAATGGTTGCCGCCGTGGGAATCGAGCCCAGTCCAATTCGTAGAAAATCGCGTCTTGTTTTAATCAGCATGTTGTTCTCTCCTTTGAGGAACTCGCGCAAAACGGAGCGCGGCGCGAAACAGTTCCTGACCGGTTGGGGGTGCGCGCCGCACCCTTTGCGCTTCTAAGTAACAGCCCGCAAAACGGAGCGCGGCGGCAGCGTTACCTCCTTGCGATGACGGCGCCGCCGCGCCCTTTGCGGGCTAACTAAGTCGGTCACTTCAGAAGTACACTGACGTATTTTTTTGGGCGGGATCAGCGCGGGGTAGCGAGTTTGTCGAGGAGATGGACAAGGTCCTGACGGGTGAACTTCCATTCGAAGGGTCGAGCAGTGGCTTCCCAGTAGTATTGGAAGTCGAGTAGGCGCTCGGCGAGGGCGTTGAGGTCGGTCAAATCGTTGGGCGTAAGGACCTTCCTCTGAACAACCGAGAAATAAATTTCGATTTGGTTGAGCCAACTGGCATGAGTCGGGGCATGCACGAGCACCAAGCGAGGGTAGTGTGCCCGTAGACGCTCAACGGCCTTGGCGCCACGGTGGGCTGAGCAGTTGTCCACGATCCAGAACACGCGGCGAGCGTCGTTATAGGGCGGTCGGGTCATCACCTGCTCGACGAGCCGATCAAAGGTGCGATGCCATTTTTCGATTCACAGCGGCCGAAGACTCTGGCGTGATGGACATCCAGTGCGGCGATGTAGGTCCAGGCGCCGCAACGGAAGTACTCGTGCTCGACATGCATGGGAGTGCGTGGCCGACAGGTCTGCGTCGGATGCTTCCGACGGCGAGCTTGAATGCTGGTCTTTTCATCTGCGGAGATCACGAATTCGCCATCTTTGAGTGCCTGGCCTTGCCACTGCCGGGCATACAGGTCCAGCACGCGACCCGCCTTGGCGGCAAAGTCCGGATCGCGTGGGAAGATCCAACTGCGGTGATACCACGGTCGAATGGCATCTTCGTGCAGCCATCGCCACAGGGTGCTGCCGCTGATGGAGGCCACCAAGCCACTGTGCTGGACTTGCTGAACCAGATCGCTGGTGCTCCAACGAGACAGAGGCAGACCGTGGATGGCGGGAAGTTCACAGGCCAGGGCCTTTACCTGCACGACGAGGTCTGGGGGAAAAAGTCCGGGGGCGACCCGGCCGAGCTTGTTCTTCCAACCCTGCAAGGCGGTCAGCGAAGAAACGCTTGCGCCACAGCGAGACGACTTCGCGGCGAGCGTCCAACCTCCGAGCGATGTCGTCGTTGGTCAATCCCTCTGCTGCAAACAGGATCATCTTGGCGCGCTGCACCTGAAAATACGGTAACGTATACTTGTCGGCGCGCCGCTGCAGTTCGCTTCTCTCGGCAGAAGACAAGCTGATCACAAATGGGCTTGATCTGGGCATGGAGTTCCACTTGCCCAGTACAATCGCACAAAAGAGGGCGATTCTGCAACCATACTATACGTTAGCGTATTTATGAAATACAGCACTAAGCTAGTGCCAAACGTTGTAGTATCCCGATGCCAAAATCAGATAGATTGCAGTCTGTACCTGCCGTAGCGGTCCGCCGGATTCCGCCTGTACAGCCGAAACCAGAGTTTGTTTCCTCTGCGCCGGCATAAGTCCGTCAGTGAGCGCGATATCCAGCGCATTCACTAAAGCCGTGGGTTGGGACGCGAGGTTCACAAACGCGGTCAAATCCACCGTGGTGCCGGGTCCGTGGGTCTGGACGTCGCCTGAATAGTTGCTGAAGAGATTCGCGATCAGGTTGTCCCGGTAGATGGCGCTATACAGCGTGTAAATCTCGAACTCACCGCCGGTGACCGTCGTCTGCGGAATTACGTAGCCTGGCGACCAATAGTTGAACACACTCGGTGGATTGTAAATGTCTTGCCCCATGTTCGCAAGGTCGTAAGCGAAGTAATTCTGATCATTGACCGTGCCGCCGAGGCCGCGCAGGAATCCGGCCATGAAGAGCCCCGGCTCGGTGAGGTGTCCATCCGTTAACGTCTGGTTCTGGCCGTTGTCGTTCTGCCGCGCTTCCGGATCGAGAAGCACTGCGGTGGCCACCGCGACCATATCGCCGCGAACACCTTTCCCGTTGTTGTTGAACGCTGCCGCCACCCGGCCCACGTAGGCGGGACTTGGATTGCTCTTCACCAGGAACCGGATCAGCTGTTTTCCGATAAATGGGCCGACGTTCTGATGATTGAAAATATTGTCGAGCGCCACGGTCAGATCCTGCTGCGCGGTTTGGTTGGCTGGCGTCACCAGGCCGTTCAGAAGAGTCTTGTATCCGGTGTCGTGTTCAAGCTCGTATGGAACCATCGGCGCAGAGGGATTGATATAAGCGCCCCAGTTCACCGCGCCGCCCGCGGTTGTAGGAGCATAGGTCCAGCCGGTGAACACCCGCGCGAACTGCGAGATCGTCGGCTGATAATAAGTGGCGATGGGATTGTTGCTGCTGTCCAGTTGGGGAGTGCCGTCGGGATTCAACAGGGTGGTCCCGATCGACATCAATTGCATAATCTCCCTCGCGAAATTTTCATTGGGAAGAATCGTATTGGCCGCGTTGGCCTTGCCGTTGTTCGCCATGTTCAGGAACTGTCCCATGGCAGGACTGAGCGTCACATCCTGCAAAATCTGGCGGAAATTCACAAACGCGTCCGCCAGGAGCATATCCTGATAAGGCCCTTCGATCTGGTTCCAGATTTCCGTGTTGATGGACGTCACAAAGATCTGACTCAACGCAAAAGCGACGCGCTGCCGTAATTGATCTGGGTTCATCACCGCGTTGGTCAGGAATTCGTTCGGCAGCCCACCTTGATCGCTGACGATACGCTGATAAGTAGATACCTGGCTTATCGCAAACTGAGCCGCCAACCACGCTTGAAATCCGAGTTGCTGCACGCTCGCGGAATCCGCGGGGCTCGGCCCGAAGGCGGCCTGCCGGAGGAAACGGGACGCCGCGCTGGCGGTCACCAGCGCATTCGGCGAGCCCTCCTGCACAGAAAACGGGGGAGACGCCAATGATCCGCTGGTGACCACCAGGGATGCGACACCGTTGTTCGAGTTCGATCCCGACGCCGATAGCTGCGTGGCGGACACGAAGGTGGTTGCCAACGCAGTCCCGCCGAGCGTCGCCTGAGAAGCACTGGTGAATCCGGTGCCGGTAATGGTCAGCGAGAAAACGCCCAGCGGAACCGCCGTTGGATTAACCTGCGTGATGGGGGGCGGACTCGCGTAGTTCGCAGTCACGGTGGTGTTCGCGGCCCGCATCGCAAGCGTGGTCGATGATGAGAGGGCGTTAACCACCGTAGCTCCGGTCCAGTTGGCGAATGCATCGCCGGCAGGCGCGGGGTTGGCCGCAATCGCGACCGAAGTTCCGGCGGCATAGGTACCGCTTCCCGTGCCATTGACCACGCTCAGCGTGAAAGTGGAAGGGCCCGACGTACTGTAGTTCGCCGTCACGGTTGTATTGCCCGCGGGCATCACCAGCGTGGTTGATGCGGCACTCGCGTTGGCCACCGAGGCCCCCGTCCAATCCGCGAAAGCCTTGCCGGCGGGCGCGGTGCTGGCCGAGATCGGAACCACCGCTCCAGCGGCATATGTACCGCTTCCCGTCCCATTAACGACGGTCAGCATAAACGTCGTCGATGAAGATCCGGCCACCGGAATCGTGATCGAATTGCTATAGATGGAGCCCGGGTTCTTCACCTTAAATGTTGCGGACGCCGCCGGACCTTGGTATCCCGTCGCCGTCACCGTGGTGGAGGTTACCGACAGGCTATCCAATTGAACGCCGCTGTTCATCACCGTGGCGCCCGCAACAAATCCCGTGCCTTCGATGGCGACTGTAATAGTGCCGACCGGGAGCGGGTTCGGAGAAACGGACTTGATCACCGGTCCGAGTGAAAGAATATTGACATAAGTGACCGCCTGGACTTTCGAATTCGCGGTGCTGGTGGCGACAATTTGAACCGGGTTCTGACCGGGTAGCTTGGCGGGAGCTGTGTAAAGACCGGTCGACGAGATTGTTCCGGCGGTCGCATTGCCGCCGACCACTCCTCCCGCCGACCACGTCACTGCGGAGCTCGATGCGCCGCTCACTTGCGCCGTGAACTGGACGGTCTGGTTGATAGCCGCGGATGGCATCGTCGGCTTGACGGTAATGGTATCCGCGCCGAAGATGGCCATGGGCGAAACGAAGGAGCAAATGAACAGAAGGGTAGTATTTCGGGTTCGATGCATGTCAGGAATTTTTTCTCCGCCCTTATTTTCGAAATTCCCGGCAGGGCACGAATGCTTCTTTCTCAAATCGAGAGACGCATCCGAATGCTTTACGGAGTAGGGTGAAAAGAAGCCGGAAACGCAAATCGTGTATTCTGCGGCATATGCTCAGATCTCTTTCGCCGTACGCCATGCCAGACTGATCCACAATTCTGAGAGGAGGGATTTAATAAGACTGTTACAGAGCGCTCTAAATCGGTTGTATTGCAATGGCAGTCTTTGCGGTGGAAGCCGGGGCACATTTCCGGCTGGTCGACTGCATCCTGGATTCAAGAGTCGCCCAACGGTGATCCGCAGAAGTCGCGCCCATGCGGCGGAACGTCGGCCGATCCAGGCAAGCCCAGCGGGACGGTGACTACGGTGCAAGGAGGCGAGAAGCTCCATATCAACTTCAAGAGACCGGGTTTTATCGAGTCGCTCTTGCGGTGAATTCGCTGGATGAACGGTGCCCCCCGCCAACGGTCCCCGGTCTGTCTCAGCAGCCATTCAACACCCGCCGATGCCGCCTGTCCTCGCCAACGGGCTGTTCCATGTAACCCGACTTGACAAGGAAGTCGAAACCGACGTCGACATCCCGAACATCAGTTGCGAGAAATGCACTTTGCAGATCGTAGAGTTCATGGCCGCGCACGGAATAAACAAGGATGGCGACTACACATACCATCATTGCGCCGTTTTGCAGATTCGCGCCAAGCCCAATAAACCGATCGATACACGCTTTCCGGCGGAAAAGAAGTAGCTAAGGCCGCGTGTGGGGGGTCCGCCCCACCGGGGAGTTATGTCAGCGGCCGCCGCTGGCTGCCATGGGCGCGCCTACCAGCTTCGTTTTATCCGCGCCGGCTTTGGGTCGAAACTTCTGAGTGCGGCCGAGGAAGCTGTCGGCGATATAGAGATTCCCGTCGGAATCGACGGATATCGAATGGGGCTCCCAAAATGCCCCCGGACGCGGACCATAGGTTCCCCACCAGTAGAGCAGCTTTCCGTCCATGTTGAACTTGAGCAGACGGGCATTCGTGCCGTCCGCCACCCACACCTGCTGGTCCGCCGTGATGAAAATCGTATTGGCTTGAAGCAGATCCCCCCACTGGTCGATGTATTTGCCATTCTCATCAAAGATCTGGATACGATGATTGCTCCGGTCCGCAACGTAGACTCGCCGGTTGCGATCCGTGGCGATGCCATGCGGACCGCTGAATTGCCCGGGACCGTTGCCCTTGGTCCCCCACTCCATCAGAAACTTGCCGGACTTGTCGAGTTTCACGACGCGTGAGTTGATCAGGCCGTCGGCCACCAGAATGTCGCCATTCGGCAACCATGCAATATCCTGCGGCCGTCCGAAATGTTTTTGGTCGTTCCCTGGTACGCCTTTTTCACCCAGCGCCATGACCAGTTCCTTGCCGTCGTTGGTGAACTCGAAAATCTGATGCTCGGTTTCGTCGACCACCCACACGTGCTTTTCGGGATCATACGGACTGATCTTGATGGCATGCGGACCCAAAGGTTGACCTGAGAACAGGTGATCCCATTGGGTCCACGATTCAATGACCTTGCCGTTCGCATCCACGACCACGATGCAGTTACGGGCCTCAGCCTTGGGAACTGTCGCTCGCTCGCCGAGCGATCCCCAGAATCCCTGAAAGGTCCGCGGCAATGTGTCGGGAAGCCTCAGCTCTCCGCGAACCGCCAGAAAAACACGATCCGGCGTTTGCGCGAAAACCGCGGCGTTCGATCCCCAGATGTACCCTTTTTGAGACCAGGGCTGGGGCCAGTTCGGCACCACTTCGTAGTCACTGGTCTGGTCTTCGCCGCCCTTTATCTGGGCGAACGCGCACGGAATTCCGAATCCGAGCAAGGCAAGCGCAAGGACACGGCTGGGTGGTCGCATTTCGTTTCTCACTTTCGGCTGGAACCGAATGACATCTTTCGCTTCCAACATCTTCGCGTAGTATAGTACGAAACATGCGGAACTTATCGAGCACGTCCCTCGCGCTTTGCGCACTTGCCGCCCTGCCGTTGACAGCGGCCGACACATTGGCAACAGCCAACTATAATTGGAAAGCCAACGCCCTGAAGCATTGGCAAAGCTCCTATGCTTTCACGTATACGGTGGTGGATGCGATGCCGGCCGAGGCCTTCTCTTACATCCCTCCGTCAACGGCCAAACCCACCGAGCGGAACTACGGCGGGCTGACCGCTCATATCGGCGTGTTCAACATCGGCATGGCGTCCCTGGTCACCGGAATGAAAGGCCCCGAGGCGCTTCCGAAAGGCACTACCGACAAAGCGCAGATCCTGGCGTACCTTCACGCCTCCGAGGATTTCGTAATGAAGGCACTGAAAGTGGCGACCGACGAACAGCTCAGCCGAACCGTTAAATTCGCCAACATTGAGGAAACGGGATACGAGGCGTTTGAAGGAGCGTTCGCGCACATGGCCCACACGCGCGGGCAATGCGAAGTGTATCTCCGGCTGCAGAACATTCTGCCCCCGAAATACCCGTTCGAATAGAGCCTAGAACCCCAGCCGCAGTTGAAATTCCAAGCGCCGGTTGCTGGCGTTTCCGGAGAAGGCTCCGAAACCGCCCGCGATCTGATTGGACTGCCCGAATAGCGGTGAATTGATGCTGCCGATAATCGGACCGGGATTGACGTGGTTGAGCACATTCCGAATGGAAACGGACGCCGTGAGGCTAAAGCGCCTGCCGCTCGCTCCGGCGTCGCCTCCAGGACTAGATGCCCCATCGAATCCGCCGATTCCCCCGCGACCCGCCGGTCCTGCTTGCGGGGTGGCCACGGCCGGCGCCGGAGACCCGTCGGCGTTCTTGCGAGTCGAACCCCGCCGTTCTCCGAGTCCCCAGGTCCTGGCGACCCTGAGATCGGCGCTGAATAGTCCCGGACCTCGCCCATAATTTCGAGGAAGGAGCGCTTCTCCCGGCGATGGATTCGGATCGAGCAAACCGTATGAGGTTGAAATGAGCCCCGGCTTGCTGGGGTCATTCGCGAAAGCGGGGCGCGCAGTTAGTACCGTGGTTCCGTAGATGTCCTGGCTGGTCGTGATATCGAATGGAGCGCCTGTTTGGGCGGTAATCAATGGGCTCAGGCGAAGACCCCACCATGCGGTTATGGATCCCCCGATGGTGGCCCGATGACGGATATCGGTGGCGGCTGGCCCGTATTCCCCGCTGAAGTTGTATTGATTCGCCGGGAAGGTTGTCACGCCATCGGTATTGGCGTTCACGAATCCGTACACATAGAACCCGAAGAGGGAAACCCGCTGGTTCAGGCGTGTGTTTACGTTGGTGATGAGCTGGCCCTGGTTGTATAGCCCCCCGGACTCCATTTCATAGATTGGTCCGGATTGAGGGAAAGGATAAACACCGCTTCCCGCCACGCCGGTATAGGTTCCGGGCAGCGGCGCGTTGATGTTGCGCGACAGTAGCAGGTGCTCACCATGCGAAAACGTGTAGTTAACAGACACCGTCGTATTGCCAGGGACCTGCCGTTCGATTCCAATCGCGGATTGAATTACATACGGCGCAACCAAGCTCGAGCTGACGGTGTGGATTGCCTGTGGCGTGCCAACCTGCTGAAGCGTGCTGACCGCCGGTATGGTGGAAAAGAAGTTGGGATTGTCGATCACATATTGCTCTTGACTGACACCGTTGTAGCGTTCTGCGATCAGCGTATTCTGTTCGCTGAATCGATAGTAGAAAATTCCAAATCCGGCGCGAATAACGGTTTTGGGCCGCCCGCCCTTGGCTCCATTGCCCGGGGCCCACGCCAAGCCCAGACGGGGAGCGAAATCGCGGTTGTCATGAATATTGGTCTGATTTTCGTATCTAAGGCCGAGGCTCAGCGTAAGATTAGGCTTGAGGCGCCAATCGTCCCCTACGTATAAACCCACATCCACTTCGCCCACGTCCACCACAGGATTGCCCGTGTTGATCGAGAACTGCGTCGGGGCTCCTCCCAGCAACTGGGTCTGAGCAATGGAGAGACCCATTCTCTGAAACTCGATCGCCCGCTGGTATTGCTGAATGGAACTGATCGTCTGGCAGCCTGAACTCTGAACTTTCTCGTCGCACACCAGGCCGGGCATAATAGGTTGAAAGTTTGCGTTGAGGATTGGGGCGTAAGCGCCTCCGAAGATGAAGGTCCCGTCGAAGTTTTGAGTAGACGTGTCCACGATGGAAACCGCTCTTAACCTGACGCCGAACTTCCACGAGTGTTCGCCCGCCAACACGGAGACGTTGTTCTGAACCTCGTAATGATGATGAATGTATTGATAAGCGGGGGTCAGGGGTCCGCCACCGCTAAATGCGTTGAAGACCACAATGCTCGGATCGTGATCGGTGGAGTTCTGATCCTGGTGCTGGTGCAGAAACTGGAAGCGGGTCTCATCCAGGACTTTCGGATTGATCACCCACGATTCCGAAGCCTGGAAAGCGTGTTCCACGGTCGTGAGGTTGTAGACCTGCGTCGGCAGATTAAATCCTCCCGCGCCGGTATTCTGATTATTAGTGCGCGTCAAGGCATAGCGGAAGGTCAGCGTATGATCCTTGGTCAACTGGTAGTCGATTCGGGGGCTGATCCTGAAACGCGCGACCGGGGACGAATACACCTGCGTAAAAGGATCGATAATCGCCAGCGTCGCCGGATCCAAAGTGGCCCCATTGATGACCACGCCATTCTTGATGTTCCGCTGGTCGACCTCGGCGAAGAATGAGGAGCTCTTGTTCAGAGGGCCACCGAAACTCCCTCCGGCGTCTGTCAAGTTGAACGGCGCGCTCTCTGGCGCGTACGGATTGCGCGAGTTAAAAATAGCGTTACCGTAATCGAAATACGCCTGACCGCGATACCGGTCCCTGCCGGGCCTGGTGAGAATCTCGGTGCGTCCGAGTCCGATGGCGTCGAACTCGGGAGAGAATGGATTCTGGTTCACTCGAATCTCGCGGATCGCATCCTTGTTCGGCAACGCTGAATCACCCGCCGTAAAACCATCAATGTAAATCTGCCCGCCGTTCGGACCTGCCGAGGGTCCGGCGAGAGCAATCAGATCCGCCTGAAGATCGTCCGGGTCGTCCGAAAGCGCGTCAAGATCGCTGTCGGCCATGACGACCGTAGCAGCGCTCTGCGCCGGATCTACGCTGATCTGCGGCCCTGCGGTTTCCTGGACGGTGATTTCCTGCCGCTCGAGAACCAGCCGTAGCGTGAGATTCAACGTCATCACGGCGCCGTTGACCTCAATCGTGGCGGGCTGTCCTTGCGTCATTCCGGGCGAAACAGCTTGAACCGTGTACGTTCCGGCGGGCAACCCATTCACGATATAGGAGCCATCGTCACCGGCGGTAACAACCTTGACCACGTTGGCGTCGCGCGAAACCGTGACCTGAGCACCGGGAATCAGTGCTCCTGAGGAGTCGGCAACCACGCCCTTGATCGCGCCGGGGCTCTGGCCAAACGCGCACATCACGAAGGCCAAGCTCACGACGAATAGCGGAAATACCCGTTGGACATCTTGGTCCACAGACACTTTTGGAATCAATTCGTTAAGCGTAGAAGAATGGCGGTCCGAAAGTCAACGCCTGCCGCTTCATGCGTCGGCGTCATAAGCGAGACGAAGCCAACGCTTTACTTCACTATCGATTTCGTCCGTCGATGAAATCGGAATCCGGTGCGTGATCCGGTCCTTTTTCGCAAACCCGCCGGTATCGATCAATCGCTCCGTTGCCTTGCGATTTCCGAGCGAAAACCCCAGGTCGATGCGAGTCTTCGTTGCGGGCTTGATCTGGGCAAAGACGTGCCTCCGGTAGAGAGGCACGATGGTCCGGCACGGGCTGATCTTCACATCCTTGCCCAGACCTTTTCCAACCACCAGCAACTCGTCGTAGATCGGCCGCAGCGCAGACTTGGGACCACTGAACATTTCTTCCACCCATTGTTCGGCGGTGCGCAAGTACTTCTTGGGATCCGCGCCCATGTTTTCCTTGCCTTCAGCCCGCTCGGCAATCCACACCGCCGAGTTGGTTGCCACGGAGTGCTCTTTCTTGAGCCAGTCGCG
Source organism: Bryobacteraceae bacterium (assembly GCA_050015435.1). GTDB lineage: Bacteria > Acidobacteriota > Terriglobia > Bryobacterales > Bryobacteraceae > Palsa-187. Next base: position 15,324 of record JBEKBK010000061.1, read on the forward strand.
CCGATCTTTTGCGCTCGCCGGACCGGATTTCTTAACGAGCGCCACCCATTCCTCGAGCGGGCGGCCAGTATTTTGCTTGAGCGTTGCCGTCCACTTCTGAATCATCAGAACGCTGGGGTGAACGCTATATACCATGGTTCTCAATTATAGGAGGCGTGTGGGGCCGGCAGTCTTGCCGGCGAGCCGGTTTTTCCAACCGGCTGCTCCCCGCGCAAAGACAAGCCGGCATGAAAACCGGATCGCCGACGTGGCCGTCCGCCCCACATGATTCGGTCAAACATACTCTCGCGGCCGGCTAGCGCGCGGCTTTGACGGTCACCTTCACCTGCCCCGGACTCACCTCGACCCGGTCGAGATTATAGCCCAGCTCAAATGGCTCCCCGATTTTTGCGTCCGGGTAGAGCGGCAGAAAGAACGTCTTGATCAGAAAATCCAGCACGCTGGCGTTCACTGCGACGTTCGAGACTTCCACTCGCGTCAAGTCCACTGTGCAACGGCCGCCTCCGGAACTCAGCCGAACGGAAACCTTCACCGGCCGCTCGCCTTCGATCAACCTCGAAATCAGCCAGTTGGTGGAAGCTCCGGCGCCCTGGTGCATTTTCAAAAAATCGATCAGGGCATACCCATTGGCCGAGCCGGCATCGAGCTCAACCCGCGGATCCCGGATCCCTTGGGGCACAATCTCCGGAACGCTAACACGCGCCCACGCGTTAACCTCCGCAAGGGTGAACACAATTACAGAACCTGGCTTCGCCTGACCTGATTCGATAAGGTCCAGCTTCCGCTCTGCGCTCTCGTATAACGGATCAGCAGCTGAAAGGGTGAGCGCGATCGAACAGATTCCAACGACGAGTCGGCTCATCCCCGAGGTTCAATTCTGCGGCGGCCGAGGTTCAGTGGCTTGCGCGGACTGCTCAGCCTGAGCCAACTGCTTTCTCACGGTTTCCGCGTCGGGCGCATCCGGCGCAGCCTTTAGGTAGGCACGCAGGTGCTCGGTAGATTCGGTGAATTTCCCCTGTTGAGCTAGGGTGATCCCAAGGATATAGTCTGCTCTGGGATTCCGGTGCGCCTTGTCGAGATCCACCGCCTGGCGCGCGCTCTTCTCAGCCACATCCAGCTTGCCGAGTTGAAGGTTGGCCACGGCATTGAAATAGTAAGCATTGGGGAAATCGTAAGGATTGAGCCGCATCACGTGATCGGTAGTGTCGGCCACCTCTTGCCACTTCGATTCCTTGACCGCCATCATATACAAACGCTCGTACGGATTGATGAACTTCGAATCCGCGGACAAAGCTTGCGAATACGCCTTGCGCGCTTCCTCGACGTGATCGCGCTGCTCATAAATTTTTCCCAGCTCAAACCAAGCTGAAGCGTATTTGGGATAGGTCTCAACCGCTTTTTCAAACTCCTTCTGGGCCTCGTCAGGCTTGCCCTTCTTCGCGGCTTCCAAACCCTTTTCATAGGCCTTGCGCGAATCCTTGGGCGCCAGCGCGGATGTCGCGCTCATGGTGAGGCCTTCGACATTGGCCAGCCGATGCAGAACGATCGTTCCGATATCGGGATTGTCCATGTAATGCTGGCCAGAGAGAGGCACGGAGTCCGAGCGGAAGCCAGGCAACACCGCGCGCAGTTCGCAGTTCATGAGCTGGCCTGGACCCACGTTAGAAGAGCCCACCCTGTTTCTGGCCATGGGCGAGTTCGTCTCGCTCGCGTCGGCGAGCGTGTCCGGCGCTTGCCCCACATTGAAGCTGAAGTGACCCTTCGAATCGGTGTGAGTCTCAGGATGCGCGCTGCCGCCACAAACCCGCTCGATGAGAACGAAGTCGGACGGAGGGGTACCGTCGCTCAGCATGACTTTCCCCGAAATATAGATAGGCCGAGTTGTGCTGGGCGGAAAGGGCGAGTTGGTCGAAGGAGTGTTGCCGCCGAGGGTTCCTGTGTTCCCGATTCCTCCGTTCGTGCCGAGTCCGCCGGTCGTGTTCCCGACCGAACCGGTGGTTGGCGCAGGCGGTGCGCCAGCGCGTTGCCCCGATAAAAGAGTCACGCTGAGAAGCGCTCCCGCAGCGACCTCGAAAATTCGGGAAATATGCATGGACTAACCGCCTCCAGCCTGCCCTGATTATAACCTTCCCGCACACTTGCCCTGGCGGTATGAAAACGGGACTGAGCCGAGCGGTTTCGCTAGGTGCGCTTAACGCGCTTGGCTTCAATTACGGGAATCAGCGAATGCCCGGTTTGTGCGACCGACGGACGGGCGCGCTGTGAGATCTCAGTGTTCAGGCTGGAAACGAACTCTTCAATCTGCCGTTGCATCTCCGCCATGCGCTCGCGCATATTCAGGATGATCTCGACCCCTGCAAGATTCACTCCCAGGTCGCGGGTCAGCTTGAGGATCACTTCCAGGCGCTCGAGATCCTCATCGGTGTAGAGCCGGGTATTGCCGTCGCTTCGTGACGGCTTCAGCAGACCCTCGCGCTCGTAGAGGCGCAGCGTTTGCGGATGAATCTGGTACTGTTCGGCAACCGCCGAAATCATGTACGCGGCTTTGCGTCCTCTGGTCATGTTAAACCTGCGCCCAAATCGAAGCCCGCGGATCGTCGGGATGAAGCTTCGCATATTCGCGAAGCAGTTCCTTGGTCCGCTCATCGTGCACTTCGGGAGCCTCCACCTGCACCGCTACTAACTGGTCACCGCGCTTGCCGGTGCGTGCGTTCAAAACTCCCTTTTCCCGCAGACGGAATTTCTGTCCGTTCTTGGTGCCCTGCGGAATCTTCAGAAGCGCGCGTCCGTCGATGGTCGGGACTTCGATCTTCGCGCCCAACCCGGCTTCATCAATACGAACCGGCACGTTGATTTCGATATCGTCGCCATCGCGGCGGAAAAACGGATGCGGTTCCACGCGAAGGGTAATGTAGAGATCGCCCGGCGGAGCGCCGTGCGTTCCGGCATTCCCTTTTCCAGCGACTCGCAGACGCGAACCCTGCTGCGCTCCGGAAGGGATCCTCACCTCCACCGTCTCTGAAGTTGAGATGCGGCCGTCGCCGTGGCAAGTAGGGCACTGATTGCGGAGCCGTCCCGTTCCGTTGCAACGCGGGCAGGTCAGGCTGAATCGCATCGCGCCCGCCACCTGCGTCACGTTGCCGCTGCCGTTACATTCCGGGCACACCGTATTGGTTCCGCTCTTGGCCGCGCCGGTTCCGCCGCAGGTGGTGCACACTTCCTGGCGATTGATATTCAATCGCACCTGGGTGCCCTTGATGGCCTGCCAAAAGTCGATGCTCAACCCGTATTCGAGGTCCCCGCCCTTTTCCGCCACGACGGACTGGGCGCCGCCTTCCTCACCCGCACGGCTGAACCATTGGCTAAAGATGTCTTGAAAGTTTGTAGATTCGCCGCCGCTCGCACCAGAGGGGCGGCGCGCGCCACCGCCCGCAGCTCCCCCGCGCGCAAACATGTCGGAAAAGTCGAAGCCGCCGAACCCCATATTGGGGCCCTGCGGACTCGCTCCGGACGCACCACCTCCCGGCATCCCGTTCTCCGCGTAGAAGCCGTATTGATCGTACATCTGTTTCTTTTTCGGATCGCTCAGGATGTCATAAGCTTCCTGGACCTTCTTAAACCGGTCCTCGGCGGCCTTGTCCCCGGGGTTGAGATCAGGATGATGTTTGCGCGCAAGCTTGCGATAAGCCTTGCGGATCTCTTCCACGTCCGCTTCGCGGCCCACCCCAAGCGTTTGATAGTAGTCCTGCTGCGCCATATCATTCCGTCTTCGCGGGCGATGGCCTCTATGACCACCGCCCACTCAGGATTCAACTCAATTAGTTCTTCTTGTCCTCTACGTCGACGAACTCGGCGTCAACGACGTTCTCTTTCTCTTTTTCCTTTGCGGACCCGGTTCCATCGCTGGAGGGGCCGGCGCCACCGCCGCCCGGTTGCCCGCCCGTGGACCCGGCGCTGGAGCTGGCCGTTTTGTACATGGCCTCCGCCAGCTTGTGGCTGGCTTGGGTCAGGTTGTCGACCGCCTTGTTGAGATCCTCGACGCTTCCATCCGCCATGGTCTTGCGCGTCGAATCGAGCGCTTCCTCCACCTGCTTGGCATCGGCGTCGGTAATCTTGTCGCGATGCTCCTTGAGCATTTTCTCGACCTGATAAACCATCGAATCCGCCCGATTGCGCGCATCGATCTCGTCTTTCCGCTTCTTGTCTTCGGCGGAGTGGGACTCGGCATCACGCGCCATCTTTTCCACCTCCTCTTTGCTGAGGCCGGAGGAAGAGGTGATGGTGATCTTCTGTTCGTTATTGGTCGCCTTGTCCTTGGCGGTGACGTTCATGATCCCGTTCGCATCAATGTCGAAAGTGACTTCGATTTGCGGGATGCCGCGGGGAGCCGGCGGAATGCCCACCAGCTGGAACACTCCCAGCAGGCGGTTGTCGCGCGCCATGGCGCGTTCGCCCTGGAACACCTTGATTTCGACCGACGTCTGGGTATCCGCGGCGGTCGAGAAGGTCTCGCTCTTCCGCGTCGGAATCGTCGTATTGCGGTCGATCAACTTAGTGAAGACGCCGCCCAAGGTTTCAATTCCCAGCGAGAGCGGAGTCACGTCTAACAGCAGAACGTCCTTCACTTCGCCGCCGAGCACGCCGCCTTGAACCGCCGCGCCGATTGCGACCACTTCGTCCGGATTCACGCTGCGATTCGGCTCCTTGCCGAACAGGTTGCGGACGATCTCCTGTACCTTCGGAATGCGCGTCGAACCGCCCACGAGAACCACTTCGTCAATTTGCGAGGGCTGCACACCCGCGTCGGCCAGCGCCTTCTTGCAGGGCTCGATCGAACGGTCCAGAATGTCAGCCACCATTTGCTCGAATCGCGCACGGGTCAACTTGATTGCCAGGTGTTTCGGGCCCGATGCGTCGGCAGTCAGGAACGGCAGGTTGATCTCGGTTTCGAGCAAGGTCGAGAGCTCGATCTTGGCCTTCTCCGCGGCTTCTTTCAACCGTTGAAGAGCCATTTGATCCTTGGAGACATCAATGCCCTGATCGCGCTTGAACTCCGTGATCAGCCAGTCAATGATGCGCTGATCGATATTGTCGCCGCCCAGGTGCGTGTCGCCGTTCGTCGACTTCACCTCGACCACGCCGTCACCCACCTCGAGGATCGAGATGTCGAACGTGCCGCCGCCGAAGTCATAGACAGCGATGGTCTCGTCCTTCTTGCGGTCCAACCCATAGGCCAAGGCCGCAGCGGTCGGCTCATTGATGATCCTCATCACTTCCAGCCCAGCGATCTTGCCGGCGTCCTTCGTCGCCTGACGTTGGGCGTCGTTGAAGTACGCCGGTACAGTGATCACCGCTTTGGTAACCTTCTCGCCCAGGTAGGCCTCGGCCGCTTCCTTGAGCTTGGTCAGGATCATGGCCGAGGTCTCGGGCGGGGAGTACTTTTTGCCGCTGATGTCGACGCGGGCGTCATTCGTATCGCCCTTGACAACCTTATACGGGACCAGCTTCATCTCCTCGGAAACCTCGTCGAAGCGGCGTCCCATGAACCGCTTGATCGAGTAGACGGTATTCTCCGGATTGGTCACGGATTGGCGCTTCGCAACCTGCCCCACCAGCCGTTCACCACTCTTCGCAAAACCGACCACTGAGGGGGTCGTGCGGCCTCCCTCCTGGTTCGGGATGACGACGGGTTGGCCTCCCTCCATTACGGAAACCACAGAGTTCGTGGTGCCCAGATCAATTCCAATGATCTTGCTCATGATTTTAGACGTCCTCTCGTATTGAAACTCGCGGCTCTGATTTAGCCTACACTCATTATGCAATCTTAGTGTAGTATTGTCAAGGTTAGGAGAAGGAATCTACGAGGCTACCGAGCGATATCCTTCCATTCCTTCTCGTAGTAGCGGACCAGAATCTGATCGTTGAGGTGGTTTGCTTCCGCCGGGACAGGCGTCATATCTTGCGGAAAATCAAAGAGTTCTGGGATCACAGAGACTGTCAGGAACCGCAATCCGGAAGGTAGGGTTGTCGGCGGTTCCCAAGCGTTGCCAGCCAACGTGTACCCCCACTCGCCAAAGGAAGGCACATAAACGTGATACGGCCACGTGCGAAAACCTGCCTCCTTGAGTGTATCGACGATGCACCAGTACGATTGGCGTGAAAACATGGGCGAGGTACTCTGGACGACGATCAGTCCGTTCTCTGCCAGATGCTTGCGCAGCAAGCGGTAAAACGCCGTGGTGTAGAGCTTTCCCAGCGAATAGTTGGTCGGGTCAGGAAAATCGACGACGACGAAGTCCCATTCGCCCGGGTTGCGATCGAGCCATGGGAATGCGTCATCGGTGATCACATGGACACGAGGAGCCCGCAAAGAATAGCCGTTCAAAGGCGCCAACAGCGGATGCTCGCTAAACATCCGTGTCATCTCCGCATCCAGGTCCACCAGTGTGATGTTCTCGATATTCGGGTATTTCAGCAGCTCGCGAACGGCCAACCCGTCGCCGCCGCCCAGCACCAGAACACGTCTCGCTCCCGGTAGCGCGGACAATCCGGGATGCACCAACGCCTCGTGATACCGGTACTCATCGCGGGAGCTGAATTGAAGATGGGAGTTCAGAAACAGTCGAACATCATCCTTCCACTTAGTGACCACAATGCGCTGATAGCGGGTATTCCGCTGGAAGATGACTTCGTCGGCGTAGAGCTGATTGTCCGCCGCGGACTGGATCCAGTTGGAGGCCACCATCCCTCCACCCAGCATCACCAGCACGGCCACCGCTCCCGCTCGGAGCCCGAAGGCCGACGGCAATTGGTCTTTGAACAGGAACGTGGACCAAAGGGCTACGGCGGCGTTGATCATCCCGAACAGGATCGCAGCGCGCACCAGGCCGAGCTTCGGCACCAGCCACAGTGGAAACGCGACCGAGGCAGCGAGCGCGCCCAGATAATCAAAGGTCAGAACATGCGATACCAGGTCGCGAAGCTTGAACCGCCCCTCCAGAATCCGCATGAGCAACGGGATCTCGAGGCCCACCAGCACGCCGACGGCGATCACCAGCAGATACAGCGCCAATTGGAACGCATGCGTGTAGGCAAAAGCTAGAAACAAAGCCGATGACGAGAATCCTCCGATGATGCCCACCATCAGCTCGATGGTGACAAACCGCGCGACCAGGGAACCGCCAAGATAGCGCGACGCGGCGCTTCCGATGCCCATCGCGAACAGATAAGTTCCAATGACGGTGGAGAACTGGAGGACACTGTCGCCGAGCAGGTAGCTGGCAAGGGTTCCGGCGATCAGCTCATAGATGAGCCCGCAGGCCGCGATCAGCAGGACCGAGAGAAAGAGTACAACTGGCATCAATACCTTTTGAGCCTTGGATTAACACCGATGAACGCCGATAAAACAACTCTTTTCCATCTGTGTTTATCTGTGTTGTTCTGAAAACAATTTCCGTGTTCCAGAGTCATGACTGGCCCTCGGCGTGGTGAGGAGCTTGGGAGGACTTCGGCTTGCGACCTCGACGTTGGGCGGGAGGCGGATCGAGGGAGGGGAGGGAGTGAGAGGCGTACCAGTCCTTTAAAGGGGTGAGCTTTTCCACCGGGAGCCAGCAGCCCAGGCGGCGAAGGCGCCGGGTGTGATGGCGGATCAGCCGTTGTCGCTGGAACTCTTTGAACACCTCCTGCTCGGGTTCGCGATAGGGCGCTCCAGTAGCCAGCACAAAGTGGATGGCTTGCACCAGCGCGTGGGCCACCGCGACCAGGGCTCGCTTGTGGCCCATCCGAGGTTTGAGCCGCTGGTACTTGCCCCGCAAGGCGCTTCCCTTCTTGCGCGAGGCGGCCCAGGCGGACTCGATCAGCGTGGCGCGGAACCACGGGTTGCCGCGCGTGGTGTGCCGGCTCTTGTGCTTGCCGGCGCTCTCGTGGTTGCCGGGGCAAACCCCTCCCCAGGAACTCAGGCGCGCGGCATCCGGGAATGGGCAAACCCCTCCCCAGGAACTCAGGCGCGCGGCATCCGGGAATGGCTTCATATCCGGGCCGGTTTCGGCCAGTACATTGGCGGCCGCCTCCTGCTTGAGACCGGGAATGGTCTGGAGCAGCTGATAGGGCTCCTGCTGCTGGCCGGCTTGAATCAACTCGGCGATGCGTTTGTCCAACTGCTCGATTTCCAGTTCCAGGAACACCATGTGCCGCGCTGAGGACCGGATCAGCTCTTTCTGGATGTCGCTCAAGCGTTGCCCGCGCACCGCCTCGGCAATCGCCGCCTTCTTCTTTTTCAGGCTCCCCTGCGCCAACTCCGCAATCTGCTCCGGGGTCCGCTCCCCATCCACCAGCGCTTTCAGCATGAGTTGCCCACTCAATCCGAACACATCACTGAGCTGGTTGCCGAGCTTCTCACTGCCGTACTCCAACTGCTTCTGCACGCGATTGCGTTCTTGCGCCACCTGCCCGATCAGCTTCTTGCGCCGCCCCGTCAGTTCCCGCAAATCGCGGGTCTGTTTATCCGGAATGAAACTAGGCCGGATCATGCCGTGCCGCAGCAAATGCGCCAGCCACCACGCATCGGCCTGGTGCCCTTTCCGGTTTTTTACTTCCACCGGGTTGGCCAATACCACTTTCACCTCTCCCTCCAGGATGTTGAATACCGGCACCCAGTAGGGTCCCGTGCTCTCCATCACCAAGGTCCTACGACGAGTGGATGCGACTTCGAAGACGGCGCCGAGTTGAACGGTCTGTGTTTATCTGTGGCCCCATACTCTTTAGTAGCCGGACCGGCCGAAAATACTTGGCCACGGATGAACCACGCATGGCCGGGCGGTTCCCCTGGACCGCGGCCGACGCCCTCGTCGGCCTGTGCTCAACGCGGAAAGCCGGACCAGGGGGTCCGGCGCGGACGTGGGCGTCCGCCCCACAAGCTAGCGGGCGGTCTTAAACAACGTCCACGGGTGCGAGTCGAGGTCCCGTAGCTCATCCTTCTCCGCGGCGAACTCGGGATGATCCTTCAGATGCTTGGAAGCCTTGAAATTCAGTCCGCAGGAATGGCCCATCGCGGCATAGAGCGACATCTGCGCGGCTAGATTCGCATCCGCCACTTTGTTCTGCACCGCCCCGGCCGTGCCGTACGGCGGCTGCCAGGGCGTGGATCCCCGCGAAGAGAGGTCGATATGCCCGCACAGCGTGCGTTCGCTCGGGGCTGTCTGTTTCGAAAAACTGTCAACATGATCGGCGAGAAAACGCTCGCCCAGGGATACATCGATTTTTCCCTTGTTGTCCGCCATCAATTGATCCCATCGGGCATGACGCGCGTTGGGGCTGAGGCTCGGATCGTCGATACGGAAATCGGTTTCGTCCCGGAGGAGCGCACGGTCAATCGGAAAGTTGGACCCAACGAAGTACCCGTCGCGCGAGCGCTGTAGCGTGACGTGTTTCAGTCCTAATTCGAGACTGGCCACTTCGCCGGTGTTGCGATCGGCAATCAGCCAGTCGTTCGCATAACCGCCGTTGTTTCCTTCTTCCATGATGCGCGCAAAGTCGTCGATAGACGCGGCGTATTGCATGGCCTTGCGCGCCCGCACGAACTCGGCGATCCCATTCGGATCGAATCCGTGAAAATCGGTAATCGTGGTCTCAGTGATCATCAGGCCCGCGGAATTGATTCCAAAATCGTCACCGGAGTGGATCAGGCCCGGCATGCCGTCCATGAGAATGCGATAGCCGTGCTCCGGCGCGATATCGAACATGATGTTCCAGCGCGAACCGGTCACGTAATCGGTCCAATTGTTATGTCCGATCACCGGCTTTCCGTCTTTGGTGTAGCGCCCGGTGGCGACGAATGCGCTACAGTGCTCACCCGTGCTGCGCCGCGCGTTGTGATCGGCCCAGTTCACGTAATATGGATCGAGTTCGAGCCAGGCGTTCGTCGCGACGATGTCCCACAGATCCAGGGGGACGTTCCGCGCCGCGAGACCATCCACGATTCCCTGGAGTTCCTCTCGATATTCAGCTTCAATGCGCGGCCAGAAAACCCGCTCGGCCGCATCGCGGAAAAAGGACCAGGGCTTGGAATCGCGCGTAAGCGTGAACTTCACGGCCTGTTGGGCGTCCACAATTTCAGGGGCCAGCAGAAAGCCGTGTTGATAGCCGATCTCTCTCGGCGCGCCTTCCAGATGCACGAAAATCCACCCGTTTTGCGCGGGCTTTCGAAAGGCATTCTTGAAGCGGGCTGGGTCGCCACCATGGCCGTGACCGCGTGGGGCGGGCGCGAGAGCGAGAATAGCAAGAAGGAATCCGGAAAGAATTGCGTAACGGCGCATAAGTGATTGTAAAATAATTTCGCCCATGATTGATGCTTCCCTCCGCTTGCTCGCTTGGAGCCTGCTGATCACTGGCGCGGCCACGGCCCAGAGCCGTCCTCCCGCCGTATCGGTTGTACCGAATGCCGGAACGGGATCAAGCCGCGTGTTTGTCCTGAAGGCTTCGAGGGGTTCCATCTCGATGCTAATCAACTCCACACTGAAGACCAGCGGGGCGTGTTATGTCATCTATGATCCGGTCGAGCGCAAGATCGTTTTGCGGGACGATACAGGTGAAAAGCCGGCGGCATCCGGTGAGCCCGGAAAGAGCGGTGTGGCCGGCAACAATCAATGTTCGATCGATTTTCAGCGATCCGTGTCAGACGCCTCTTCAATCGGGCTCGCGATCGCTTTTCAGCCGAATTTTGCGGGCCCGAAGACCATCTGGACCAAAACCAACAATGGAGCCTGGCAGCCTGCGGGAAAGTGGACGGCGCGCGCCTCAATTAATCTCGGCGCTCCCGGATTTCGCCCGATCATGACTGCGGCCGATCCGCCGGAATACTTGAAGTACGACGGAGCTACGAAGACGGAGCTGGACTCCAAGGCGAATCGTACGACGCTCCCGTTTCATTTCTTGGAGCCAGCCTCGGCCGTCAATGATGCGGCCGCGGTGAGCGGCGTCTGTTCCTACGCGGACTCCGCGCCGGACGCACCGCCGTTCTGGTATGACTTCGCCGGAAATCGTTTGGCCGGGAAATTCAAAACGACCATGCCCAGCGAGTACTTTGTGAGTTCGATCCGTCCCGACGCAGGTTATGGTTTGCAGATACGCACAAGTTTCCGCGGCGCGCTGAGCGGCGCCGGGGTCGTGTACGAGGCTGCGTATTTCCATCAGCAGCGGTGCGACGCCGGAGGTCTGGAGTTCGGGTTTTACCGCAATGTGATTCCCGCCCAAACCGTGTTTTATATTTCCAACAACAGCAACTGTGGTATTCAGCCGAACGGATACTGCCACGTGAGCGACTCGTTCTCCAGCGAATACATGAACGAGGATAATTATCCCGGGCAAGCCCTGACGACCAACACTAACGGCTGGCAGATTAAGAACCTGGACGTCAACGGCGCGCCGGCGCAATCGTATATGCTGACGTACTCGGTGTTCATTCTGCCCGATCGTTCCGCCGCCAACGGATACCGGTTTCAAGTCGAGGTGTTCGATCCAGCGACGTCGAAGCATGCCAACTGCGACGTCAATGACAGCCGGGGGAACACTCTTTTCGTGAACAAACCATGCGGCTTCCCGGTGCGCCCCGGAGGCTGGTATCCAGTGGATGCCTTATACAAGCGCGTGGAGCCGGCTTACGTCACAGTGGGCATCCAGCGGCAGGGAACACCCACTGTGGAGACTCCGGTGGATTTTGCGGTGGAGCAGGTCAGCGTTCCGAAGTAACGGGGAAGCACTGTTTCAGCATGGCCAACCGGCGTGCGGCGGAGCCGGAATCGATCGATTCAGCCGCCACCGTCATCGCCGTTCGCAAGTCTGGAGCCAGTCCGGCGGCAACGAGTCCCGCGGCCGCGTTGACGAGCACGATGTCGCGCGCCGGGCCGGCGGCGCCACTTAGAACCTGAATTGCGATTTGGGCATTTTGCGCGGGGTCGCCGCCCGCAAGCTGCGCGAGCGACGCGGTCGAAACCCCGAAATCGGACGGCATCCATAAATGTCTTTCAACCGAACCGCCGCGCACTTCATAAACATCGGTGGGGCCTGTGGTACTGATCTCGTCCAGCCCGTCGTGTCCGTGCACCACGAACGCGTGATCCGTCCCCAGCTCGGCCAGCGCCCCGGCAATCAGCGGTGCGGCCGTTGGCGCTGGAGTTCCGATCAACTGCGTGCGCGCCCGCGCCGGATTCACCAGCGGTCCAAGCAGGTTGAACACGGTCCGCATCTTCAACTCACGCCGCACCGGCTGGGCATGCTTCATCGCGGGGTGAAGAAGGGGGGCGAACAGGAACCCGATCCCGATCTCGCGTATCGCGCGAGCTGCTTCCTCGGGTGTCATCGCGATTCGAACGCCCAACGCCTCCAGCACGTCTGCGCTGCCGGTCTGACTCGATATGGACCGGTTGCCGTGCTTCGCCACCCGAGCGCCTGCGCCGGCCATCACGATCGCAGCAATGGTTGAGATGTTGAAAGTGCCCGCCGCATCGCCGCCCGTGCCGCATGTATCGATCAAGCCTTCTCCCGCGTCGACGAAGATCACTCGCTCCCGCATCGCGCGGGCGAAGCCTGCCAGTTCCGCGGAGGTCTCGCCTTTCATCCGCAGGGCGACCAAGAATGCGGCGATCACGGTCGCGCTCGCTCCGCCTTCGAGCAGCACGCTCATGGCCTGGTGGGCCTCCTCGGACGTAAGATTTTCACCGCTGGAGACTCGATGAACAAAAGGCAGTAGCGACATCGCAGATGTTATAGTGAAGATTCTCCAGCTTATAACATCACATGAAGATTCATGAATATCAGGCCAAGGCCCTCTTGGCTAGGTACGCTGTTCCTGTGCCCAGAGGTGAGGTCGCGCATACCGTCGACGAAGCGGAGGCTGCCGCGAAAAAGATCGGCGGAAGCGTGGTCGTCAAGGCGCAGATCCATGCTGGAGGACGCGGCAAGGGCGGAGGCGTGAAGATCGCGAAGGATGCCGCCGAGGCTCGCGCCGTCGCGGAGAAAATCCTGGGCATGACGCTGGTGACGCATCAGACTGGCCCGGAAGGGCGCGTCGTCCGCCGCCTGCTGGTCGAGGAGACCCTTCCGATTGAGCGCGAGCTGTATTTAGGGATCGTGCTCGACCGCGCGCTGGGCAAGAACGTGTTCATGGCTTCGGCTGACGGCGGCATGGAGATCGAAGAAGTCGCCGCAAAGGCGCCGGAGCGAATTCTGAAAGAAGCCCTCGAACCGGGCCTGGGTCTCATGCCCTTTCAGGCTCGCAAATTGGCATTTGGAATCGGCATCACAGGCGCTGCGGTGAACCCGGCAGCCGCAGCCATGATGGCTCTTGCGCGCGCCACCGATGCCCTGGACGCATCGCTCGCCGAAATCAATCCGTTCATCCTCACGAAGGACGGAAACGTCTACGCTCTGGACGCCAAGATGAATCTCGACGATAATGCGCTGTTCCGGCACAAGGATCTGCTCGAATTGCGCGACCTCAACGAGGAGGACCCGCTGGAGGTCGAGGCGTCGAAGTACGGTTTGAACTATATCAAGCTCGAGGGCAGCGTCGCCTGCATGGTGAACGGCGCCGGACTCGCTATGTCGACCATGGACATTATCAAGTACGCCGGCGGCAGCCCCGCGAATTTCCTGGACGTGGGCGGCGGCGCGAATGCGGAACAAATCAAGAACGCATTCCGCATTCTGCTTTCCGACAAATCCGTGAAGGCGGTGCTGATTAATATTTTCGGCGGCATCCTGCGTTGTGACACGCTGGCCACGGGCGTGGTCGCGGCAGCCCTCGAACTCGCCGTCAAAGTGCCGATCGTGGTGCGGATGGAAGGGACTAACGTTGACCTGGGGCGCAAAATCTTGATGGAATCCGGATTCAATTTCACTGTGGCCGACGGCATGCGTGATGCGGCCGAAAAAGTTGTGAGGCTGGCCCAATGAGCGTGCTGGTCAACGAAAATACGCGCGTGCTGGTGCAGGGATTCACCGGCAAAGAGGCGACGTTTCATGCCCAGCAGGCGATCGCTTACGGAACGAAAGTGGTGGGTGGAGTCACACCCGGCAAAGGCGGCCAGCAGCACCTGGATCTGCCGGTGTTCAACACCGTTGCCGAGGGCGTGAAGGCCACCGGCGCCAATGCATCGGTCATCTTCGTGCCTCCTCCGTTTGCCGCCGACGCGATTATGGAGGCGGCCGACGCTGGAATCGCGCTGGTCGTGTGCATCACGGAGGGCATTCCCGCCGGCGACATGATCCGGGCCTGGGCTTACTTGAAGAGCCATCCCGCGACGCGCCTGATCGGCCCGAATTGTCCGGGAATCATCTCACCGGGTCAATGCAAGATCGGTATCATGCCCGCCCACATTCATCTCAAAGGAAACGTCGGTGTGGTGTCGCGCTCCGGGACGCTTACATATGAGGCCGTGGGCCAATTGACCAAGCTGGGGATCGGACAATCGACTTGTATTGGCATAGGCGGCGATCCGATCATCGGCACGACATTCATCGACGCGATTATGTTGTTCAATCAGGACCATGATACGCACGCCATCGTGATGATCGGCGAGATCGGCGGTAATGCGGAAGAAACCGCGGCCGCGTATATCAACGCGAATGTTGCGAAACCCGTGATCGGCTTCATTGCCGGCCAGACCGCGCCTCCCGGACGCCGCATGGGCCACGCGGGCGCAATCATTTCGGGCGGCAGCGGGAAGGCCGAAGATAAGATCGCCGCGATGAAAACCGCGGGTGTGACGGTTTGTGACACGCCAGCGGACATCGGGGAAAAGGTAAAGAGCAGACTCTAGCAAATGGAACGAACTTTCGCAATCATCAAACCAGACGCGGTCGCCGACGGTCAGAGCGGCGAGATCATCGCAATTATTCAGAAAACTGGCTTGCGCATTGTCGGCCTGAAAATGAGGCGCATCAGCCAGCTCGAAGCCGAAGGGTTCTACGCGGTTCACCGCGAGCGGCCTTTCTTCTCGTCGCTGGTGAAGTTCATGACGGAAGGGCCCGTGGTGGTCATGGTCCTGGAGGCGCCGGGCGCGATCAGAATATGGCGCGAGACCATGGGCGCCACCAATCCCGCCAACGCCGCCGAAGGCACCATCCGCAAGCTGTTCGCGCAGAGCATTGAACGGAACTGCGTCCACGGCTCGGATGCACCGGAGACCGCAGCGGTCGAGATTCCATTTTTCTTCAGCGCCGCGGAGTTGCTCTAGCAGGATGCTCTAACCCCCGACCAAAACAATCTTGAGCCACAGATGAACACGGATCAACACAGATAAGCCGATTTCTTCTATCCGTGTCCATCAGTGTTTATCTGTGGCAGGCGATGTGTTGGCCTTTTTTAATGCCAATAAACCTCGTTGGCGAACACAGAAGAGGAGTCAGAGCGGCCGGCGAAAGACTGGTTCGACGCGCAGCGTCATTCCGTCGACCCCGATTACGCGCACTTCGCCACCGGAAGGCACTGGAGCGGTTGAAACGGCGTCCCAATATTCGCCATGCACGAACACCTTACCGGAGGGCTCGAGCGCCGTGCGGGCTTCGCCGATTAGATCGACCATGCCGCCGTCCGCCATGACTACTTTGTTCGCGCGGGCGCGCACCACCAGAGTCACCAGGAACATGGTGATCAAAGCGAAAGGAATGCTCACGGCGAGAGCGGTCGACAAATGGATGCGCACCTCGGGCGGACCGTTGACCAGCAACAGTGCGCCTAGGATCATGGCTACGGTTCCCCCGGTGCCGAGAATCCCGTGCGAAGCGAATTTCGCCTCCAGTACGAACAAGGCAGCGCCCAGAATGAGCAGCGCCGCTCCAATCCAATTAATGGGGAGCACGGACAGAGAAGAGAGCCCCAGCAGCACGAGGATGCCGCCCGCGACACCGGGGAAAATCAATCCCGGAGCGCTGAACTCGACGTAGATTCCCAAAGCTCCGAGTATCAGAAGAATGAATCCGACATTCGGGTCGGAGATCGATTCAATGATGCGTTCCCGCGCCGTGGGACGATAATCCACAATCTCCGCATCGCGAGTGTGCAACGTCTCGGTGCGGCCATCGAAGCGTTTGATCTCGCGCCCATCCAGATCGTCCATCAAATGATGCTCGTCGGGCGAGATCAGGTCGATCAAATGATCATCCAGCGCCTCTTTTTCGGTAAACGCCTTCGCCTCGCGAACCGTCTTCTCGGCCAGCTCCGCATTCCGGCCCCGCGCAGTCACCATGCTCCGCAACCACGCCGAAGTATCATTTTCGACTTTACTGCGCATGACCGGATCCATCTGCTGGCCCAAAATCACTGGGGACGCCGCGCCGGTATTGGTGCCCGGCGCCATGGCGGCCACGTCCGCGGCTTGCAGAAGGAAGAATCCTGCCGAAGCAGCTCGCCCTCCGCTGGGAGTCACATACGCAATCACGGGCACCCGCGAAATGACGATCTTCGACGTTATCTCGCGGCTGGAATCGAGTAGCCCCCCCGGCGTATTCAGACGCATTAGAATAGCCGCCGCGTTCTCGCTGTTGGCTTCATCGATCACGTGACCGATAATCTCCACCGTTACGGGGGCGATGATGCCATCAATGTCCACCGCGATCACCTTGGGCGGCGCCGCCTGCAATCGCGTGACGGCGACCATGCCGAAACACAACGCCAGAATTCGCACGGATATACTCCACATTAAGAATAGCGCCTAAAACTCCTGGTGCCGGGAGGGGCCAGTTCCATCCCCCCCAGCCAGCCGTCAAGGTTTCTGCTACGCAGGAATTCGCGCCATGAAATCCCGGACACCTTGAATCAGGAGGGTTACTTGCTCTTTCGAGTATTGGTCATACCTTCCATGAGGCGCCTTGTTTCGCAGATCAAGCCACGCCGTAATCAACTTTTGGTCGAGGCTTGGAGTAAACGGATTGGCCAGCCAGGTCGGCGTTCAACTTGTCGGCCTTTTTGGGTTTCCCCGCGGCGTCTGCTGCGATCCCGTTTTTCACGCACAGATGCCGTAGATGCTCCTCGATCGTGCTTCCGATGATGACAGCGGCTGGATCTTTGTATCCTTCAGAAACAAGGTACTCGCCATTTGAACGAAATCGGCGAAAACATCAGCGTGAATTAGCTCCGTGACGGTGGCGAGGTAGCCTGCGTCATATGCGGTGTGCAGGGCATTAAGGACGCCCGCTACGTGAGGCACGACGTATGCGTTCTCAACGCCGGACTTCCTCAAAATTCCCTTGATTGATTCGAGATACTGGCTATTCGGTGGCGCAAACCTGTTAATCGTTTCGCACATCAACGTGATGAGCGCCGTGACGTCCTCGTCGGGCTGGTCGCTGCAGTCGTTGTATTGCGAACGCGCCCGAAGTTCGCGGTGTTTGCCAAGCACGGCGTCGATTTGTTTGAGAATCTCAGATCGAAGAGCCATTGGGAATCCGAATACCAGATGAAATTACATCACACCTCGATTGGTGATCGGGATCGTTCCGAGTTGCCTCCGTTGAGTTTTGTAGAGAGCAGACGCGTCAGGCTGCGGGGTTGACCTCCACCACCCCCGCGAAGCTCGACGGTTGGGGAATAGAAATACCTTCCTCGCGCATGCCGTCAAGATGAAACTCGATGGCTTCCTGAATAAGGTGCTCGACTTCATCTCGCGAATCACCAACAGAGATGACACCTGGAAGGTCGGGAACGTAAGCTCCCCAAGATGTCGGGCCTTGTTCGTAAATGACCGTATACCTGATCAATTCGACTCCTTCCGTCCCAGTCCAGCGCTGCGGAGAATCGCCCGCAGCGTTCACACTGGCACACCCTTACCCGGCTGACCAGGCACGGTGAGTACCATTCCCTTACCTGGATGGCGGAACTGACGATGGCCACCCTTGGTCGCCTTCAATCGCCACCCCGCGGCTTCGAGCAGGTGGATCAGATCCCTGACCTTCACCTTTCACATGATAACGCCGTAGGCAACGTTACTCGAAACACGGATGGACCGCTAACGATTCGCACTGCGTGCGGCGCCACGGACTTGCTCCAGCGCGGTTGACGCCTGCTCCAGTTTTCTGGCTCGTTCCGCCGGCGTCAAGCGCAATTGTTCGACCAGCAGCGTTAAAATCGATGCCATAATTTCTCGCCGCTTCGATGCGGCTTCCGGGTGCCGGATGAAGCAGACGATCTTCCGCACGGGCTAACTGCTCAGGTGTCAGCGGGAGAAACCTCTTCACACCTTGATTTTAGCGCCCCTAAGGGCGTCGGGTTACTCTGAAATGAACGTGTCTTATCGCAAGATCCTGGTCCGGGCCACCAACTGGGTTGGTGACGCGGTTATGTCGCTGCCGGCGCTCCGCGCCCTCCGCGAACGTTATCCGGAGGCGGAAATCTCAATTCTCGCGAAACCCTGGGTAGCCGGACTGTATCATCGTGAACCCTTTTGCGGCCGGCTGATTCCTTACGAAGCGCGAGACGTTCGGTCCAAATGGCAAGCGGCGCGAGCACTGCGGCCGATGGGTTTTGACTGCGCGATTCTTTTACAGAACGCTTTCGAAGCAGCCGCAGTCGCATTCCTGGCAGGCATCCCGGAGCGGATTGGATACGCCCGCGATGGCAGAAGTCCGCTGCTGACTCGATCGATCCCCGTGCCCCGCCCAGGGGAGATCCCGATCCATGAGCGGTTCTACTATCTCGAATTGCTGGTGCGCGCCGGGATTATCGAAACTCTTCCCGAGAATAACTTCATCCGGCTTGAAGGAGCGCCTATGGCGCGCGAAGCCGGCGCGGCGAAATTCCGAGAGATCGGACTCGGCGAGGTCGTTGTGGGAGTGAGTCCGGGCGCGGCCTTCGGATCCGCCAAGCGCTGGCTGCCCGAACGATTTGCCGAAGCCGCGAATCGTGTGGCGCATGAGATTGGAGCGTCCGTCGCGGTGTTCGGCTCCTCAGCCGAGCGCGAGTTGTGCGCGTCAGTGGCGGCGGCGATCACACGGCCCGTCAGAAACGTTGCCGGAGAAACCTCACTAACCGAGTTCATCGACATGGCGGCGGCCTGCCGCGTCTATTTAACAAACGATTCGGGCGCCATGCATATCGCCTCCGCGTTGGGTGTGCCGACCGTAGCCGTGTTCGGGGCCACGAATGACAGCACCACTGGGCCCACTGGACCGCTGGCCCGGGTCGTGCGTGAACCGGTCGAGTGCAGCCCCTGTCTCAAGCGAGAGTGTCCCATCGATCATCGCTGCATGACCCGTGTCAGCTCCCTACAGGTGGCGGAAGTTGCCCTAGACCTGCTCAAATAGTACGTTGGACACTCGAACCAAGATCGTCGAAGGCGATGAAGCGGCGAAACTCGCGGCGGCAGGGGCATTCGTCGTCAGCGGGTATTTCGACCCCATGGTTGCCTCCCACGCGCGTAGCCTGGCTGCGTTGAAGCGCGATGGCAAACCGCTGCTGGTGCTGATTACGACCCCGGTGAATCCGATCCTTCCCGCGCGGGCGCGAGCGGAACTGGTGGCCTCGCTTAATGTGGTGGATCATGTCGCGGAAATCGTGCCGGGGATCCCGGTGCAGCTCCAGTTCGAGTCAGAAGACGAAGTGCGCCTGGAAAAGCTGATCGAGCACGTACACGCCCGGCAAGGGGCCACGTCATAACGGGATGCGGGATTTCCACATCCTCGTGGTCCGGCTCGGCGCGATGGGCGACGTGATTCACGCCTTACCTGCCGTCGCCAGCTTGAAGCACAGTTTCCCGCACAGCCGCGTGAGCTGGGTG
Source organism: Bryobacteraceae bacterium (assembly GCA_050015435.1). Taxonomy (GTDB): domain Bacteria; phylum Acidobacteriota; class Terriglobia; order Bryobacterales; family Bryobacteraceae; genus Palsa-187. The sequence goes on from JBEKBK010000061.1 coordinate 35,093, forward strand.
ATCCGGCCGCGCTGGATGGCTCTGCTCGAAGGCAATCCGTTCGTGGATCAAGTGATCCCGCTGGATCGGAACATGGCTAGCATGGCCAAGACGTGGCGGCGCCTGCGGCAGGAGAAGTTCGATCTGGCGGTCGATTTCCAGGGCTTGGTGCAATCCGCGCTTGTGGCGGCGGCCGCACGGCCCGACAGGATTGTCGGGTTTCATCGCTCTCAAGCGTGGGAGCGATGTGCGTCACTGTTTTACTCTACCGGCGTGGTCACGAATGCAGCGCATATCGTCGATCGCAATTTGGAATTGGTGTCGGCAGCCGGTGCATCCAGCTTGCTGCGGACCTTCCGTATGCCGAATGGCGCGCCTGAGGGCAGCTTGCCGCAGGAGAAATTCGTGCTCGCCAGTCCGCTCGCGGGTTGGGGTTCGAAGCAGTGGCCGCTGGAAGGCTACGCGGATCTCGCGCGGCAGCTCGACCTGCCGCTAGTGGTAAATGGTCCTCCGGAAGCGAAGGAAACGCTCTCGCGCATTCGCGGCGTGCATGTTCATGTTTCCGGATTGCCTGGATTGATCGACGCGACGCGGCGAGCTCACGCCGTGATCGGAGTCGACAGCGGTCCGATGCACCTGGCGGCGGCCCTGGGAAAGCCGGGCATAGCGATTTTTGGTCCAACCGATCCGGCGCGCAACGGGCCATATGGAGGATCGCTGCGCGTGCTGCGCAACGCGGATGCCGTCACCACCTACAAGCGCCACAACGACGGCGAAGCGATGCGGTCCGTCACGCCGACATTAGTCGCGCAGGCGCTATCCGCTGTTCTGGAGTCTAAGTCCGCGAGTTGTCCTGCGTGAATTTTCCGAAACCGTACGCGGATCGGGTGGCGAAGCTGCGCGTACCCTTCGGCTTCGTTCTGGTCGCGGCATTTCTTTGGCTGTCCGAACCCACCTGGACTTCACTCGCCACAGGGGTCCCAGTCTCTGTCGTCGGACTCGTCATTCGAGGCTGGGCGGCGGGTCACTTGGAAAAAAATCTGGCGCTCACTGAAACCGGCCCTTACGCGTATGTTCGCAATCCTTTGTACCTGGGGACGCTTGCCGTAGCCGCCGGGTTGGTCATCGCGTCCCGGCGCTGGGAGTTGGGAGTCCTGTTCGCGGCGGTGTTTCTGCTGATTTATCTTCCGGTAGTGGAACTGGAAGAGCAGCATTTGCGGACGCTGTTCCCGGCCTATGAGGATTACGCGCGTCGCGTGCCGAAGCTAATGCCGTTGGGTGGTAAGTCGCCTACAACAAAACATTTTCAATGGGCTTTGTACCGCCGAAACCGGGAATACGAAGCGCTGCTCGGATTCATCGCCGGTCTCGCCGTCTTGTGCTGGAAAGCCGCTTTAAGAGCATAGCTACGGATTAAGGTTCTTGACTGCGGTAGGTAACTTGTCGCAGTCAAGAATCTAGTGCCGGAAATGCCGGACGCCCGTAAAAACCATCGCGAGCCCTAGCCGGTCTGCCGCCGCAATCACCTCTTCGTCACGGACGGAGCCGCCGGGTTGAATTACGGCGGTGATGCCATGCTTCGCCGCTTCCTCCACTCCATCGGCGAAGGGAAAGAACGCGTCTGACGCGAGTACGGTGTCCTGGAGCGGCAGCACCGCTTTCATCGCGCCGACCTTTACCGAATCCACGCGGCTCATCTGCCCGGCTCCCACGCTGACCGTTTGTCCGGCGCGAGCATAGACGATCGCGTTGGATTTGACGTGCTTCGCGATCTTCCAGCCGAACTCGAGCGCCGTCCATTCTTCTTCGCTCGGGGCGCGCCTGGTCTTGACCTGCGCTTCGGCGCGCGAAAGACGGTGGATGTCGGGTGTTTGCGCCAGAAAACCCCCGCTGATCGATTTCACCACCAACTCCGGCGGCGCCGCGGCAACCCGCAACAACCGCAGGTTTCTTCTCGCACTGAGGGTCCGCAGCGCTTCTTCTGAGTAGCCGGGCGCAGCAATCGCTTCGATGAATGTCTTCGCGATCTCGGCCGCGGTATCGCCGTCGATTTCGCGATTGAACGCCAGCACGCCTCCGTAGGCCGAGACCGGATCGGCTTCGAAGGCGCGGCGATAACTCTCGACCTGCGTTTCCGCCTCCGAACACCCGCAGGGATTGGTGTGCTTGATGATGGCCGAGGCGGGCGCGTCGAATTCGGCGATGAGCTGCCAGGCGGCATCCAGATCCACCAGGTTGTTGTAGCTTAGCTCTCTGCCTTGCAGTTGTCTGGCCCCGGCGATTCCCGCGCCGCCGAGTGCGTACAAGGCCGCCGATTGATGCGGATTTTCACCGTATCGCAGCGCCAGCGCCCGGGGCGCACGGATGTCGAGTATCGCGGGAAGAGGTTCGCGGCTCGGGGGAATTTCGGCAAGGCGCGCGGACACCGCACGATCGTATGCAGCTGTGGTCGAAAATGCCTGCTTCGCCAGCCGCCAGTGCGTTTCCGCCGACAGCGATCCGCCGCATGAACGAAGCTCTTCGAGGATTGGGCCGTAATCAGCCGTGGAGGTGACCACCGCCACATCCTGATAGTTTTTCGCGGCGGCGCGGATCATAGTCGGTCCGCCAATGTCGATGTTCTCGATCAGTTCCTCGAGGGGCGCGTCTTTCTTGGCGGCGATCTTCTCGAATTCATAGAGATTCACGCAGACCAAGTCGATCGGCGGAATCCCATGCTGTTCGATGGCGCGCATGTGTTCGGGCTTCGAACGCATCGCCAGAACACCTCCGGCAATACGAGGGTGAATCGTCTTGACCCTGCCGTCGAGCATCTCCGGAAATTGCGTGACCTCGGCGACCTCGCGCAGGGGCGTAATTCCCGCCTCTTTCAACACGCGATAGGTCCCCCCTGTGGATACAATTTCCGCGCCGAGCGCCGTCAGCCCACGCGCGAAATCGACGATGCCGGTCTTATCGGTAACGCTCAGTAGAGCGCGATGAATACGAGACATGAGCAACCATTGTAACCTCGAAGTTTATGAGACTTGTGACTTTCAGCCACGCGGGAGCGCCGCCTGAAGCAGGCCTGGTTTCCGCGGACAAGATTATCGGCCTGGGGATGGACATGCTCTCAGTGATTGCATCCCGCACGCCTCTGAATACGGCCGGAATCGCTCACGATCGTTCCCAGATCACGCTTCTCGCGCCCATCCCTCGTCCGCCAAAGCTGATCTGCGCCGGGTTGAATTATCGCGATCATGCCATCGAAGTGAAGGCCAAGATCCCGGATGTGCCGACCATCTTCAGCAAGTTCACCAACGTAGTGATCGGGCCCGGCCAGCCGATCGTGTTGCCGAAAGCGTCGCAGAAGCCCGACTACGAAGCGGAGCTCGCGTTCGTGATCGGAACCGGAGGCCGCCATATTCCGGCCACGAACGCCATGGACCACGTCTTCGGCTACACGATTTTGAACGACGTCAGCGCACGCGACTACCAACTGGCCACCACACAGTGGCTGATGGGCAAAACCTTCGATACTTTCGCACCCATGGGCCCTTGGATTGTGACCAGGGATGAGATTGCAGACCCGCACGAGCTCGACATTTCGCTTGAAATCGGCGGGGAGACGCTCCAGCACTCGAATACACGCGAGCTGATCTTCAAGATTCCGGAGCTGATTGAGTATCTTTCCACCGTTGTCACGCTGGAGCCGGGCGACGTGGTCGCAACTGGCACGCCGCCGGGCGTGGGCTATGTGCGCAACCCCCCGCGTTATCTGCGGCCTGGCGACGAGGTCGTTATTCGGATTCAAGGGATCGGCGAGCTGCGAAACCCAGTAGTTGCCGAAGCCTGACTACCCGAGCCGCCACTTCGTTTCTACCGTATTGAGGGTAGGCATCAAGTCCCCCCAGGGCGCATCCAACTGGTAGAGGTATGAGAGATTATGAAGCGCTCATGGATAACTGCCTTAGGAGGCTTTTTCCTGACTGCGCTGTTATGCAGTCCAGCCTGGGGATCCATTCCTCCTCAGCCAGGAGTGATTAACTACAGTGAGGGGCAGGCCGCGATCGGCGGGCAACCGCTGAACGCCAATTCGGCCGGATCGGTAAAGCTGTCCGCCGGTCAATCGATTACAACGCAAAACGGCAAAGCCGAGATTCTTCTGACACCGGGTGTGTTCCTGCGGGTGGCCCCCAATAGCACCGTCCGAATGATTTCGCCGGATCTCGAAAATACGGTGCTGAGTGTGGACAAGGGCCGCGCAATGGTGGAAGTGGACCAAGTCCACCCGGCAAACAACATTCGTATTGAACAAAATGGCGCCAGCACGAAGCTGGTTAAATCGGGTCTGTATGATTTCGATGTGGATCACGGTCAGATCCGGGTCTTCGACGGTCAAGCCGAGGTTCTAGTTGGCGGCCGGAACATGGAGGTCAAAGGCGAGCATCAGCTCAGCCTGAACATGGCAGGAAAGCTGAAAGCTAAGAAATTCGATAGGAGCGAATTTCAGGACGATTTCTATCGCTGGGCTAACTTAAGGTCGTCCTATCTGGCGGAAGCCAATGTGGACGCCGCTCGACAGTACAACCAAACCATGGGTTCAGGCTACGGCTACGGCGGTGGCTATGCACCCGGAATGTATGCCGACGGATGGTATGGGAACGGCTGGTATTGGGATCCTTGGTTCGACGCCTACACCTTCCTTCCGGGAGATGGAATTTTCTATGACCCATTCGGCTGGGCATTTTACTCACCCGGACTGGCCTGGGGCGCGCCTTTCTACGGGCGCGGCTACTACGGGTACGGGAACCGGCATTTCGGTCCAGGCTATCGGCCATCGATCGCAGCCGGCCATGGAACCGGGTACCTTGGGCATGCGCACGTAGCTTCGCCGGGGTACGGATTTAGCGGAGGCGGCGGCTTCCGCGGAAATTCATTCGCCGGCGGCGGAGGCTTCCATGGCGGTGGCAGCTTCGGTGGAGGAGGCTTCCACGGTGGCGGCGGCTTCGGTGGTGGCGGAGGTCGACGCTAAGCTAGCCAAATATAGAAACCACCGAGCGGGGCGCGGAAACGCGCTCCGCTTTTTTTATGAAGGGCTGCGGGCTCGAACCGTAAGCGAGAAGTTTTGACCGCCCCATGACGATACAAGAAAATACGCGGCCAAGCCGCTTACTAATCGAGGACGTTTATGAACCAGCGGACGAAAGTCCTGATTTTACTTTTCGTAAGCTCTCTGGTCCGGCCGACCTTCGTTTCTACCGCGGCCGGTGCGGATTGCGTGACCGAGTGCATGCAGCGCTCCGGCTGCTGGAGCGGCCGGTCCATTAGCGATCCGCATGGCTGCAATGTTCAGCCGGAACTCTGCAGAATCCAGTGCCAGGGCAAGAGCGGCAGCGGCTGGGGCGCCATTGCGTACAGCAAGAAGGATAAAATCTCGGGCTGGTCGTTTGAGCAGGATACCAAGGCCGGCGCAGAGCAGGTCGCCGTGCAGTATTGCACCAAATCGGGCGGAGCCAGATGCGTTGTCGCGACCAGCTTCAGCGGCATCTGCGGCGCCGTCGCGGCGGACGGCGATCTCGTTGCCTGGGGAACGTCCGCTACTAAGGTGAGCGCGCAGCAGGGAGCCATCGTGGAATGCACTAAACTTGGCGGCAAGAAGTGCGACGTCGAAGCGTCCGTCTGTTCGTCCGCGAATTCCAGCGCCGGACCGCCCAGTGCTCCAAGGCTTCCGAAAAGCATCTCTTGGGGCGCGATCGCATATAGCAGCAAGGATATGGGGGCTGGATGGTCGCAGGGCAAAGACGATCAGGCGAGTGCGGAAAAAGAAGCCATGGCCGTCTGTTCGCAACGCGGCAAGGCGTGCGTCTTGCGGACCGCTTTCAACAAACAGTGCGCGGCGCTCGCCGCGGATCGGGATTTCACAGGTTGGGGTACATCGGCAGACCAGCGAGAAGCGCAGCAAAAGGCCATCGATGAATGCAAGAAAGGCGGCGGCACAAGGTGCATGCTTCACATTTCTTTTTGCTCCAACTGAAGGCGCAGAAGATTCTAGCGCCGCACGTGCCGTTTCCTTCGCGGCGGTTGCGGATTCGCGAATAACACGAAACCACCCACTAACTAATAGCGAGACAGCAACCAGGGCATCGCGCTGAAAACTGTGCGGCCTGCCAGCTGCAACTTCACTGGCAAAATCCTGGCACTTGTAAAAACCTGCCCACGGCGTACCGAGCTTGGACTCGGCGAACTCAACTTTCGCCTGAAACTCGCAGGCAGCCGTGCGGGCGATGATATG